>JBNKRJ010000022.1:0-35819 GCA_050296515.1 Bacteroidales bacterium | reverse complement strand
TGAGGCTCCGTTCTGAAAATCAATTTGTTTACCCCAGCCCTAAAGGGAGCAAATTGATTTTCTTCACTCCCTTTAGGGCTGGGGTAAATGAAGAAAATTAATTTGCGATTGGTATAAACTACCTTAGAATCATTTTTTTTTTACAAAATTATGAATAACTCAAATAAAATGTTCTGTAAAAGTAAAAAATATAATTGAGCCTCCTGACTATAACAATTAGGTTTGTTATTCAAAAATCGCTCGATAAGTGATTATTATAAAGTTGTCATAACATTTTTGTAAGTTTTATTAAAATTCATTTTGCTGGCGTTTGAAATAATTATAGTTTAGCATACACTTAATTAAAACAAATTAGATAAATGATTTTAGTCGACAATAAATTACAAGTGGCAAAACTAAGACTTGCATTTGTAGTGACCTTTGCCACAGGCTTGTTCTTTATTTTTTTCGGATTGTTCTCTAATAATACAGGCTTTGAAAACTTGATGAGTTTGATTTTAGGAGTTGCTTTAATTCTTATTTTCCTATTCCTGATAATGCTAAAACCTGAGTATATTTACATTGCTATCCAAAAAAACAGTAAACTAATTGTTAGAAACTATACTGCATTCCCGCTTTTTAGAAAATATAAGGCTTTTGAAATCCCTTTAAATTCAATTTATGATTTTGAAGTTAGCAAAAGCTTAATGGGGAAAAAAAGGTCCATCCAAATTTCAGTTAAAACTAAAAATAAAATTGGGAAGTACCCTTGGCTGAGTTTAAGTGCAGTCTCAAAAAATGATCTCAATAAAACTATTGAATCTTTAAATAAATTGTTACCCACAGATAGACGAAATAAAGCGAAATTTTAAAAAATAACTTTAGATCATAATAAAATACCAAAACTTGTGTTTTATTTTGCAAATTCAAATTATAAAAATGAATCTCATGAAAAAAATTATTTTATCCTTAGTAATTCTTTTGGCAGTTGCTTCTGCCGGCAAGGCTCAGGTACTTTTTAATGGTGCCGAAACATTAAAAAAAGGAAATTGGTCTTTAGGAATTGATCCGGTTGTTGCTACAGAAGGCAAAGACAACTTTGCGATTTTTTTCCATGGAGGTTACGGACTTGGAAATAATTCAGATTTAGGCCTCAAACTTGGTTTTGGTTGGAATAATGAAGCATATGTTGGTCTTGATTATGAAAAAACATTACTATTAGGAAAACCATCTGTTTCTGTATTTGGAGGTGCTCATGTATTTCATCATTTTGGTCTTGATTTGGGTGCATTGGTTACTTTTCCAATTCAAAACGTAAGAATCACTACCGGACTTGACATGGATCTTGTTTTCGGCGAAGATGCACAAGGAGATACTGAAATGTGGGTACCTTTGTGGCTACCTGTCAGTCTTGAGGTATATCTCAAAAAAAATCTTTCACTGGTTTTTGAAGGTAACGTTAAACTTACTGAACATGCATGGACTACTGTTGGTGGCGGTATAAATATTTACTTCTAAAATACAATGCCGGCACTCGTCGGCATTTTCTTTTCAACTAACTATGAAAAACCTTCTGTTATTTTCCTTTCTTTTTCTTCATTTTGCAACAATCAGTGCAATTGAACTAAGTGCTGATTTATTTACTTATGATGAAGAAAAAATTACCCAAGAATTTAAAGAACTTTCAGATTTAGAAGCTATTATTTTAGCTAACCCAAATGCATCTATTACTGATATTTATGCAATGTGCCCGCATTTTAAAAACTTAAGCAATACTGAATTAATCACGCCATATTCTCAAACAGAGATTGCAGCACCAGGAAACTTTCCATCCTTTTGGTTTACCTTTACTTTTTCAGCCATTGGCTTTTACTTTTTTCCTTATGGTGCAATTGCAGCACCTGTATCTGTTGCTATAGTTTATTTTTCGACTAAAAGAAATAAAACTGAAACAAAAAAAGCACTTTGGGGCTGCTTAACAGGTGCAATTATTGGAGGTGGCATAAAATATGCAGTGGTAAATATGTAAATACCACTGACATGAAGAATATTATAAAACTTTTAAGCTTTGGATGGACTATCTTCTTTTTGCTGAACTCAGTTCAAGCTAATTCTCAACAGTTTTACAGAATCAGAGCCGAATATACAGTAAAATATAAAGATACCAAAGGAAACCAGGTGCTTCAAATGGGTGCCACTTTCTATGATAGCAATAACAATGTGTTAGTAATAAAAAATGGATTTCCGGTACGCGAAATATTAGTTCAAAAAGACACAACTATTTATCAAATCCGAAATGAAAAGCTTGTGGGGCAGAGCAGAGCTTATGCTTTGGTTAACCTATCAATTTTCCATATGGCACTGACCGGTCAGTTAAATAATTTTGGATTAGATAAAGCAGGATATCACCTTGAAAATGTAAAGAGTGATAAAGGCTTAATCTTAACCAAATGGGCACCACCTGAACAAACCAAAGATTATTTGGGGAAAATTCTGGTATCCACAAAAGAAAAACAACTGTTTAGCATTGTGTTTTTAGATACTGATGAAAAAATTATTGCCAAGCATATTTTTAGAGATTATAAAAATATTGATGGATTTGTATTTCCAAGAGAAGTATTACGGATTACCTATGAAAACAACGAAGAAACTTCCTATAAATTAACCAGTTACAAAAATGTAAGGGTAAACGAAACAGGTAGGGATGAAGAATACTACAATTACAAAATACCTCAAAACTAAACATTGGTTTGCGTAATTCTTACAAAATGTAGATTTTTACAATTGTAAAATAACTACAACCTTTTATTAAAAATGCTTAAAAGATTTCTTACTAGCCTTTTTATTCTATCATTTGTTCTATTAGGTTTTAATGCATACTCGCAAAGTAAATCAGATATTGAACTAGTTAGCAACTTATTTGCGACAAAAAACCAAAAGCCTGATTATAAGGTATTTGCAAAAGAAAATCCAAATGAACTTCAATTAATTGCTTCGGGCCTTTTCTTATTCTATAAATCTTTCTTTTCTTCGCAAGACGGAAATCATTGTGTATTTCATCCATCGTGTTCGGTTTATACCATTGAATCCATTAAAAAACATGGTATTTTTATTGGAATTATAGATGGAATGGACCGTTTACAACGATGCAACAGATTAAGCCCTGAAAACTATGAAAGATACGAAAATACAAACCTTCTTAGCGACCCTGTTGAATAAACCATTATCAGTTAAGATAAAATTTGTTCTTTTTTTTATACTTGCTCTTTTTCAATTAAATACTTCTAATGCCCAGGATTTAAGAGATTTAGAACACACACTGAAATTCGCTGATTATCTATTTAAAACACAGCAATATATTTTAGCATCGGAAGAATACGAAAGAGCCGTTTATTATGATTCAACTGATAATAAAGCACTCTTGAAGCTACTTCAATCATACAGATATTCTGAAAAGTTTGACGTTGAAAATCAAAGGTTTAACATTTTTTTTGGTGATAGCCTGCCTCTTTTAAGGGCTGATTTTGCAGAAGAATATGTTAAAAACATGATTTTGCGTGAAAAGTTTGAAGAAACATATCAGTATTTAGATAAAAATACCACCCTTGCAAATAATAATAAAGAAACCTATCAGTTAGGAAGCATCCTTTTACAAAAGAAATGGGATAATGCATTCAATTACGCCCTTAAGCATTCTGTAACTAGTGAAAAGAAAAATGCTGATTTACACGTACTTGCTTTTAATGCCAAACAATTAAAATACAAAAAACCGTTTGTAGCTGCACTTTTCTCAACTATAATTCCCGGAACAGGAAAAATGTATACTAAAAACTGGAAAGACGGTGTAATATCACTTTTATTTGTTGGAGTAAATGCCTGGCAAGCCTATCGCGGGTTTGATCAATATGGCGAACAATCTGTTTATGGATGGGTATTTGCAGGATTTGCAACCTCTTTTTACATTGGAAATATCTTTGGATCGCACAAATCAGCAAAAAAATACAATAAAAAACTTGATGATGAAATTTATCATAAAGCTTGGCATCTTATGGTTGACGATATGTAGTATCCACAAGAATGCGAATGCTCAAAATTTTGAAGAAATAATAAATTTTGCTGATACTCAGTTTGCTGTTCAGAATTATCAACTTGCTGTAAAAGAGTATCAAAGGGCATTGTTTTTTTCAAAAGGAAGAAAAGTTGATTATCTGTACAGGCAAATTGCACACTCTTTTTTTGCCAATCAACAATTTGATCAGGCAGCATATTTCTATGAACTATCATATAAAACAGCAAAAGTCGACAGCATAAAAAATGAGATACTCTTCAATAAAGTTCAATGTTTCCTGCTTACTCAAAAGTTTGATCAGTCCCTGATAGAGTTAATAAATTTACCAGACAGCCTGAATAGTTATTTTAATGACAAAAGAAACTTCTACTACGCAGTCACCTACTTTGGCTTAGAAAAATTTGATGATTCAGAAGCCCATTTTCTGAAATTAGCACCTGATAATGAGACTATTGCAAAGGAAGAAATAATAAAGCTTTTTAAGAAAAAGAAGAATCTATACAGGCCAAATCCAAAAACAGCACGAACCTTTAGTAAAATAATACCCGGCTCTGGCCAAATGTATTCAGGAGATTTTAGAAATGGCTTAAATTCACTACTACTAACAGGAGGTTTTGTTACCTTAGGGGTATTTATGGCTCAGGAATATACCTATTTCGATGCCATATTAACTGCTTTACCATGGTTTATGAGATACAGAAAAGGAGGTTTCACAAAAGCATATGGAATAGCTCATAATAAAAGAGCTGCCAGAAGAAACAAAACATACATGCATATTCTAAAAATCATTGAAGAAACAAAAATCAATGAATGAGAACCAAAAATATCAGATTGCACTTAGTCTAATTAATGGCATTGGCAGTATTAATGCAAAAAAACTACTTGCATACGTTGGTAGTCCTGAAGCTGTTTTTAAAGAAAAAAAACAAAACCTGGTTAAAATTCCCGGGATAGGAGAAAAAGTTGCGAAAGAAGTATTTAACAAAGAAATACAGCAAAAAACAGACGCCGAACTCAGTTTTATTGAAAGGCATAACATTACTACCTTTTTTTATACAGAAAAAAAATATCCAAACAGACTAAAACAATATGATGATTCCCCGATAATACTCTATTTTAAAGGGCTGGCGGATTTAAACCAACAAAAAATTATCAGTATTGTTGGCACTAGAAAAGCAACACATGAGGGTTTAGAAAACTGCAAAAAGCTGCTTGAAAATTTAAGTTCTAAAGGACATAAACTACTAGTTGTAAGCGGGTTGGCGTACGGAATTGATGTACAGGCACATAAAATTGCCTTAAAGAATGAACAACCAACTGTTGCAGTTTTAGGACATGGGTTGAATATGATTTACCCTTCGGCACATAAAAACATTGCCAAAGAAATTGTTAACCAGGGCGGCTTACTAAGTGAGTTACCCAGTTCTGCCGTGCTTGATCCTGCCCATTTTGTAAAGCGTAACAGGATAATAGCTGGCCTGGCTGATGCGACAGTGGTAGTTGAGTCGGCAAAAAAAGGAGGCTCATTAATTACGGCTAAAATTGCTAATAACTACAACAAAGATGTTTTTGCCTTCCCGGGAAGGGTAAACGATAAATACTCTGAAGGTTGCAATTTCCTGATAAAAACAAACCAGGCTTCTTTGATTGAAAGTGCTGATGATATTGAATATATCATGGGCTGGACACCTTCTGAAAAAGAAAAAGTAGTTCAAAGTCGACTGTTTGTTGAATTGAATGAAGAAGAAGAAAAAATCGTAAATATTTTACGGGCAAATGGCAAAACGGCAATTGATATCCTTAGCATTCAGGCAAAAATGCCCGTGAGCAAGGTTTCTACAATCCTTCTAAAACTTGAATTTGCAGGAGCTGTAATAAGTTTTCCAGGGAAAATATATTCAACAACGAACTAGTGTTATGTCAAGTATGATATTTCAGGTATTATTTTAATATACAGCATATTTTTAACAATCATAAGTCATTGGTCACTAGTCATTTGTCATTAATATCCAGCGACTAATGTCTAATGACTTTACCTGAAATCTGATATTTGACATGACACTAGTATTATGTCAAGGCTAATTTGTCAGGTGACAACACCTGACAAGTGCACCAGGCAGATGTTATCACCTGCCCAATTAACCAGAAATATCATAATTGACTTAGGGACTCGAAATAATACCAAACCGCTATCAAGATAACAAAGGATGATTTGGTTTAATTACTAAGGATTAGCATGTTAAGAAAATTTATTTTTTGCTACATGATAACCATTCAGTATAAGTGCCTGCTAGCTATACGAAATATCGCTATTTTCTTTTGGTTCAATAAGTTTCATTACTAAGCCAAGGTTTTTCTTTCCATCAATTTTAACCACTAAATCTTTATCAAACTTTATATGACGCAAATACTCGTCTTCCCAAACAGCCTCTTGCCGATCTAAAAATTCAGTGTCATAATACCCATCATTCGCATATGGATTAATAGTTAGATATCCTACCCTAAATGAAGTTAAATTCTGGAAAAAATGAGTTCCCTGGCTAGGTTCGATACGATACTCTGGCAGACCTGCTTCAATTATTACTTTTGCAGCTGAGATATTTGCCCATTTCACAGGTATTCCTAACCAATGGTCAGTTGAGCCCCATCTCCCGGGACCAATCAGGATATAGTTTTTTCCTTCTTTAACAAACTTTTCGTTAAGTTGATTAATTCTTACAGCAATCTCTGGATTCTTAGCCGGATCAAAAGAATCCGTCTTCACATAGACAATATCACTCAAATTCTTAATTTCACCGTTTCCAAGGGCTTTTTTTGAGGATATAATTGTCTCTTCTTCAGGCACATCCTCAAGTTTGCTTGACAAAGTTTCACTGTTGTCAACTATTGGCCTGATTTGCAATAAATTAAAAGATGCAGTTTCACTAGGAGAAGATGGCAGGTTCATTGCAAATTCCATCTCTACGGGAATATTCATAGCCCTATGCGCAATATCGCATATCACATGAAGGATTTTTGCCAATGGGAATGATTCGTATTTTAGAATATTAGCAAAAGTAACCACCTTTCTACCTTTATAAATGGTACCTTCTTTCAGTGTGCCATCATTATAATCAAAAGTTGAGGTAACAAATTTTAGTGCATCATCATTCTCAACATTATTTATTTTAAGAGAGGCCAGATTAATTGAATCATCTGTAGAAACAATAAATTTCTCTGGATTAAGCTCCAAGGCATAAAATGCTTTCTGGGTATCGCGCAAAGCTAGATTGGTATCTGAAAGCTGGAGTATCTTTTTAGGATGCTTGGGCGAGAACCGCAAACTACGCCCGCCTTCAACAATCTGTTTACCAAGCCCATAACAAACATGAGCAACACCATCTGTAGCTTTTTCCGGTTCAATTGGATAAAAGTTTATCGAACGCACAACTCCCGAAACAGTCGGATAAAAGTAATCACCATGCTGTTGGCCGCAAACCTCCTGCAAAATGATACTCATTTTTTCTTCATCAATAACATGCCTGGTTGCAGTCAGATAGGCTTTACTTGTTTTATAATAAACTGATGCGTACACTTCTTTTATTGCCTTTGTAATCATTTCAACCATCTGGTAAGCATCATTAACATGTGGAATCATATAAGTAGAGTAAACTCCGGCAAATGGCTGATAATGAGAATCCTCAAGCAGGCTCGACGATCGGATTGCCATAGGACTTTTGCTAACAAGGGCAATTGAATAAAGATCCTTTCTGGTTCCTTCAGGTATTCTTGCTGAGCTAAATGCTTTCAGAATTTCATTGTCTTCTGCATCGGAATAGGCGATTTCATATAATTGGTTAATTTCCATAAACTCATCGAACACATCTGTTGATAAAACAACTGTTCTTGGAATAGAAATTACCACATTTTCAAATTCATCCAACTCAGGATGTTGTTTAATAAGCGAATCCAAAAAAGCCAGTCCACGAGCTTTTCCACCAATTGAACCATCGCCAATACGAGCAAAGTTTAGATATTCATCGTACTTTTCACGATAAAATTTAGCAATCACTCCCCTGCCCTTATTTAGTCTAAAGTTTGCGATTGACTCATATAAAAATCTTCGGGCATGCTCCAAATCTCTAAAATCATCTTTTGTGACTTCTTTAAACAATTCAGCTATAGGAAATAAAGCCCTGGCTTTAAGCCACTTAGAGAAGTGATTTCTCGAAATATGATATTCAAAAGAGTTATCAGGTACCTCGTAAATTCTTCGCTGCAACGCCTTTAAATCAGAAACACGCATAACCTCGTTTCCAGTATCAGGATCGCGAAAAACAAAATCACCAAAAGCAAAATACTCATCAATAAAATCACTGATTCGCTTTTGAATTGATTTAGAATTTTTATTTATAAACCCAACCCTTAACTGTTTTGCAATTTCTTTATTTCCAATATCAGACGACTGAAGCAGGATGGGCATGTATTTATCATCCATCTTAATTTTCTCTGTCAATTTTATCCCTGCCTGCTTATCCCTTTTTCCTTTTCTTGGATAACTGACATCTGAAATAACACCCAAAAGATTATTCTTAAACTTTTTATAAAGTCGTGCAGCTTCTTCATAATTTCGCGCAAGCAATATTTTAGGACGTCCTCTTAACCTCAGCATCTTTTGGTGCTCATTAAGCCCTTCAGACATAAACTTACGTGATTGCTTCAAAATAATTTTATAGATAGTTGGCAAGTAACTTGAATAAAAGCGAATGGAATCCTCAACCAGTAAAATTGTCTGCACACCAACGTTCTTAACATCAGCAGCCACATTCATTTTGTCCTCAATAAGTTTGATTATTGCAACCAACAAATCAGCATTTCCCAACCAGCAAAAAATATAATCAACAGCACTTGTATCTTCCTTCTCTAATAACAAACTAACTTCTCTTGAAAAAGGGGTTAAAACAACAAGCGGAACTTTTTTGTACTGACTTTTTATATTCCGCGCCAGAGTAAATGGTTCCATATCACCCACACTTAGCATCTCAATTACAAGATCTACATCATTGTTTTCCAGCTCCTTAAAAGCTGCAGAGGCACTTGAAACATGAATAAACTGCGGTGGATATCTTAAATTTAGCGATACGTATTCGTTAAAAATCTGCTCATCAATTCTACCATCTTCCTCAATCATAAAAAAATCGTAGTTGCTGCAAATAAGCAACACTTTATGAATACGTTTCCGCATTAAAATATTAAATGAAGTTTCAGTAAATTGAAATCTCCTTGCTGATATTGTATCTATTTGTACCGGGTTTTCCATTTTTTCCTTTTAAGTTCTAATTTCTTGTAAGTTATTGCCAATCAATTAATGAAATTCTTTTTTTACCGTCCATTTTCACAGTCAACTCTTTTTCAAAACTAACATGTTTTAAATATTTTGTTTGCTTAATTACATTCTGATTTGCCAACAAATCCCAATTTATAAAGCAGTCGCTTGAATGATGTTGTACCGAAAAATACCCCACATTCATTGATGTTACATTGTGAAAGAAATGAGATCCGGCGGAAGCATCCAACGGAAAATCGTCCAAACTTGTTTCCACAATTATCTTAGCTTTAGATATTTGTGTCCAGTTTACAGGTATTCCAATCCACGGATCGCGTGTGCCCCACCTTCCAGGGCCTATCAAAATGTATTCTTTGTCATTATCAAACATTTCCTTGTTCAATAGTTCAATTTCTTTGGCTATTTCTTTTGTTTTTGATTTATCAAATAAATCCCTGTCAACATAAATCACATCCTTTATGTGATCAATCAGTCCATTCCCCATTCCATTATTTGTAAATAACAAAAGATGCTCTTTTACAATCTCATCCAAGTTAATCTCGTAATCAGTTGCATTCCCAATAAGTGGTTTAATTTGCAAAAGAAAAAATGTTGCTCTCCTATTCTCATCCTTATTTAAATCTACTGCAAATTCAATTTCTACCGGAGAGCCAAGAGCTTCTTCAACAATATCTAAAACACCGCTAATTGTCTCTGCCAAAGGAATATAATTATACTGAAGAATGTTTGCAAAGTTTATAATCCTTGGCCCGTACTTTTCAAGCCCAGGAGAAATGCAGTCATTATCAGAATCATATACCGAAGCACAATGTTTTATCACCCCATGCATTTCAGCTTGATCAATATCCAATCTGATAAGGCCTGCATCTTCACCTTCCAATAAATTTACTTCTTTTTTAGATCTATCAACAGCCATAAACTGAACCTGCGAATTTTTAAACTGATCTTTAGGACTATTATTAACTAGTGTTGGATATTTCGGGCAAAAACGATATGATTTTTCCCCAGAGACAACATAAGTTCCCAGTCCTATGGCACTAACTGCGTAACCATCTTCAGGTTCCATGTGACCAAAAGGGTAATAATTGTAGGATTGAGCAACGCCACTAATAGTAGGATAATAAACATCTTCATGAGCATTTCCTACAAGCTCCTGAATCACCACAGCCATCTTTTCTTCTTCAAGCTTATAATGAATGGCCTGAATATAATCTCTTGAAATTTTTGAATATACTGAGGCATAGACCAATTTAATAGCTTCAGAAAGTTGCTGCAGTCGAACTTTAATATCCTCATGAGAATTGGGCAAAATATAAGTTTCAAAAACGCCAGCAAATGGCTGCATTAAAGAATCTTCAAACAATCCTGAAGATCTTACTGCCAAAGGCCTATCGGTTTGTTTAAGCAAAGCCCTGAGTTTTTTCATCAGGGTCATACTCAGCCTGCCTTTAAAAAACAATTCTTTAATTGTTTTTACATTTTGTTCTTCAAAAATTTCTTCAATAAAACCGTTGTTTTCAATAAATTCCTCAAACTCCTCAATACCAATAATAGCAGTCCGCGGAGTTCGTAAATTTATATTAGGAATGAATTCAGAAATATCGTAACTGTAAAGCAAGGAATTGATAAACGCCAAACCTCGCCCTTTTCCTCCCAGAGCCCCTGGAGAAAGACTGGCAATACTACTTTCGTTCCAAACAGAATTCACAGTAAAATCAACAATTTTCCCTTTAGTTCGCTCATACAGAGCATTATTTATAACATTTATAAGGTACTGCCTTAGATCTTCTGCAGATTCAAAATCAGAAACTTGCAAAGGTGCAAGCAATTTTGCAATATGCATTTCGCCCCTTGCTTTAAACCATAAGGAGAAGTGATTTTTGCCGGCATGAAAGAGCAAAGATAAATCAGGAACCTCATGCAGCTTTTCAACAAATTCAATTAAATTTTTGGCTACATCGTATCTTCGTCCTTCAACATCTTTAAATATAAAATCTCCAAATCCGAGATTTACACCGATAAAAGATCTAATTTCCTGCAATAATGCTTCTGTATTCTTATTTATAAATTTTGCCTTTAGCTGCAGAGCTCTGGATTCATTGTTAACATTGGAAGATTGAATTACAGTGGGTAAATCACTAATTCGACTTCGAATATGCTCAACTAACTTAAAACCAGCAACTTCGGAAATAACACCTTCCTTTGGAAATTTAACATCGGTGATTAAACAAAGCATATTATCTTTGTAGGTTTCAAAGATGTCCAGTGCTTGCTCGTAGTTGGTAGCTAACATAACCTTTGGCCTTGCTCTTAAACGCAATATTTTATAGAGCTCGTCCATTTTACTTATTTCATCAATAATCCTTTTGGTTTGCTCTAAAACACTAGTATACAAAAGAGGTAAGTATCGTGAATAATATTTTGCTGAATCTTCAACCAATAAAATCACCCTGGAAAAACCAATACTGGTGTCGTTTTCAACATTAACATTGTCTTCAAGCAATTTCACCATGGTGAAAAAGATTCTTGAATCGCCATTCCAAACGAAAAACTGTTCTATGGATTGCAGTTCATTTTTTGCCTTTTCGTAATATGAAATCTCTGCATTATTATTAAGCAATAAATAAACAGGAATGTACTGAAATTCCTTTTTTATGTACTTACTTAATTTAATGGGTATATCTTTATTGGTACCTGCCATAATGATAACTAAGTCATAATGACCAGAATACAATTTTTGAAATAAATCGTCGAAAGATGAAACTGCTGTAATTCTTGGGATGGAAGTTAAATTAAGCTGATAATATTCACCTAAAATATGATCAGAAAATCGCCCTTCTTTATCAATGCTAAAAGCATCATACATATTTGCAAACAGCAATATTTCCTTTACTTTAAAAGGCATTAAATCATGGAAAATATCACGAGAAAGGTTATTCTTATTCATGAAATTCTGAATAAACCTCTTTTTTGCTTCAGGGACTTCCAATCTCCTCTTTTCTTTCGATACCGGGGCTATAAGTGACTTTGTCAATTCATCATCAAAGTATTGTTTGATAATTTGTGCAAGCTTTTTTACCAGCTCTTGCTCTTCCTTTAAAAAAGGGCCCTTATCTTTTTTAGGAAATTCTTTTAAATAATAAATAACAATTATCCCACGACGATCGCCAGAGGTGAAAGTTTCTCTTAATGTCCACTTTGTATGAAGCACTTTTGAATCACTAAACTCTTTAGGCGCTGAAAAAACATCATTATCAAAAACAATTCTAACAACCGAAAAATCAGTAAATTGCATTTCTACTTGTAATTGATAACAAATCTGTTGTAAAATTTTAGGAACTGATTGCTCTGATTTTAGTATTTCGTTTATTCTACTAATAAAGGCAAGTTCTTTTTGTTTTTCCTTTTGCTGCTCAATTACCCGTTCCAATTCGGGTTTTCTTCCATCAACAACATTTAAGGCTTCAAGCTGGTTAATGTATGAACGAACCAAAGCTGCTGATTTTGAAAAAAGATCCTTTTCTGTTTTTGTAAACAATCCCTCATGCTTATTTTGAAGCTCTTTATCATAAAATACTTCAACAAGTAATTTATTTTTAAATACAGTATTAAAAGCCCTGGATAACTTATAGGGTGATTCATCAAAACCTATCTCACTGCTTGAGAATTCATGATTCCCATATTTTATTCTAACAAAAGCCCGCTCATGAAGATGAAAAAAGCCCCTGATTAAAGCTGCAGCCTGGTTAAGTTGATTTTTATAGGTTTTAGTAGTGACGAATAATTTTGATAGTTTAAATAAGTTCAGTCGTTCAATATCATTTTCAAATAATTTATTCTTTGTTTTATTCATTGAAGCATTTTCCTGCATAACCTTTCAATAAATTGAGTTAAGGATTTACTTTATCGACAAAAGTAAATTTACTAAAATAAGAAAACAACCCGAAAATATCAGTTATTTATTTGCCAGATGGGCATTTTGTAAGTAATTATGCAAAAATGCAAATAGGCCGGTTTCCCCCAAATTCTATAATAAAAATAAATATTTTTCCATACCTAACAGAAAACAATTTTCTGTTTTTACAACATGACCCTGCTAAAGCACTATAGCAGCGAGATAGGTCAATTCCATGATTTTAATCATCAAATATGCATTAAAAATTAATTAAATTTAGCATATTAAAACAATAATTAACTTAAATTACTTAAACTATGGCTTATAATTTAAAAGATTTTATGGCGAAGGTTGTCGCTAAAAATCCTAGCGAAGTTGAATTTCATCAAGCTGTTGAAGAGGTTGTGGAATCTATTATTCCATTTATTGAAGAAAACCCAAAATACGAACACGCAAAAATTCTTGAGAGAATCACTGAACCTGAAAGAGTTCTTATGTTTAGAGTTCCTTGGTTAGATGACAAAGGAAATATCCAGGTAAACAGAGGTTTCCGTATCGAGATGAATAGCGCTATTGGACCTTACAAAGGTGGATTACGTTTTCACCCAACTGTAAACCTAGGTATTTTGAAATTCCTTGCGTTTGAACAGGTTTTCAAAAACAGCTTAACTACTCTTCCAATGGGTGGTGGTAAAGGAGGTTCTGATTTTGATCCAAAAGGAAAATCAGACAATGAAGTAATGAAATTCTGCCAAAGCTTTATGACAGAACTTCAAAGACATATTGGTCCTGATACTGACGTTCCTGCTGGTGATATAGGAGTAGGCGGTCGTGAAATTGGATTTTTATTCGGACAATACAAAAGACTTCGTAATGAATTTACTGGAGTATTAACTGGTAAATCATTAGAATGGGGTGGTAGCCTTATCAGACCAGAAGCAACTGGTTATGGCTGTGTTTATTTTGCACAAGAAATGTTGAACCATAAAGGTGATGATCTTAAAGGAAAAATTTGTACTGTATCTGGTTCAGGTAATGTTGCTCAATACACAGTTGAAAAAGTGAACGAATTTGGCGGTAAATGTGTTACGCTTTCTGATTCAAGCGGTTACATTTACGATCCAGAAGGTATTGACAATGACAAGCTTGCGTTTGTAATGCATCTTAAAAATGTAAAACGTGGCAGAATTAAAGAATATGCTGATAAATATGGATGCCAGTATATTGAGGGTCAGCGTCCCTGGGGAGTTAAGTGCGATGTTGCGTTCCCATCAGCTACACAAAACGAAATTAATAAAGAAGAAGCTCAAACATTAATTAACAATGGTTGTAAAGTAGTTTCTGAAGGAGCTAACATGCCATCTACACCTGAGGCTATTGAGATTTATCTTGAAAACAAAATCCTTTATGGACCAGGTAAAGCTGCTAATGCTGGTGGTGTTGCTGTTTCAGGACTTGAAATGTCTCAAAACTCAATAAGACTTTTATGGACAAGAGAAGAAGTTGATAACAGACTTAAGAAAATCATGAAAGACATTCATGCTACATGCGTTAAGTATGGTGACCAAAAGAATGGTTACATTAACTATGTAATGGGTGCTAACATTGGTGGATTTGTTAAAGTTGCAGATTCAATGCTTGCACAGGGTGTTGTTTAGTCCATTTATATAAGTGAAATTAGCAAGGGCTGCATTCGTTTGCAGCCCTTTTTTGTTTCCATCTCCATGATTAAAGTCATAATCTTAATTTCCAACTAGGCAATCAATCGTATCGTACTGATTATCAACACATTGAATTCTTGTTAAAAAAGCTAAAAATGACCAAATTCATGTTTTTGTTTCGTAAAAAGATCTTACTTTGTGCGAAATTACTTAACTTAAATTATTGTTTAAAAGATTAAAACATTAAAATAAAATGGAAGCAAAAGTAAAACAGTTTATGGATGAAGTGATTGCTGCTAACCCAGGTGAAAAAGAATTTCATCAAGCAGTACAGGAAGTGGCTGAGAAGTTAATTCCATTCATTGAAGAAAACCCAAAATACAAACATGCTAAGGTTTTAGAAAGACTTGTTGAGCCTGAGAGAGTTATTATGTTTAGAGTTCCTTGGATTGATGACGAAGGAAATGTACAAATAAACAAAGGTTACAGAATTGAATTTAATAGCGCTATTGGACCATACAAAGGTGGATTACGCTTTCACCCAAGTGTTACATTAAGCATTCTTAAATTCTTAGGTTTTGAGCAAATTTTCAAAAACAGCCTTACTACACTTCCAATGGGTGGTGGAAAAGGTGGTTCAAACTTTAACCCAAAAGGAAAATCAGACAATGAAATTATGAAATTCTGCCAAAGCTTTATGACAGAATTGGCAAGACACATTGGTCCTGATACTGATGTACCTGCTGGTGATATCGGCGTTGGTGGACGTGAAATTGGTTACATGTTTGGTCAATACAAAAGATTAAGAAATGAATTTACTGGTGTATTAACAGGTAAAGGAATTGAGTGGGGTGGTAGCTTAATGCGCCCTGAAGCAACTGGTTTCGGTGATGTTTATTTTGCTGAAGAAATGTTGAAAACAAAAGGTGAAAGCTTCAAAGGAAAAACTGTTGCTGTTTCTGGTTTTGGTAACGTAGCATGGGGTGCTGTAATCAAAGTTAACCAATTAGGTGGTAAAGTAGTTACTCTTTCAGGACCTGATGGATACATTTATGACCCAGACGGTATCACTGGTGAAAAAGTTGAATACATGTTAGAGCTTAGAGCAACTAATAATGATGTTGTTCAACCTTATGCTGACGAATTCAACGTTGAGTTTTTCCCAAATAAAAGACCATGGGAAGTAAAAGTTGATGTTGCTTTACCATGTGCTACTCAAAACGAATTAAATGGTGATGATGCTAAAGCATTGATTGCAAATGGAGTTATTTGTGTAAGCGAAGGAGCTAATATGCCTTGTACTCCTGAAGCAATTGAAGCATTTCAAGAAGCAAAAGTATTATTTGCTCCTGGTAAAGCGTCTAATGCTGGCGGTGTTGCTGTTTCTGGTTTAGAAATGAGCCAAAACTCAATGCGTCTAGGATGGACATCTGAAGAGGTTGACAAAAAACTTCATACAATTATGCAAGATATACATGCTGCATGTGTTAAATATGGTACAGAAAAAGACGGATATGTTGATTACGTAAAAGGTGCCAACATTGCAGGATTTGTTAAAGTAGCTGACGCTATGCTAGCACAGGGCATTGTTTAGATTAAGTGAATTAAGTTAATTATTGTTATAGGCCTGTGATTTTAAATCACAGGCTTTTTGTTTGCCGTAAAATCCCTACTTTTGCGCAAAATTTTAGAAAATGAAGTTTATAGACACTCATACCCATCTTTTCCTTGAGCATTTTAATGATGATATTGACATTGTAATAAAAACAGCTACTGAAAAAGGAGTAGAAAAGTTCTTTTTACCAAATATTGACAGTGAATCAATAAATGATGTACTTGAATTAACAAAAAAGTTCCCTGATAATTGTTTTCCTCTATCAGGCTTGCATCCTACCTCGGTAACTGAAAATTATGTGCAAGAGCTTGAAATGATTGAAAAACTGCTTAGGGAACATAAATTTTATGGAATTGGCGAAACTGGTATCGATTTGTATTGGGACAAAACATTTATCAAAGAACAAGAAGAAGCTTTTGCTTTTCAACTAGAATTGGCTAAGAAACACGAACTTCCAATCATTATACATGTTAGAGACTCATTTGACGAAGTTTTTAAGGTAGTTGATGTCCATAACGACAAAAGCTTAACCGGTATATTTCACTGTTTTACAGGAGATTATACTCAGGCCCAAAAAATTATTGAATACGGAGGTTTTAAACTGGGAATTGGAGGAGTAATCACCTTTAAAAATTCTAAATTAGGCGAAACAATTGAGAAAATTCCATTGGAACATATTGTTTTGGAAACGGATTCGCCTTACCTTGCACCAACACCTTACAGAGGCAAAAGAAACGAAAGTTCTTATATCCCACTCATTGCTGAAAAAATTGCAGAATTACACAAAATTTCTGTTGCAGAAGTGGCCAAAATTACAACAAATAATGCTGCAGAAGTTTTTAAGTTAAACAACTAATTGCTAATATAAATCATATTGCTTTCCGTAAGAATAATTTCTAATTTCGCAGTCGATATTCGCAAAATATCCTATAAACACAGAAAGCAATACTTTAATGAACAAGGAAATCTCCATTTTAATTATTTATACTGGTGGAACTATTGGTATGGTTAACGATCCAGAAACAGGATCGTTAAGGCCCTTTAATTTTGAGCAAATTATTCAGCAGGTACCTTCACTAAAAAGGTTTGGCTGTAAGATTGACACCATTTCCTTTGAAAAACCTATCGATTCATCAGAAATTAATCCCGATGTTTGGATAAAGCTTACTCAAATCATTAAAGAAAAGCACGATCGATACGATGGGTTTGTTATACTACACGGTACAGATACAATGTCGTATTCTGCGTCTGCACTTAGTTTTATGTTGGAGAATTTGCACAAGCCCGTTATTTTTACAGGCTCACAATTACCACTTGAAACTTTACGCACTGATGGAAAAGAAAATCTTATTACATCAATAGAAATAGCTGCAGCCCAGAAGGAAGGAAAGCCAATAGTTCCAGAAGTTTGCATCTATTTCGAAACAAAACTTTACAGGGGAAATAGGACAAGAAAATATAATGCAGAGCACTTTGATGCATTTGAATCACCTAACTACCCCCATTTAGCAGAGGCTGGTATTCATATTGTTTATAATTTTGAGGCAATCCATTATACCAGGCAAAAAAAGATTATAAAAACCCACACAAAACTTGATACTAACATAGCTATTCTAAAGATATTCCCTGGGATAAATAAGCATGTTGTTTCAGCTATAACACATGCCAAAAATCTTAAAGCTATAGTTTTAGAAAGTTTTGGGGCAGGAAATACTCCTATGACTGAATGGTTTATTAGTTTATTGAAAGAAGCCATAGAAAAAGGTATTATTATTTTAAATATTACCCAATGTAACGCAGGAAGGGTGGAAATGGGACTTTATGAAACAAGTGTTGCACTTAATAAAATTGGAGTCATAAGTGGTTTTGATATGACTACAGAAGCTGCTGTAACCAAATTAATGTTCCTTTTAGGCCAAAATTTAACACATTCAGAGTTAGAACTTTACTTAAAAACATCAATTGCAGGTGAAGTTAGTATACCAGGCAATTAAATATAAATATTAAATGGGCAAAATATGATTTTTGTCTTTAAATATGGCTAACATTAGCAATTTTTTACTACAAAAATTGACAATTTTTAAACAAATCCATTATATTTGCCTAAAATCAAGTAATTTAAAAGCTGTTATACAGCATTTTATTAGCTTATAAGTTTTCTTAGTAAATTTTTTTTTATAATTTCGGCACGTCTAAAAAGGCCTTTACTAATTTGTAAAGGAGAGATGGCCGAGTGGTCGAAGGCGCACGCCTGGAAAGTGTGTATACCTCAAAAGGGTATCGTGGGTTCGAATCCCACTCTCTCCGCGCAATGCCTTTTAAACTTGGAAACGGATAAAACTAAATTATTTTATAATTAAAATTAAATTCAAAAGATCGACTATGAAAAATTTTTTCGCGCTTTTAGCCATGATCGGACTGCTCACTTTTGGAGCAAATAAGGTTGCATACGCACAACAAGATCCAGATTCAATTAAAACTGAGCAAAAAGTTGAGCCAAAACAAGATGTTATTGATGGTGAAACTGAACTTGCTGAAGGTGAAATGCCAATGCACCAGGTCATAAAAAAACAATTTATTGAAGGTGGAGCTTTCTTTATGTCTTTCGTTTTAGTAGCTTTAATCTTAGGATTGGCTTTTGCTATCGAAAGAATTATCTACTTGAGTTTAGCAACTACTAACACTAAAAAATTATTAGCAAATATTGAAACTGCTCTTGACGAAGGTGGTATTGAAGCTGCAAAAGAAGTTTGTCGTAACACTCGTGGACCAATTGCAAGTATCTTTTATCAAGGCCTAGATCGTTCTGATGAAGGTATCGAAATAGTTGAAAAAACTGTTGTTGCATACGGAGGTGTTCAAATGGGTCTTTTGGAAAAAGGTTTAACCTGGCTTGCATTATTTATAGCATTGGCTCCTATGTTAGGTTTCATGGGAACAGTAATTGGTATGATTGATGCTTTTGACTCTATCCAAAAAATGGGTGAGATTTCTCCAGCTGCAGTTGCAAACGGTATTAAAGTAGCCTTGATTACTACGGTATCTGGTTTGATAGTTGCTATCATTCTTCAGATTTTTTACAACTTTATCGTATCAAAAGTTGACAGCATTGTAAATAACATGGAAGATGCTTCTATCTCTGTTGTTGACTTATTAGTAAAATATAATGCTAAAAATAGCTAATTATGCAAAAAAGTTTATCACAAAAATTAGTTTCAGTACTACTTTATCTTATTCTGGCTATTTCTGTAGTTTTGCTAGGTATCTTTTACTATAAAGTTTCAGGTGCTACATTTGCTTCAGAAAAACCAACATTCGAGGAGCAGATTAATGCATATGGTAGTATTGTGGATATTTTCATTGGCTGGGCGTACGTGTTAATAATAGTCGGTGCTCTGGCTGCACTAATACCTGCCATTTTCCAAATGGTTACGCAACCTAAAAATGCTGTTAAATCAGTTATTTCCATCGCAATAGTAGCAGTTATTGTATTAATTGCTTATGCATTGTCAGATGGTACACCATTGGATTTACCTGCGTATGAAGGTGCTGATAATGTACCGCCTACATTAAAGTTTGCGGATACAATGTTATTTACTATGTACTTTTTATTAGCCGGAGCTATAGTTAGCATTATCTATGCTGAAATAGCAAAAGTTTTTAAATAGTAAACCGACTGATTAGTTTTATTTATTAGTCAATCAGGTATAAATTAAAAAATAAAAATCATGGCAAGACAAGTACAAGAAATAAATGCAGGTTCGATGGCGGACATTGCCTTCTTGTTGCTCATCTTTTTCCTGATGACAACAACTATGGATATTGACTCTGGGATTACAAGGAAGCTTCCTGCTCCCACACCTCCAAACGCAGAGCCACCACCACCAATTAAAGAAAGGAATGTATATATTGTTCTGGTAAATACATATGATCAACTTTTTGTAGAAAGTGAAGTAATGGACATTAGCCAATTGCGAGATGGTGTAAAGAAGTTTATTACTAACCCTACAGATGATCAAAATCTTTCTGAAAAAAAGGAAAAGGAAATTGAAGGTTTAGGTACTGTTATGGTCTCCAAAGGGGTTGTTTCACTGCAAAATGACAGGAATACTTCATATGAGAAATACATTCAGGTACAGAATGAGTTGGTGAAAGCATTCAATGAGTTGCGTGATGAATATGCCCGTCAGCAATTTGGAATGCCTTTTGAAGACTTAGATCCAGAGCGACAAGAAGCGATAAAAGATTTGTATCCACAGAGTATTTCGGAAGCAGAACCTAGAAACGTAGGAGGAAAAAGATAATGGCAAAATTTTCAAGAAAAGGAAAAGGCGGAACGCCGGCAATATCTACGGCATCATTACCTGATATTGTATTTATGCTCTTATTCTTCTTTATGGTTTCTACAACCATGCGTGAAGTTGAATTGAAAATCAAGGTTTCAGTTCCTTCAGCTACAGAAGTAACTAAACTGGAAAATAAATCATTGGTGAGTTACATTTATGTTGGTGCACCTTTAAGGTCTTATCGAGATAAATTTGGAACCGAACCAAGAATTCAGTTGAATGATAAGTTTTCTACTTTATCTGATATTGTTCCGTTTGTTTCTGCAAAAAGAGAGACAATGAATGAAGCAGATATACCTAGAATGACAGTTTCGATCAAAGCTGATAAAGAAACTAAAATGGGTATCATTACAGATATCAAAGAAGAATTAAAAGAAGCACAAGCGCTTAAGATTAATTATTCTACAAGGCGCGAAAATAAATAATAAGATATTTGTTTGTTAAAAAGGGGGCCTGTGAGTCCCCTTTTTTTGTCGCTAGTCACTAATTTTTAAATTAAAGAATACAGCCTTAATTATCTTTAACTATATGCAACTTGACTGGGGGCCATTACTTCTCACTTTAAAACTATCACTAATTACTACTGGTATTTTACTTTTTGTAGGCATCCCACTAGCATACTGGCTGGCTTTTTCTCGGTTCCGTCTAAAATTCTTAGTAGAAGCATTGGTTAGCATGCCATTAGTATTACCACCATCAGTACTCGGCTTTTATTTATTGGTTGCGTTCAGTCCACAAAATGCAATTGGTCATTTTTTAGATAACTGGCTGGGTGTCAGGCTAGTGTTTTCTTTTGAAGGCTTGGTTTTAGCTTCAATCATTTTTAGCTTGCCTTTCATGGTTCATCCCATTGTTTCAGGATTTCAATCAGTTCCGGTAAATATTCAGGAAGCAGCATACACTCTTGGAAAATCCAGGCTTTCTGTATTAAAAAACATATTAATCCCAAATATCAGACCAGCACTACTAAGTGGCACAGTTCTTAGTTTTGCGCACACAATTGGAGAATTTGGTGTAGTATTAATGATTGGAGGAAACATTCCGGATGAAACCAGGGTTGCCTCCATTGCCATTTATGATGAAGTAGAGGCATTGAACTACAACACTGCCAATTTTTACGCATTAATCTTATTTGTAATTAGTTTTACCATTTTGGTTGGAGTGCACTATTTTAATAAAAAATCACTAAAACAGTTTTAACCAAATGTAAATAAAGGAACTATCTCATTAACTATCAACACTTTAACAGTATTGAACTTATAAAATCACTAATAGACCTTTCTCAATAAATAATACGCCTGGTATTAAGTCGAATATGATATTTTTGGTAAGTAATCAGGTGACAACACAATTACAGAGCATTTAGCACCCCATTTTTACAAAAGACCTGATGAATTACGTAAAAATCAGTTATGTAACTGAAAAATATGGCAAATAACTAAAAAAATAGTTAAAACCGTGCCAATGTATAACTTTATTTCCTATATTTGTAATAGTAACATTTGCTTAATAAGAATCAGCTAAAATATTGCTTATGATAGTTGTAGCAATTACATCCAAAGTATTCCACAAACAATTGTTAACCAGCATTATTCCTCACTATAATATCATAACTAAGCAACAGGTTTATTAATAAAAACTTTGAAATTATGGCAAAACAAGTTCAAGAAATTAATGCAGGGTCAATGGCCGATATTGCCTTTTTGTTGCTCATCTTTTTCCTGATGACAACAACTATGGATATTGATTCCGGAATTACAAGAAAACTTCCTGCGCCTCCAACTGATATCGATGTTCCTCCTCCAATCATTAAAGAAAGGAATGTTTACATTGTATTAGTAAATAGCTATGATGAGCTTTTTGTTGAAAAAGAAGTAATGGATATTTCACAACTAAAAGACGGTGTTAAAGAGTTTATAACTAACCCCAAAGAAGATATTCATCTATCCGAATATCGAGAAGAAGAAATAGAGCTTTTAGGCAAAGTTAGAGTTTCAAGGGGTGTCGTATCTTTACAAAATGACAGAAACACCTCTTATGCTAAATACATTGAAGTACAAAATGAATTAGTAAAAGCTTTTAATGAGCTGAGAGATGAATATGCTCGAAGTAAATTTGGAATGCCCTTCGATGAATTAGACGAAGATAGGAAAAGTGCAATAAAAAAACTATACCCACAAAGCATATCTGAAGCAGAACCAAAAAATGTAAAAGGAGGAAACTAATATGGCAAAATTTAAGACTACCCGAAAAGGCGGAACGCCGGAAATATCAACCGCATCATTGCCTGATATCGTATTTATGCTCTTGTTCTTTTTTATGGTTTCTACGGCTATGCGCGAAGTAACCTTAAAAGTAAAAGTTTCAGTACCTTCTGCTACTGAAGTAACCATGTTAGAAAATAAATCATTGGTCAGCTATATTTACATTGGCGAGCCGATAGAAGCTTTTAAAAAAGTATATGGTTCTGAACCAAGAATCCAAATAAATGACAAATTCGTTAAGCTTGATGAAATAATAGGATTTGTAGATGCTGAAAGAGGGAAACTATCGGAAGAGGATGCCAGAAAGATGACCATTTCTCTTAAATCGGATAAAAAAACACATATGGGTATAATCACAGATATCAAAGAAGAGTTGAAAAAGGCAAAAGCTTTTAAAATTAACTATTCAACAAAAAGAGACTCAAAATAGGAAAATATTAACATGCTAAAGAAAAGGGGTTTGAGCCCCTTTTTTTATACTCATACCGAATGGTTATCATGTAACGGAAATTATACCGAACCGCTGTTAGTAATTGGTTTGCTTCACAAGTTTGCAAACCAAAACTGCCAGTCGATTGGTACATACAAAGCCATTCTAAAAATTTCAATTTACAATATTTCAAACGGGCTTAGTATAGATTTCACAAAACCTTTAAAAGGATAAGTATAGTTTACTTGAAGATTTTTGTTAAAGAAAAAAGGCTGCCAAACGGCAGCCTTTTTTAATAAAAAGTTAAAATTATTTTTTTACGATAGTCATCTCGTCAATAAGATTTTTAGCACCAGCGTATTTATCAATAATAAATAAAACATATCGAATGTCTACATTGATGGTTTTTTGCAGTTTAGTATCAAAATTGATATCACCGCTCATTGCTTCCCAGTTGCCATCAAAAGCAATTCCAATTAATTCACCTTTCCCGTTAATTACAGGGCTTCCTGAATTACCACCTGTAATGTCGTTATCAGAAGTAAAACATACAATCATCCGACCTTTTTCACCATAATCGCCATAATCTTTCTTTTTATAAAGCTCTTTTAATTTATCAGGTACCGAAAATTCTTCAGGATTATTTTTGTCTTCTTTTGCTATAAGCCCCTTTAAATCAGTAGTATAATCATAAACTTTATCACCAACTTTATAACCACCTACTTTTCCATAAGTCAACCGAATAGTTGAATTAGCATCAGGATAATACAGTTTATTTTTGTCTTTTTCTTCTTCCATTTGGATCCATCCGGCAACAAATTCCCTCATACCTTTGCCAAGTTTGGCATTTGGACCATCAATTTGCCCCATTACAGCGAAATAGGTCTCAAGAGCCGAAATTGAAGCTTTATAGCCCATGTCTTTTTGCAGTACATCTAGTGTTGGATTTTCCATGAATGCTTCTGCTCTTGTTTTATCTGTTAAAATAGACGTAGAATAAAGCTGATCTGCATATTTTTGAATACTCCCTTCAAAATCACTATCAATAGTCGCAAAGAAAGTTGGTAAATAACCAGCAGGAACATTTTCTTTAAACATCCCAACAAGGTTTACAAATAGATCTTTATCAACCATCTGATTATAATCCTTGAAATACGCTTCCATTTTTTCCTTCATCCCCTCAACAGTTTTGTCAACTTGCTCTTTGTTACCAGAACTAAGCGCTCCTTCCAGCCTTCTTAAACCAAACCCTGCACCAAAAACTTCGGGACCTAAATAAAGTGCTTCAAACCAGTATTGCTGAACCACATCCAACTCGTTATTTTCTTTATAAGCTTCTTCAATAAGATTTAGAGCGTCTCCATATTTTGCTTTTCTCGCTTCCTCTTTAGCAATCCAGTCAGTAAGGTTCTTTTCAATAGCTTTTTTCTCATCAACAACTTTAAGTTCATTTAAAGCCTTGTTTTGCCCAATCGAATATTTGTAATAATTTGCTGATTGTGAATACTTTGCTGCATATTGGATACGAATTGCATCATCTTTATCCATGTATTTCTTTAAAATACCTAATTTTTTCTCTCTAACATCAATTCTGATTTTGTTTGTGTTTTTCATCTCTTGCTCAACACCCCATGAAGTAAGATATCTTTGGGTAGTTCCGGGATAACCCATAATCATTGAAAAATCATTTTCTTTTACCCCTTTTATTGAAATTGGAAAGTATTGTTTTGGAGTATAAGGTACATTGTCAGGAGAGTAATCAGCAGGTTTTCCATCTTTTCCACAGTAAATTCTAAAAATTGAGAAGTCACCTGTATGACGTGGCCACATCCAGTTATCAGTATCGCCACCAAATTTTCCAATTGAGGAAGGAGGAGCACCAACTAAGCGAACATCTGTAAAGGTTTCGTAAACAAACAAATAGAAGTTATTCCCTTTGAAAAAAGAGCGGACTTGAGCATCATAATGTGTGTCTCCAACTGCTTCCTTTTGAATTACTTCAGAAATTTTTCTAATTGTTGCATCTCTTTCTGCTTCAGTCATTTCATCCTTTAATTCAGCATTTACACGCTCGCTTACATCTTCCATTCTAACAAGAAAAGTAACTGTCTTGCCTGGGTTAGGTAATTCTTCCTCCATACTTTTAGCCCAAAACCCATTGGTTAAATAATCATGCTCAACTGTGCTGTGTGCCTGAATTTCACCATAACCGCAATGATGGTTTGTTAAAAGCAACCCTTTAGGCGAAATCAGTTCTGCTGTACACGAACCACCATCCAGGGTTACAACAGCATCTTTCATACTTGAATGATTGATATCATAGATATCTTTAGGCTTTAACTTAAAGCCCATGGCTTTCATTTGTTTATAATTTTTATTGATAAAGGCTAAAAACCACATACCTTCATCAGCTTTCACATTTTGAAACGCAAAAGCGGCAATCAGAACAATTGCTAAAATCTTCTTCATAGTACTAATTTTAAATTTTTATAATGTCGAGGTTAATAAGAAAAGAGTGTTACTCTTATTTAAAGATAACAAAAAATAATTTATGATTTAGATAACAACCCTTTGCAAATTTAGGCAAAATGCATCATTATTTATGCCAATAAAAGTAATTTTATCGTACTCAATAAGTTAATATTCGGGTTAAAATAAGAACAGGTAATTCTTGTCCGAAAATGAACAGCAATGTACGAAATTGAACATCTTAAAAGTTGAATTTTAGTTGATCATCAACCAAACGAAAAGATTTTCTGTGGTAAGGACTCAGGCCCTGTTTAACAATAGCTTCGCGATGTTTTTTTGTGGCATATGCCTTATTTTTATCCCATCCATAATTTGGAAATTCCTTATGTAATTTCATCATGTATTCATCACGATGAGTTTTTGCCAGAATTGATGCCGCAGCTATGGAAAGATACTTAGAGTCACCCTTTACAATGCACTGATGTGGAGTACTTTTATATTTCATGAATCGATTCCCATCAATTATTAAATGTTGCGGTATTTTATCAAGTTTATCAATTGCCTGGTGCATAGCCAGATAAGAAGCATTCAAGATATTTATTTGGTCAATTTTTTCGTGATCAACAAATGCGACAGCCCAACTAATTGCCTTTTCTTCAATAATTATCCTTAACTCGTTTCTTTTTTTCTCAGATAATTGTTTAGAATCGTTTAGGGTTTCATGGTAAAAATCAGCAGGCAAAATTACTGCTGCAGCTACAACCGGCCCAGCAAGGCATCCACGGCCAGCCTCATCACAACCTGCTTCAATTACATTCTCTTTAAAATAGGGCTTCAATACGCTTACTTCACTCATCAGGCATTCATCTTTATTGGCCATTATTTTTTTGATAAAAGAACAAAAAAAGCATAAATTTATCAAACAAAAATTTCTAAAAGAGGGTTTCTTACTTTTTCTAACAAACATTTTGGAAAATTAAAGAGGTTCGAAAAAATCAATTAAACCTAAAAAGAAAAACTATGAACAGAACAGCACTTGTTTTATTCTTCTTAGTATATTCCGCTACAACTTATGCACAAGAACCACAATGGATTAAGTATCAAAACAGGTATGCTTTTTATCCTGAAAAAACCTATTTAAGCGGGTTTAGCTCTGAGATAAATTATACCAATCAGGATGTTACTGATTTACTTGAAAAATGCAAGGATAATGCTAAAAAAACACTAATTGAATCGGTAAAAGTATCGATTAAGAGCCTTACCATAAGCGGGACAGAAAATCTTAACACAGGAACAAATGCAGAAACTTACGAGTATATTAAACATTCCAGTGTTTCTTATTCAAATATTGATGTTGCAGGCTTAAAATCAGAAACATATTATGATAAAAGAAAAAAAACAGCCTATGCTTTTACTTATGTAAAGAAACCGGATTTAATAAGTTATTATAAACAAAAGATTACCAGCAAATTGCAGGAACTTGATCAAATGTACAATTTTGCTGAGGAAGCAAAAACAGCTGGTCAATCGCAAAAAGCATTACCTAAATTATTGGAATGCCTTCCAAAATTCAGAGAAGTTGAAGAAGGGCAATCTATTCTGGCTGCATTAGATGTTGCAGATGAAAATTCATTAAAAACTAAAACAACATTATTGCTGAAAATGAAAGTTGATAAAAGTATTGATCAACTTCAAAACTCAGTCAAAACTGATATATCTGACCTTGCCTATTTTATTTCTAATGGCCTGAAAATGCAAGAGCCTGATCTAAAGGGAACAATTAGTTTGAGTAGTTTTAATTATCAGGATACAAAAATGGGAAGTCCTTTTTCAAAAAGATTGTACCAGGAGTTGGAACAAAAACTGATTAACACAGCTCAATTTAATGTACTAAACCAGAATTTATTTGCAGGAAATATTGAACTTGCTCCTTACGATTATATAATCACTGGCACCTACTGGGAAGAAAATGATTATTTAAAAGTAATAGTTGTTTTACGAAACTATAAAACTGGAAAAGCAGAAGCCAGCATTGAATCAAAACTAAAAAAAGAATTCTGTACGAATAACTCAATCAGCTTTTTACCAGAAAACTTCATCATAGCAAATACAAAAAATAAAACATTTACGGAGAACGAAATTGTTGGTGGTAATTTAAAACTTGAAGTGTGGACCAATAATGGTCGGGATAATCTCCTTTATTCTGAAAATGACACACTTAGGCTATACATAAGAACAAATAAAGAGTGTTATGTTCGATTTGTTTACTATCTGGCTGATGGTTCCAGCGTATTACTTCTTGATGATTTTTATATGGGTATTGATAAAGTAAACAAAGTATACCAATTACCGGATGAATTTATTTGTGCTGAACCATTTGGTGCCGAAATGCTGCAGGTTAATGCCCAAACAGAGAAATTTGAGCCCTTAGTGACAAAGCAGCAATACGGATACAACTTCATTACCGAAGATCTTGGAGAAATAATTAAAAAGAACAGGGGTTTTAAAAAGCTGGATGATAAGATTTTAAAAGCAGAAACCAGGTTGGTAATTACCACTATGCCACAGTAATTTAGAAATTGGCTTATTAGAACTTAGAAGTTTGACAATTTCGCACTAACACAACAAGACTCTAATTTACAACACCTTACAAAGTCTTAATAATACTATTCCAAAACTTTTCAGCTGTTTTATCCCAACTGTATTGGCCTGCAATTTTCAGGCAGTTTTCAGCAAGAGATTGTCTTAATCCTATTTCATTAACCATTCTGTCCATTGCTGAGGAAATGGACTCCACAGAAAATGGATCTGCGTAAATGGCTGCATCTCCCCCCACTTCAGGTAATGAACTAACATTTGAAACAATAGCCGGAATACCACAACTATATGCCTCGATAACAGGGATTCCAAACCCTTCTAACTTTGAAATCAATACTAGTGCCAACGAGGATGCCAACAAATCTCTCATTCTTTCTGGTTCCATCCTTCCAACAAAATGAACATCATCTTTAAAATACATATCGTCCAGTGTGTTCTTAATATCATTGGTCTTGAAAAACTTTCCTCCAACAATCACAAAATCAACTCTTTGGGAGTTTCCTTTTCTGAACTTTTCATAAGCCTTCAACATGTTGGCAATATTTTTACGGGGATGCAAAGAGCCTATGAAAATAAAGAAATCATTTCCCTGAGTGTATTTCAGCTTAATCTTATCCTGCTCTTCAACTGGAATAGTCTTATAGATTTCGTTATGCCCATTGTACAACACATCAATTTTATCTGCGTTAATACCGTAGTTTTTTGAAATATCAGCTTTAGAATATTCCGAAACAGTTGCAATTCTTTCTGCCTTTTTAGCAAATTTTGGAAAAAAATGGTTGTAATACACTCTACTTGACCATGGTAAATCACCAGGATAATGCAAAAAATTTATATCATGAATTACAGCCAATGATTTTACCCGGCTATTTAATGATAAATAACCATCTGGCGAAACAAACAGATCCGGTTTAATTTTTTTAATAATTCCAGGTATTCTATGCTCAAACCATAAATACCACAAAACCGGATGCCTTGTTGGGGGGCCTACAACAATTGGCTTAATATTATCTGAAAATATAAATTCATCAGAAAAAGGCCTGTCAAAAAGAAAATAAAATTGGACCTCTTGATGGTTTCGAGTAATTCTTTTTAGTGTTTCGAAACTAAACCAGCCAATTCCATCCAGTTTATTTTTGATTAATAGTCGGGTATTTATGAGTATCTTCATAGATGCGATGAAGTATTTTCTTACTTTTGCTCCTTAATAATGGTGCAAAGTTAGTTAAAGTTAGATGTAATATTTTATTGTTTAAACTTAGTTTTGCCCATAAAAAAGAAATACAACGCCGCATTTTGACAAAAAAATTTACAGAAAGCATCATTATTTTGCTGGTTTTGAACCTTTTGGTTAAACCTTTCTGGATTTTTGGTATTGATAGAACCATTCAAAACAAAGTGGGGGCAGATCAGTACGGATTGTACTTTTCTTTGTTTAGTTTTTCCCTGCTTTTCAATATTGTTGCTGATTTAGGTATTACCAACTACAACAACCGAAATATTGCACAAAATCATCATTTAATTGCACAGCAAATTGGAAGAATTTTTCCGATTAAATTTCTTTTAGGTGTTGTTTATGCAATTATAACTCTAGTTGCTGCTATTTTTATTGACTATTCATCTCACCAAATTATACTTCTTGTTTGGCTTACCATAAACCAGATATTAATTACAGGAACACAGTATTTAAGATCTAATATTTCTGGTTTACAGCTATTTAAAACAGATAGTCTGATTTCAATATCAGATAAATTCATTCTTATTTTAATATGTAGCTATTTGTTATGGTGGTCTTCAAACAGTAATTTTAAAATTGAGTGGCTTGTCTATGCCCAAACAATTGCTTACAGCAGTTCACTATTAATTGCCTTTGGGGTTGTGATGAAAAAAGCAGGTAAAATAAACTTTGGCTTCAAATTAAAGAATGTAGTATTTACCCTAAAACAAAGCTTTCCTTTTGCCATATTAATTTTTTTAATGGTATTCTATACTCGCATTGATGCAGTAATGCTTGAGCGAATGCTCCCTGATGGAAAAATTCAGGCAGGAATATATGCCCAGGGATTTAGAATATTAGATGCTCTATCAATGATGGCCTACTTATTTGCAAGTATTTTGTTGCCTCTTTTTGCTAAAATGATTAAAGAAAAACAAGCTATTAACGAAACTCTTAGCCACTCTTTTGCTCTTTTAATGATTCCTTCTTTGGGTTTATCAGTTGCAATTCTATTTTATGCTAAAGAGTTTATGCAATTACTTTATCACGAACATATTATAGAATCGGCTAAAGTGCTTAGTTTGCTAATTATTGGTTTTATTGGAATTGCTATAACCTATATTTTTGGTACGCTTTTAACTGCTGCCGGAAAACTTAAAGCTCTGAACAGAATTGCCTTTGGAGCAGTGATTACAAACATTCTGTTAAATGCATTACTTATCCCTCATTATGGCGTTATTGGAGCAGCATTTAGTAGTATGCTTACACAAGTATTGATGGGCCTAATACAAGGGATAATAGTAATTGTTGTATTTGGAATAAAAACTAGACCCTCTACCTATATTAAGTATTTAACTTTATTGTTTACAACTGTTTGTACAATTTTGCTTTCCAATTTAATTTTGGAAACCTGGTACATCCCATTCACTCTAACTATCTTCTTTTCAATTGTATTTGGGTTTTTAATAAAAATACTGAGAATAAAAGACTTTAGAATATTATTTTCAAAATAGAGCTGGCAAAGTGTGATTCATTGTTTCAAACAACCTCTTTAACCCACATTTTATTCATATAAAAACATAGTGCATTGTATGAAAGTATTCCTGTTAAAGGAATACAATGCGGGAAACCCCGATTTAGCAATACTCAAATTTTAGGCTATTGTAAATGCACAAAATTGTTAGTATTACTTAATCGTTGAAAAATTCATGAATTTTTCGGGTTAACTCTCTGTATATCAATCTCTACTAAAGAAATCTTTGTGTAAAACAATATTAATTTCAACATGAGTATTTGCAAATCAGAAAGATTGTTGCTAATTTAAAGTATATTTAGATATTTTCATCTAAACCATTTAGGCTATTTGTCAATGAAAATTTCATCTTTATACTTAAAGAGTGAAAATTTATCAAATCTAAATTGTTCAATTCAGATTTTTACAATAGTTTTGCAACTTATTTTTCAATTAAATTAAATACTATGAAAAAACTAATTTTAACTATTTGTGCAATAGTGATTTATGGTTCTTTCGTCTATGCTCAGGAAGAAACAACTTCAAGCGGTGGTGGCGGTGGAGATCATTTAATTCACATTGCATATAGTCCAAGCACTAGTGCCGTGTTTGGATTGCATGGTGGCTTACTTGGCAATTCCGGGGGTATTTTAGACGGTAACGATCTAATTAGTTCAGGAGGTGTTTATTTATCAGCAAGGTACAATAACAGAGACATTGCTAACCTTGATCGCCTTTCTGTTGATTTGGGTGTTTCTTTGCAATTGATTGAAGCAGCACATATTTTTATTGGAGGAGGATATGGAGAGTATGTTTATCCTTACAAAGAGCCTGCTATTATTCCTGAAGAAGAAATAAAAGGGTACGAAATTGAAGGAGGTGCAATTCTTAAGCTTGGTCCTTTTACAGTCCATGCTGGTGTTTCTACGTTAAAATTTGAACACTTGGATTTTTTTGGAGGAATTGGATACACTTTCTAATTACTAATCAAAACTTTATTAAAACTTAAATTTATTTACAAGATGAAAAATTTAAATAAAATTATAGCAGTTTTCCTAATTTTTGGAATGATTGGGTTTAACGCCTGTAAAAAAGAAGAAATAATTAAGATTGTTGGCTTTCTGCAAGGCCATGTTTTTGATGGAAATACAGACCAACCTCTAGACGATGTAAAAGTTGAATGGGATATGGCTGGAAAAAAAGATTCTGTAACTGCGACAGCAGCTGATGGCTATTCAATTAATAATTTGGTTGAAGGCCGATACACAATATGGTTTTCAAAAGCAGATTATACAACAATTACCTATAATGCTTGGATTGGTAGCGACGCTAACTTTAACGAAGGTACAATAAGAGGTGGAGCAAACAGAGAAGTGGTACTTACCTACAATCCGAACTTGTACCCTCTTAATGGAATGCTTACCGGACGTGTTTATAAAACAGAAAACGGAATAAATGTTCCTGCTGAAGGAGTAACTGTACAGCTGGATTACAATACTGTGTACAAACAAGACGATAATGGGTACAGGTTTGTTCCTGGACTATATACTGCAACAACCGATGCCGATGGTTATTATACTTTCTCAAACATTCCATCAACTCAAACTGTTATCAGGTTTCTTGATTTTACTGATGCAAATGGAGAATCTTATTACGATCCAAATTCTCATGGAACATACACAAGATCTATTAATTTAAGTTCTGGAACATCTTATGCATATGGCAATGTAAACTTGACACATGTTGGAGATGGAATCAGCTTAACTGGATCAAACTTATACTCTTCTCCAAATGTTGGAACTCAGGATTTCGATGTAACTTCGGACATTACGCTAACATTCAACAAAAATGTTGATATGACCAATACCGAAAATATGGGATATGTTCTACTTACAATTGGTGGAGCAAAAATTGAAGCTGATATAACATATGTAGACAATGTAATCACAATTAATCCAACTCAGGACTTAGACGCTAATACAACATACACTGTTTATTATAATGTATACGGTGCTCTAACTTATGATAATACCGGTGGAAATATCATTACATTCTCGACTACTGATGATGCTGTAGTTCCAGCGCAGGTAACTGGATTTGCTATTGACTATGACGTTATGGGAGCCACCTGGTTGGCTGACTATTATGATGGTAGACCTGGTAATGGTATAACATTCACATATAATAGAATTTCAAATGCAACGTCATATGAAGTTTACGCTAAGGATGATTACAATAATCCTGAATATGTTTTGGTTGACACATATACACCTAACGACTTCGATCAGGGAATGGTCCAACATTATGTAACATTGCTTTCACAGTTTGACTATTATGAAGATGATGGAGTAACAACACCATTAAGCCACGGGACAACAGTTACATATAAAGTAAGAGCCATTAACTCTGCAGGAGCTGGGCTATTCTCAACTGAAATTCCTGTTACGGACAAAACTCCATTTGATAGTGGAGATTTGAATGTTGATGATATGCAAAGCGAATCTGCTGATAACTCTTTAGGAGCAACTGCTATAACTATTACTATGGACTTCTATGTTCTTTCTGGAAGGTATGCAGATGTAAGTGTTACTCCAATAGTTAGGCATTGGGATGGAGTTACAGAAACCGCAATAACCCATACTGTTACATGGGTTGATCATCAGCATGCAATAATAACATTTGATGTGCCAGCCGGACAAGATTATAGTTTTGATTATATAAGAGTATATAATGTAACAGACAGTAGTGGAAATACGATGGATCCTGCTGATTATGAATCAGAATATCTATATTAATTAGTTATTCTTCAGAATATTTAATGAGAGGCTGCCATAATGAGCAGCCTCTTTTTTTGAGATCAACTAGTTTTTTTAAACTCATAATAAATTATTCCCGATTTGCCATTTATTCATTCTATATTTGAACCATTAATAATTCTAAAATAAATTAACATGAAAAAATTTCTTTTAACAGTAGTTGCTTTCTTTATGGTTGTAACATTTATTAATGCTGGTGTAACCATCAGGTATTACAACAAAGATTCAAAAACTCACGAAATGAAAGTAACCATTGCCGGTTCAACAAAAACTGTGGAATTTGGAAGCAGTAGAACTGCAAGTGTAACCATCCAGGGTGGATCATCGGAATGTGTTATTGAAACTTCTTGCGGTAAGGTTACTGTAAAAGACGGCGCCCAAATCGAAATTGTTGACGGGTGTATAAAAATAAAATAGTTGACTTTTAAAGCCTTCAAAGTGTCATTTACTGGCACTTTGGAGCAAGTTTTTAACAATATCACCAACCATTAAAGAAAGTCTATTTTCAACATCCGATATTACAGATGGAATCTCATCTTTTGTTTTTGCCAAACTAAATACCTTGGTTAAGGCTAAATCATTTTTCAACTTATCATCACCATCAAAATACCCACAAATTGCCCACAGCTGCTTTTGGTGTTTTTGCACAAGTTTAGAAATATTGTACAGTAGTTTGTTATTTAAGCTTTGATGGTCAATTTTACCTTCACCACTAATAATAATATCTGCCTCCCTTATTTTTTTTTCAATATTCAACAAGTTAAAAATAAGTTCTGCTCCTGAAACTATTTTAGCTTTTGCCAAAGCATAAAGGCCTCCTCCTACTCCACCAGCAGCACCAGCACCTTTTATTTTCTGTAAATCAATATTATAGATACCGAAAATCAGGTCGGCAAGATGCTGAAGTCCTGCATCCAATTGTTTTACATCAGCTGGTTTTGCCCCTTTTTGAGGCGCATACACATAAGCTGCACCCTGAGGCCCATAAAATGGATTGCTCACATCAGCTGCTATAACAATCTCAACCTCATTTTTTTTAAGAATCGACTTTGAATCATCAATTCTGGATATGCTCTCGAAATTCAGAGGAATTGGTGCTAGAATATCATTTCTATCATCATAAAAACAATAACCTAAAGCTTCAAGAATTCCTAAGCCTGCATCATTTGTGGCACTTCCTCCAATAAACAAAACTATTTTTTTTATTCCTTTTTCAATTGCATGCCTGATTAACTGTCCGGTTCCAAAAGTGGAGGAATTCATAACATCTGGTAAGTCTTTAACGAAATGCAAGCCAGATGCCTTAGCCAACTCTATATATGCAGTATTACTCTCTTTATCAAACAAATAATCAGCTTCAATTTTATTATATAACGGGTCTGAGATTTCTAATTTTGTTGAAAGTAAATTTTTACTTTGCTGTATTGCACCTAAAGAACCTTCGCCCCCATCAGCAAGAGGTAAAGAGGTTATTGCTAAGGGTAAATTACTTTCCTTAAGTTTTATACTTACTATTTCTGCAATTTCAAAGGCACTTAGTGAACCTTTAAAACTATCAGGAATAATTAAAATGTTTTGTTTCACTTGTTTAAATTTTAGTTAAGTAATTGATATTTAAACAT
>JBNKRJ010000021.1:0-212848 GCA_050296515.1 Bacteroidales bacterium | reverse complement strand
ATATTTTACTCCTTGTGTCCCTTCAAATAAATATTTTTCAGGCCTGTATATTTTCCAGTAACCCCTTAAGTCTTCAAGTAATTTGCTACTTAATAATGTATACCTGTCTTTGCTGTTTTTTGCCCCTTTTACATATATTTTTATTCTCGAACTATCAACATCTTCAATTCTTAGATTTATACAAAGCCAACCAAATACTAACAGCGGTTCGGTATAATATTCCAATTTTAGTTAATTTTGCAGCTATTATTAAGTAAATAACTGTCATCAAAAAGCTTGAATTATTAGCCCCTGCCAAAAACCTTATTGTAGGTAAAGCAGCCATCAATCATGGAGCTGATGCTGTGTACATTGGTGCCCCTGATTTTGGAGCACGAAAACAGGCTGCAAATAGCATCAGTTCCATCGAAGAGCTGATTAAATATGCACACATCTATCATTCAAAAGTTTTCATTGCACTAAATACCATTTTATACGAGCATGAATTAGAAAAAGTCCAAAAGCTGATTCATCAGCTGTATAATATTGGTGCAGATGCTATCATCATCCAGGATATGGGCATTCTTGAAATGGATTTGCCACCAATTCCTATTCATGCAAGCACCCAGGCAAATAATTTTGAATTAAAACAAGTTCAGTTTCTTAATGAAATTGGAATTTCACGTGCGGTTTTGGCCAGGGAATTATCTTTGGATGAAATAAAACAAATAAGTTCAAATACTTCCATTGAACTGGAGGCATTTATACATGGAGCTTTGTGTGTAAGCTTAAGCGGGCAGTGTTATATGAGCCAGGCCATTGGTCAGCGAAGCGCTAATAGGGGAGAATGCGCACAGGCTTGCAGACTGAAATATACTCTTACTAACAAGAATGGAGACATACTGGCCAGAGACAAGCATTTATTATCATTAAAAGACTTATCGGTAGGAGAGAAGATTGCTCAAATGGCCCATGCCGGAATTAAATCATTTAAAATTGAAGGCCGATTGAAAGATGAAGCCTATGTAAAAAATGTAGTGACCTATTACAGGCAGGTATTGGATAAGTTGATTGAAACTAAACCTGATTTTCGAAAAGATTCTTCCGGTACTATTTATCCTGGTTTTACCCCTGATGTTAGTAAATCATTTAACCGAAGGTTTACTTCCTACTTCCTTTCTGGTAGGGCTGAGCAAATGGTATCACTGCATTCGCCAAAATCTTTTGGTGAACCTTTGGGCAAAGTGATTGAATGCCAAAACAAGAGATTGATAATCAACACCAACGTTGCAATTGCAAATGGTGACGGATTGTGCTTTATTAACGAAAAAGAAGAGCTAAAAGGCATTCGGGTTGAGAAAGTCGAAGGGAATTATCTGTTGATTTCTGACACTTTAAACATTCAAAAAGGCACACAGGTTTATCGAAATCACAATCATTCTTTTTTAAAACAATTAGAGAAAAGCACGGAAATAAGGAAAATAAGTTGTTCCATAGAAGTTTTTAATATTGATGAAGGTATTCAAATAAAAGCAACAGATGAAGACCATATCTCTGTAACTTTTGAATTACCAAAAGCCACAGAAAAAGCAAAAAAGCAGGAACTTATTATTAACATGTTTCAAAAGCAGTTTTTAGATATTTCGGACGAATATTTTAGAATTACTGCCTTTAATTGGAAAGTCCAATCCGAAATAGGCTTTTATCGTATTGCTGAAGTAAACCAGCTTAGAAGAACTGTTTTGGAACTACTACTGAATGAGCGAATTAAGAAATATCAACCAGGGCATATTCAATTTAAACCTTCCAGTGTTCCTTTTTATAAAGAAGTACTTGATTATGCCTTTAATGTTTCGAATAGTCTTGCTGTGAAGTTTTATGCCCGGCATGGTGCCAATGTTCTTGAAAAAGCTCCGGAAGTAACTGAAAATTACCTGAATAAGAACCTGATGACCACCCGCTATTGCATGAAGTATGAGTTGGGCATTTGCGAAAAGAAACAATTAAAAACATCTGCGCCCGACAATAGCAAACTATTCATCGAAAATAAGTTCGGAAAATATCAATTAGCTTTTGATTGCAAACTTTGCCGGATGTATATTAAGCATCTAAAATAGATTTAATTACCTTAGTGAAAAATAAACAGAAAAGAATATTTTTGTTATTCAGAATATTGATTCTGCAGTAATTTGTTACCAATTGTAAGTTTCATCGTTTAGTTAATAAAATTCGACCTGGGCTCAGCTCAGGATCCATCTGGAGACTGAGTTGAGGGGGGTAGACACCAAATTAGCAAAAATAGTTTCTTAACTAAATGACATTGAACTGTAAATTACTTTTCAGAACGGCCTTTTTTTTTTGGTGCAAACTTCCGCATAATCGTATTCGTAAAAACAGTAAGAAATATTGTTTTTTATTGACAAACAATTTCAGAAGAGAAGTTTAATGAAAGAAGAAACATTTGAATATATTCTACTTATAGGAATTACGTTGATTTCCTCAATAGTGTTATACATTATTCTACATAAGCTATTGACGATTTTTATTAAGAATTATGCAACTAAACTAAATACCGATCCTACTGACTTTTCTTTCATTAAGAACTCGGTTGGATTTATCATTTTTACTGCTGCAGCCACTTTTATTTTTTATAAGATACCCTATTTAAAATCAATAGGAACTGCTTTGTTTGCAGGTGCCGGAATCATTGCAGTTATTGTGGGTTTTGCTTCGCAAAAAGCATTTTCAAATATTATCAGTGGTGTTTTTATACTTGTTTTTAAACCTTTCAGAATATCGGATATCATTCAACTTTCTGATGGCAAGCAGGGAGCGGTGGAAGAAATCACTCTAAGGCACACAATTATACGCGACTTTGAAAATCGCAGGATAATTATTCCTAATAGTATTATCAGTGATGAAACCATTGTAAATAGCAATATTAATGATGAGAAAATCAGGAAGCACATTGTTTTTTCAATCAGTTATGATTCTGATATTGATAAAGCGATTGAAATAATTCGTGAGGAAGCTGAAAAACATCCTCTTTGTATTGATAATCGTTCTGATGAAGCAAAAGCGAAAAATGATCCTGTTGTGGTAGTTCGCCTGGTTCAACTTACAGATTTTTCGGTTAATCTGAAGGCTTATGTTTGGGCTAAGACCAATGATGACGCATTTGTTTTGAATTGCGACTTATTAAAATCAGTTAAGGAGCGTTTTGATAAAGAAGGGATTGAAATACCATTCCCTCATAGGACTATTGTTTACAAAAAAGACCTGCTCTAATTTATTTTTGCGTTGCAAAATTTAGAAAGAAAGGAGGCAGGCTCAAAATTGTTATAAGCAGAGCGATTGGCCTTTTGGAAAATTTTTCATAGCTTGCAATCAAGCATTAGACCGGGAAGCTGAGGACTTGTCCGAAGATCACCCGGCCGCACTTAGGCTTAATAAAAGATGGGGAAAGTTTTCCATGGAGCCTTGACCTTTTTACCAGCTCTTTAAGGGCTACGTGAGAACGGCTTCACCTAAGTTGCTTCGTTTTTGGGTCAACCGGAACAAAGTGAATAAAAAATGAATATCAAATTTTCAGGAAAAAACACAAGTCTAAGCTAGTGTTATGGCAAGGCTGATTTGCCAGGAATATCACACTAGAATTAAAAGAACTAAAAGATGGGCAAAAAGTCAATTAACAGAAAAAAACTAAATCCACATATACCTGTTTTTACCGGGGTTAAGTATTCCGATGAAATCAAATTACAATTGTTTACTTACAATTCATCTGATCTTAAAGAAAAAAAGAAATTTTCAGAGGAAGAATTCCAAGGATTCCAGGAAAATGGATCAGTTTATTGGTTAAACCTGCATGGCATTCATGATGTAGAACGTATTCAGGGACTTTGCCATAATATTGGACTGCATAATTTGACAGTTCAGGACATTCTAGATGTAAACCAACGTCCTAAGTTTCAGGAATATGACAATTACTGGTTCTTTTCTACAAAATCAATACTCCCTTCCAATGATAATGAAATTGAGACGGAGCAGATAAGCTTTGTATTAGGCAAAAACTACCTGGTTTCTTTTCAGGAAAAAACAGGAGATCATTTTGATCATGTAAGACAAAGGTTAAGAGAAAAAGTTGGTTTGGCAAGGGAGCGAACCGCTGATTTTTTGTTGTATTTGCTTTTGGAGGCCATTTTCGATAATTATTTTAAAACACTTGAGGCTATTGAAACAAAACTTGAAGAGTTGATTATTATTGACATTGACGAAGATCCCTCGCCAACGATATTGAAAACTATTGACCATTACCGGCGACAGATCCACCAGATAAAGAAAGTAATGGTTCCAACCAAAGAATTTATTGTCAGAGTTGATTTGGAAGAAGAGGGGCTGATTGATTCAAAGCATTTTAAGTACTATTTTGAGTTAAAAGATATGTGCCTGAGTATAATTGATGAATGTGATAAATTAACAGCCCGGTTAGATAGTCAGGAAAACCTTTTCTTTTCGGTTCAGGGGCATCGTATGAATCAGGTAATGAAAACGTTAACGATTGTTGCTACCATCTTTATCCCCCTGACTTTTATTGCTGGTATTTATGGAATGAATTTTAATTACATGCCTGAACTTAACTGGAAATGGGGGTATTTTGGAGTTTGGGGATTAATGATTGTTATGCTGATAATTATGCTGTATTACTTTAGAAAGAAAAAGTGGTTCTAAACAAGTTTTAATCATGAAAAAAATACTAGTATCTGTTCTTTTCTTATTTCTGCTTTCTGGAGTGCTTTCTGCACAGCAAGATACCTCCAAAACCGACAGTTTAAAGGTGCAGGATGAAGCATTGGAACTTCTTAAGCAAACCGATTCAATTGCAAAAGTTGATTCCATAACAAAAGCAATTCTTAAAAAAGAAATTGAAGAACTTACCAAATACGAAACAAAAAAACGAGAAAAGCTTGAAGCCCAAATCAAGGAGATTAATTTGCAAGATTCATTGCGTAAGGTAAAAATGAGAAATGAGGTGGATTCACTAAAAGTTATCGCCAAGGGATATCCTGTTGTACCTCATAAAGATACTTTGTTTACAATTTATACCAAAATTGGAAATATTTCAGCAGCAGAAAGGCATACCCTGGTTATGGAACGACTTGATTATCTGTATAATCAGTTTATTGCAAAATATGATTCGCTTGGAATAGTTGATTATGGGCAGAATATCGATATTGTTTTTAAAGATAAAACCATTTTAAGTATTTCAGAATACGATGCATTGTGGTTCGAGAAAAGCAAAAGGGAAATTGCTCAGGACTATAAGGAGCTAATACTGAAAGATATTAAGATTTACAAGGAGGATAAAAGTTTTTTGAAGATTCTAAAGCAAGTAGGACTTGTGGCATTGGTCATTGTTATTCTTGTTTTATTAATCCGTGGAGTAAATATTCTTTTTAGAAAGAAAGTTGATACTTACATCGAAAGTCAGAAAGGAAAGCGTTTAAAAGGGATTAAGATAAAGGAATACCAGTTTTTGGATGAAGAAAGACAGACAGATATTATACTCTATGTTTCAAAAATATTCCGATGGTTTGTTAACCTCCTTGTATTATACATTGCAATTTCTTTTATGTTCATTATTTTTCCGCCTACGCAGCGTTTGGCAGAAACACTTTTTGGATATATACTTACACCATTAAAAAGAATTGGATCTGCAGTTCTAAACTATTTGCCCGATCTTTTTGCAATAATTGTAATAGTAATAATTACACGTTATGTAATTAAGTTTTTGCGTTTTCTGTCAAATGAAATCCATACCAAGAACCTTAAAATACAAGGATTTTATCCCGATTGGGCTAAACCCACTTTCAATATTATTCGGTTTCTGGTTTTGGCCTTTATGTTTGTAGTAATTTTTCCACATCTACCAGGATCTGATTCACGTGTTTTCCAAGGGGTTTCTGTTTTTATTGGAATCGTTTTCTCACTGGGATCATCTTCTGTAATAGGAAACATGGTAGCAGGTTTAGTAATGACATACATGCGCCCTTTTCAAATTGGCGATAGAATAAAGCTGGGTGACCTGGTTGGTGATGTTGTTGAAAAAACACCGTTTGTAACCCGAATTAAAACTCCCAAAAAAGAATATGTCACTATTCCTAATTCAACCATCCTTTCTTCAAGTGTAATTAATTACAGTACTTCAAAACGAAAAGAAGGAATTGTGTTGCATACTACAGTAACCATTGGTTACGATGTTCCCTGGAGAAAAGTTCATGAGGCTCTAATAAATGCCGCATTGAAAACGAACAAGATCATGCATGAACCCAAGCCTTTTGTTTTACAAACCAGTCTTGATGATTTTTATGTCTCGTACCAGTTAAATGCTCATTCTGGCGAGCCTAATCAGCAGCCGATTATTTATTCCGAGTTACATCAAAATATCCAGGATGAGTTTAACGAAAAAGGTATTGAAATACTTTCGCCACATTACCGGGCACAGCGTGATGGGAATCAGGTAACCATCCCTGAGGATTACTTGCCTGATGATTACGAAGCGCCTTATTTTAGAGTGAAAGATGTGAAGAAGAAGGATTAGTTCTGCATGTTAGACAATATCAACTTTACAACAGAAAATTAGTTGTCTGAAGCCTCATCATCCATTTCATTTGCTTTGTCTTCTTTTGGAGTTACGTTTAGATTTGAATAATAAGGTTTTGAAGGCTTTTTTGCATCAGAGGGATAATCTATTCTTATGGACGGGTAATTGAGAAGTTCAGATTCACTTTTATTCGCAAGTTCTTCCGAATCTTTCTCTTTTTCTACTGGTATGTAGGTTCTGTATTGAGCATCATTACCATCGTTCCAATCAACAAATTCTTTAAATTCGTAAAAGTAAAGTTGCCCACATTTCCTGCATTTTTTTAAACTTCTGATTTGATGAGAATCATCATCATAAACCTTAACTATCTCTAGTGAATTATATAACTCATCCTTTGTGAGGTCTTTATTGTTCCAAAGGTGGCAGTTGTCGGGTACTTTAGTCCTAGTCATATCAATGTTTCCCTTTTAATTTAGGTTGCAATGTAAATTTAAAGTCAATCCATAGCAAAATCTAAATGTATAGAATGTATCGATTTGTTACAAATTTAAGGGATTTGTCTGATCTGGCGGGTATTTGTAAAAAAACATCCGGAGGCTTGAGCTTCCGGATGCCAAAATCCAGGTTAATATCGAGCATATTCTAAATGACTCTCTAAAACAGATTCCTCTTTGTTAATTCTCCCCAGTTCAACAGTAAAGTGCCTTAGGACGGGAGCTTCTTTAAGAATCCTCAGGCCATTGGTAATACTTTCTCTTCTGTCAAATACATTTTTAAGTGCTGCAGCCACATAATCAATGTGATTATCTGTATATGTTCTTCTTGGAATGGCTAATCGAACCAGTTCCAAATCTGGATACCTGTTTTCACGTGTCACAGGATCTCTATCAGCCATAATCGTACCAATTTCCACAGCACGCACGCCTGCTTCAATATAAAGTTCAATGGCTAATGTTTGCGCAGGAAACTCTTCCCTTGGAATGTGAGGCAAAAACTTCACCGCATCCACAAAAATGGCATGACCACCAAATGGCTCCTGAACAGGAACACCGTATTCCTTTAATTTATCACCTAAATAAGCAACTTGTCCAATTCTGTTCTCCAAAAAATCAAACTCTGTAACTTCATAAAGACCTTGTGCTAAGGCATTCATGTCTCTTCCTGCCATTCCTCCGTAGGTGATAAAACCTTCGTATAAAATATTAAATACTGCAGCCTGGTTAAATAACTCTTCATCTTTCATGGCAATAAAACCGCCAATGTTTACCACTGCATCTTTTTTGCTCGACATCGTCATACCATCAGCATAACTAAACATCTCAAGTACAATTTCACGAATGCTTTTATCCTTATATTCCTCTTCTCTTTGTTTTATGAAATAGGCATTTTCAGCAAACCTGGCTGAATCAAAAATTACTTTTATTTGGTACTTGTCGGCAAGTGCTCTTACATCTTTAAGATTTTTCATTGAAACAGGTTGACCACCTGCAGTGTTACAGGTAATGGTCATTATAATGAAAGGTATTTTGTCAAGAGAGTTGTTTGCCAACACTTTTTCTAGTTTGTCAATGTCTACATTTCCTTTAAACGGATGCTGAATGCTTGTGTCGAATGCTTCTGCAATGGTGCAGTCTACTGCTGTTGCTTTTCTGAATTCAATATGTCCTTTGGTAGTGTCAAAATGCGCATTACCAGGAACCAAATCTCCTTCCTTAACCATTGTCGAAAAAAGTACGTTCTCGGCTGCGCGTCCCTGGTGCGTTGGAAGAAAATAATCAAAACCGGTGATTTCTTTAATCGCATTTTTCATCTTGTAGTACGAAGATGAACCAGCGTAACTTTCATCACCAATCATTATTTCCGACCATTGTTTGTCGCTCATTGCCCCTGTACCAGAGTCAGTTAGCAGGTCAATAAATACTTGTTCGCTTTTAAGGTTGAAAAGGTTGTATTTTGCTTTTTTTATCCATTCTAAACGTTCTTCGCGAGTACTTTTGCGAATAGGTTCTACCATTTTTATTCTGTATTCTTCTGCAAAAGGAAGTTTCATATCTTTCTGTATTTTAAATTAAAGATTAAAAAATATAATTAGGTGTATTGGTTCGTATACTGATTAATTTTGCTAGCCTAAATTCAATAAACCTGAATTGAAAAACTCTGAATTAAAAAACTCCGAATTAATAATAGAAATACTGGTGTAATGTCAAGTATGATATTCTGGTAATTAGCCAGGTGACAACACCTGGCTGGTGCACTTGTCAGGTGTTGTTACCTGACAAATTAGCATTGACATGACACTAGTCAATAAATATTTGGTTAACATTGACTGAATGTTTGGATACAGAAAGAAGGGATTAGTTATCTCGGTCTTTGATATTGAGATACCTCAATTTGGGCATTACTTTATATAGAATAAAAAATCTCATTAGCACAAATTTAGATATTCTAATAAAAATGAACAAAAGGATTTCATATTTTAACAATTGCAAGCCATTTAGCAAAATATGGTTTCTTTTTTATCTTTTTTAGAACAATGCAGAATTAGGAACTTTTGATTTTTTACTTAAGCTCCTGTTAGCTATTTTTGCTGCAATGAGTTCCCAATTATTTTTTAACCGGACTATTTCCATTCTTTTTACATTACTTAGCCTGCTAATTGAGGTCTATGGTGTAAAAGGGCAAAAAGATTCTGCTTTCTTTTCTTCTGATAAGAACCTGTGGCAGTTAAACGATACTTCTTTTTTATTTCGTCAAGATACCATTCATGAACTTTGGATTAAAGACAAAAGTTTGGACACCTGGCAATTAAACGATTTTACTGAAATACTGACATACGATAATAACAGGTTGCGGATTTGGAGGCAGGGCAAATCAGTGGGCTTATGGTTTTATGCAAAAAGTATTGACGACTGGAAAATGTATAAAACTCAGCAGCTGCAAAATATTCTGGTGAATGATTCAGTAAGCTATTCCATAATTGACGATTCTACTAAGTTGGTGAATATCAATAATAAAAAGATGGTTTGCTATTTTACAAGTGAGATTTTTTTGTGGAATAATAAATTGCCTGTTCAAGAATACACTATTAATGATACAATACAGGTACAGAATGTTAATGATACGGTTAATTTCTGGAAATATAAAGATTCGACCATTCTCTGGTATCTTAATAAGAGGCCAAAAATATGGGAGGTGAGTGAATCAACCATTGTTTGGACAATAGACAATTTAACTGAATTTTGGAAAGCTGGTGGGAACTTTAAAGTGTGGCGCAGAAAAACTACTCTTGATAGTTGGGTTCAGGACGAAAAAACTAATTCTAAAAAACTTAGTGATGATAAGGAGCTGTGGAGCATTAATGATTCGGTTATGATTTGGACGATAAAAGATGCTGTTCAAATTTGGAAAGCCAATAAAAAGAAAAGCATTTGGAGTTATAAGGATTCATTGTACATCTGGGAGATTACTTACCCTGAAATTGATACAAGCAGTATAGATTCAGTGCAGGAAGTCTTAAGAGAGGTGAAAAAAGCTGAAATATGGGATCTTGATAAATCCATTAAACTTTGGAGTGTTAATGACAGTATAAAATTATTTTCTTTAGGCAAGAAAAACGAGTTGTGGAGTCGGAATAGAAATGCAAAACTTTGGAAACTTACTGACTCAACCCTTATTTGGAATCTAAATTCGAATTCAAAACTAAGTCTTATTTCTGACTCATTAACGATATGGCGGAAAAATGATTCGACTTTTGTTTGGGAGGTTGACAGCTTAACAAAACCGCACAAAATAAGTAAAGACTTATTGTTGCTTAATGTTAATGATTCATTGCGATTTACGAAAACCAAGGATTCTACTACAATTTGGAACAGTAATTCGTCAGCAAAGATAGCCACGCTTAAATCGATCAATCGGTTTATGATATTAAATGATACCACTGAATTATGGGAACCAAATGATTCGGTCAAACTTTGGATCGATACTTATAATGTAAAAGGAGATATCTGGGAGCGAAATAAACAAGTAAATATTTTAAACATTAACGATTCAACCAAAATCTGGCAGCTAAACGAAGATGTAAGACTTTCTATCATCAACGGAAAGTTAAAACTTTGGCAGCAGGGCAAAGGCGACCCCTATTTGTCGTGGAAAGAATCAAGAGGTTTTAAACAGGATAGAATAAAGGATACGATAAAGATTTGGCAGATTGATGACAACACTATTATTTGGGAAAGTAAGGAGAAAATTGAAGTTTGGAACAAAAACAAAGAATTAGAATTATACCGACTAAATGATACCAGTTTACTGTGGACATATAGTGCAGCAATGGTTCCTAAACCAATACCTAAACCTACTTTTTGGACATTTTCTGGCTCAGGCAAGATGGATCTTGCACAAGTTTGGGTTGATCAATGGGCTAAAGGAGGTGAGAATAGTTTAAATACTTTATTTATTGTTAATTTTTTGGCCAGCTATAACAAGAAAAAGATTAAATGGGACAATGATTTTGAGTATCGGTATGGGTTCTTAAAGCCTGGTGATGAAGATCTTAGGAAAAACGAAGATAAGATAAAGATAAACAGTGTTTTTAACTATTATGCAATCAACCGGTTGTACTATGGTTTTACCTCTACGCTACAAACGCAGTTCTTTAAAGGATATAAATACGAAAAGGATACTTCGTATGTAGTTTCAGATTGGGCAGCACCTCTGTATTATACTGCTGCGCTGGGGCTCAATTATTTTCCGGTAAAACAATTATCGGTTTTTTTTTCTCCCATCACCAACAGGATGACTTATGTTAGAGATACAGTTTTGGTGGATCAAAGTACCTACGGTATACCAAAGGGTCAGAAGATGAAGAATGAACCTGGATTCATCCTTAAGTCTTCATTAAATTGGGATGTTACACAAAACATTAATTTAAATAGTAAACTGGATTTATTTACCAGCTATCGCGATTTAAAGAAATACAATGTAGAATGGGAAACCACGTTTACCTTTAAGTTCAATGAATATATTAGTACCACTCTTAATGCCCACTTAATATACGATCCTGATGTTATCATTACTGATAGTGAAGGAAATGAAAGCAACCCTGTGCAGTTTAAGGAAGTTTTGAGTATTGGCCTTTTCTATAAGATTTAATTAAACCATACTTTTTTATCAGGCATTTTACTCGATTCATCAAAAAAAATATTTTACTGAATTTGTTTCGTTTTATAAATGAGTTGGTTCTGTTTCGGCTTGATTCTTGAAGATGATTATGACTTTTATCATTTTTATGTAAACCGTTATGTTTTAGTTTTGTTTAAAATTAATTAAGTAGTTATGAAAAAATTTGTAGTATTACTATTTGGGACATTTCTTTTAAGTTCAGTGTTAAGTGCACAGGTAACACCTTTTAAATTTGAATTAGGTGTTTTATATGGCCTTCCTACAGATAATGCATTTGTTGGAGGAGTTGGGTTTTATATGCATCCAAGTTATTATTTAGGTGATAAAATTAATATTGGAGTTAAAGCAGAGTGGGCTGTTTTAGGTGCCGCATCGCAAGAAGGCATGAGTGTTTCTGTTTCTGCGATTGGCTCGTATCTTTTAACAGCTAATTATTATTTAGCAGTAAGTAAAGTAAGACCATATGTTGGTGCTGGTTTTGGGTTGTATCAACTCGGTTCTGTTTCTTCTAGCATTGATCCAAATAATTCGCTTGATATTGATTATGGTAATAAATTTGGTGTTGCGCCTAAAATTGGTCTCGATTTAGGGCATTTTACGCTAAATGTCGCTTACAATTATATATTTGGGATTGAAGCAGTTGATGGAATTGAGCTTGCAAGCAAAAATTACCTTTCTCTAGGAATAGGAGCCTTCTTTGGTGGTGGTGTGCATGGAAAAGGCTCAAATAAAAATAAAATCATCAGTATTGAAGATGACGAATAAAATTTTGCAATTTGTTCGAACTCCTTTTATGTAAGGATGGAATTTTTTAGTATAAAGAAAAATCTTTTGGTAGATAACCGTTATTTCGTATATTTGCCCGAAATTTAAATTTAATCACATGAAAAAATTATTAATTGTATTTATTTTAGGTGTAATTGCTTACTCACCTATTAAAGCACAAGAATTTAAACCATTCAAATTTGAACTTGGAGTACTTTATGGCATACCTACTGATGATGCTTTTAAAGGAGGTGTTGGGTTTTATTTGCATCCAAGTTATTATTTAAATGATCAGTTGAATGTTGGTCTTAAAGCAGAATGGGCTGTAATTGGTGCAGCTGATGAAATGGGTACTAGTGTGTCGATTTCTGCAATTGGCTCTTATCTGGCTACTGCAAATTACTATTTCAGCACAAGTAAAGTTAGACCTTATGCAGGTTTAGGAGTTGGGCTTTACTCTTTAGGTTCAGTTTCATCTGATTTAGGGGCCGGTAATTCAATAGATGTTGACTACGGGACAAAATTTGGTGTGGCACCAAAAGTTGGCTTAGATTTAGGACATTTTACCCTTAATGTGGCATATAACATGATTTTTGGTGTTGATTCTGACCTTGCAGGAAAAAACTACATGTCAGTAGGCATTGGTGCATTCTTCGGCGGAGGAAAAAACTAGGATTCATTATTTTAGTCTAAAGACCCAAGAGCGAATAATGTTTTTGGGTCTTTTTTTTTAATTTGGTTCTTTATATTCTTTTATTAGTGCAAGTGGTGAGTTGTTAGCTAAAAACTTTAACAATCTTTCTATTTCTTTTTCAGGATCAGGCCACCATGATTTTGACCATATTCGATAGAACTTTAATCCCTGTGCTTCAAGTATTTTCTCTCTATGCAGATCATGAGAATAAGCTTGCTCGGTATTGTGCCAGTAGGCTCCATCGCATTCAATTGCAATTTCGGGTTTGTTGTTTTCCGAGACTATCGCAAAATCAATCAAATATCCACCTAGTTTAAAATTACTCACAAACCTTTCAGGTTTTATAAAACAGCTTAAATAATCATAAACTTCCTGTTTAAATGCTGAAGTTCTGATGTCCTGCTCTGCTTCGTGGCTTTCTTCCTCGCAACTTTGCTGCAACGTTTTAAGTATGCTCTGGCGCTGTTCTTCATTTCCGGTTTCAATAGCTCTGCAATAGTCTAAATAAGCATATAAAATGGCTTTCCCTTTGTTCCCATTTGCTTCAATATCATCATGATAGGATGAAATGTATTCTTCTGGAATTGAAGTAAAGACATAAAGCTGTTTTTTAGCTCGTGTAATAATTACATTGAGTAATTTGTAGCCCTTTGCTGTGTTAATTGGCCCAAAACTCTGGCGGAATTTCCCTTCGTCATTTTTTCCAAAAGTTGTTGAGATGATAATTATATCGCGTTCATCACCTTGAATGTTTTCAAGGTTCTTGACAAACCATTCTTCCGATTCACCAATCTTATTCATTTTTGCCCTGAACTCCTCATCCTTAATACATTCGTCATTGATTAAGTCTTTCAAGAGGTTTCGTTGTTGCATATTAAAAGTGGCTATTCCCAGGCTGGGGTAGGAGCCATCTTTGTTTGCCGGATAGTTAGCTTTTAAATAATCAATGATTCGCAGAGCTTCGTCAAGGTTTGTATTGTCTTTTCTATAAACCCCATTTGTATGAAAATATCGAATAGGTTTGTAGGTGCTCTTTTCTGGCATTGGTATTAATCTACCGCCATAAAAAGCTACATTTGAAAAATCAATTAAATAGGGATGTTTCGATCGATAATGATAATCTAAAAATGATATATTTATCTTATTGGGATTCAGATTGTTTCCAAAGTCAAGCAATGATTCACTTTCAGCAAGGAACAAAGGATTCGTTTTGTCAAATATGGTCCTCGTTGTTTCTTCTTCTTCCTCAACATCTTCTATTTCTAAGGGAATATCAGTAGCAAAGTAGTTTGATGGAGGCATTTGATGTTTATCGCCGGAAATTACTTTGATTTTTCCTCGAACCAGAGCAGGGTAGGTATCTTCTAATCTTAACTGACTAGCTTCATCAAACAACACAATTTCGAATAAATGATGTTTCAATGGTAAAATCGAACTGCAAACTACAGGGTTGACAAGTACTACAGGAAAAATATCTGTGAAAAGCTCAAATTCGTCATGAAGAATTGAACGCAAAGTGTTCTTTTTTGCGTATTTAGAATTCTTACGATAATTAAACAGCCACTTTATATTGCTTTCTGCATTGTATTTTTGAATCGATTGATATGATTTATCTTCCCAAAGTTTTAAAACCTTGTGTCGGTGAAGTGATTTTAATTCCTCTTGCAATTCACCAATTCTTTCTAGCGTTTTTCCGTTGTAATTATAATCTTCGGCTTTATTTGCCCTAGTTTCAATAAATAAGTTGGTATAATTTAATCTGAAAACATTCTTCCATTCTTTAGGACCTGAATAATCACTTAATTTTGAAATACAATTGTAGGATAAATCGTCCAAAGCATCGTAAAAATACCGCCAATTATGGTATTCCTTAAACCACTTTCTGTTTTCAAGGCAGAATTTCAAATCCTGTGTCAGGTCCTGAACATGCGTTTCAAAAGGAAGAAAGCCTTTGATTATCTCTTGCAGATTCAGGTTGGTATTATTCATTGCGTTTTCACCAACAAACTTGTTTATTTTGTGCCAGATAGCTTCATAAATTTCCTGAAAATGCCTGATTGTTTTGTGCTTTGATGAGAAAAATGATTTAAGCTTTCCGGATGACTTGAAATCAATATTTTGTCTCTTAACTTCTTCTGGTAGTTTGTCTATTTCAAGAGATAGCTGATAAAGCGAATCTTCAACGCTTGTGAGGTGTTCTATGTGTTTAGAAATGTTATCATAAAGCGAATAGAATTCTTTTACTTTTTTGCTTAATGTGTTGTTATTGAGTAGTTTTGAATTGCTGAAATGCGTATAAAGTTTCTCCAATTCAGCCATAAGATTTTTCCAGTACGAAAGGACTGCTTCAATGTTAAAACCGTAATTTTCAATGACTTCCTGGTTGTACTCTTCAAAACTTTCTTTAGGCAGTTTTTCAATAGCAAAACTAGAAAGTGTAAAGCAGCTGGTTTCAATATTTTCTAAAAACTCAATCTCAGATTGTATTCTTGCATGTAATTGATTTTCTGATTGAATAGTGTGTTCTTCTTTGAAATTTTCTTTAGACAAAACATCATAAACTAATGTTTCTTCAGGAATTTCTTCGTACAAATCGGTTGCCTGTTCAATTAATGTGAAAATCTTTTCATACTCTTCATCATTGAATTTGAAATCAATTTCAAGCAATAAACGATCATCCTTTTCAACTGTTTTTTTCAAATTCAGGTACTCCGAAATCATTTCCTGAATATTATAACCTCTGAAAACTGACCTCAATAAATTGTGATGTCTTTTGTTAAAATCAGCAATCATTTCATGATACTTCTCTAACTTAACATCGTAATCTTTCTCATTAAAATTCCTTTTTTCGGGTTGTTCAGTTTCAGCCATTTTTCGCACAGTATCAATAATTTCCTTCCTGTCGCGGTTTACATCATCAATAATGGCAATCAATTTATCAAGTCCAAGTTTTTTTAAGTTGTTATATATGACATCTAAAGCAGTTTTCTTTTCACAAACAACCAGAATCTTTTTTCCGTTTTCAAGTGCATTTGTAATAATTGCTGTTAAACTTTGACTTTTCCCTGTTCCCGGAGGGCCTTGTATTAATTTAAACTCACTTTTGTCAATAGTATTAATGATTTCTTCCTGGCTGGGATCTGTTGGTACCGAAGTGTTATTTGATGTTCTGAATGATTCTATTTGTAATTCCTCCTTTTCTCCAAAATTATCCAGGTCTTCGGCTAGTCGATCTGAATCTTTAATAATTGGTTGTTTTTGGGTCTTAAACAATCCAAATACTCCTGACCATAAAATCCAGGGTTTATCTCCAGTTTTTTCTTCAATAACTTCTTTATCCAGGCAACTTTCAATAATCGCTTTTGGAATTTCAGCATTAGCTCCAAATTTTGATAGAATTTCGTTAACAATTTCCAGTGTTTCACGCTCATCAATTAAATTGTCTTCTAAAAAATCATTGGGTAAATCGCTAATTACAATGTTCTCATCATTAGCAATATGCGATATCAAAACTTCATTGATATAGATTGGGGATTCTTCAATCTGGTCAATGATCCATTCGTTTTGTTTACTATCAGAACGCTTTATATCCAAACTCCAGATTAAAACAGGTGATTTTATGATTTTATTAGGTTCTTTTTTACTTCGTTTTATCAAGAGCGGGTATCCAAAACTGAAAGTTTTAACACCATGTTCTAAGTAGCTATCCTCTTCCTGGTTTACTATTGAATTTAATTTTCTTGCCAGTAAATCAAATTTCTTTTTCGAGCTTTCATCCAATCCTTTAAACGGAACATTATCAAAATTAATTTTGTATTGAAACTTGGCTTTCGTAAATAAATTATTAAACAAAAAGTTCTCCGATACTTTCTCTTCTTTTCCTTCAAACAGTTGCTTTTCATCGTCAAGACCACTGATTATGTCAAGTTTACGAAGGTCTAACCTTGTGGCTAAACGCCCAGGCAGGGCATTAAGATGAATAGAATTCAGGTTGCCGGTTTTAAGTTTGTTACTTAAGTATGAGATAAACTTTTTGTCCATTTAGAGCTAATTTATAGTCTGTTATTCAAGTAGGTAAAGTTAATTTTTTGTGGAAAAATGTCAAAAAGAAATGATAGATATTTCTTCTTATCATAAAAAAGCAAAGGCCCCACATAAACTGTAGGGCTTGCAAGAGTTGGATAAACTGACAATCTTTTAAAACCTATTGGCTGTAAAATATCTATTTTACATTTTTACAATCGATTTTAACATGTCGACCATCTGTTGAGAACTTAACATTTGTATATTTTCCGCCTCCTGCATAATCTCTTCTAAATACAATTCCCTCAACAAAATAGCACCAACCGTCTTTTCCTTTATAAATGGCTTTTATTTCCCTATAGCTTGCTTTGTAGGTTGGTATTCCTAAATAATTCTTATAAATCAACCAGTCTTCTTGTGCAGTTCCATAAGCTCCAATTTTTAAAATGGTTGCGCAATTACCCCATTCGGTTTTCAATAAATTTTTCATGTTGGTATAACTTAAACCTGCATCTTTGAAAGGCGTGGTGGCATCGGCAAAGGATTTTGGCAACTTTGTGTTTTTTGCATAATTATCAGAAGCATTTTTTGCAGCTAAATTTGCATTAGCCATTATTTTTTCAGCATCAATTCCAGCACAATTTAATGTAAGTTTGCCAATTGCTTGGGGCTGTTTATAACCTCCGGAGAAAGCTATGGTAATTTCATGTGTCCGAGGTGAAAGTTTTGAAAGTTTTTTTGCAAATTCGGGGGCATCAATGCCATGTACGGCCTGATTGGCTGCAGGAAGGATTTCTATCGGGTAATAGCTCAATTTTAGATCTTCGGGGTTATGGCTAAAACCAATTGCCTCCGGATATTCTCCCTGAAAGCCAATTTCGTACTTTCCTGATTTGTTACCTTCAAATAATGCATCAATTGTTCCGTTCAGATAGGCTACTGCATAAATGTTTTCGTTGATGGAAAACTCGGTTTTAAATTGAGCAGGGTCTTCTTCGCCAATTACAATGGGTTTGTTCGAGAATACTACTTTACCAGCATTTTCTTTATGAAAATCACTGGTATACACTTTCTTGAAATAAGGGCCTGCAATACTTTCAAATGAGTTGTCAACATCTGTTTTCAGTTTTTTTACATCTTCATCACCTGGTAAGATAATGGTTGCTGCATCAATCATGTTTTTAGCATTAGAAATGCACTCAATAGATTTCCCTTCATTGCTTTTTAATCGCCATGCCTCTTCAATTTGTTTGTTAATGTATGCTTTTAGCTTTTCATCATACTTTTTTTTGTATTCATCTTTATAATTGAGGATAATGTCATACATTTTACCAGCTTTGTAATTTGAAGGCTTTCCTTTTTCCTCTAGTTTCTTCACAGTATTCCAGTAATCAAGCTTTTTGATTCCTTTTATATGAAGGTCGGGTTGGAGGCTGTAGTTAATTTTGGACATTGAAATACATTCATCGTTTGAATAAATAAAGTTGTATTTCTCTTCAAGGTATTTGTTGAATTCTTCATCATCCGGCTTTGCATTTTGAGTGGTTTCATTATTTGCCGAATTGGAGGTTTGATTTGAATTGCTGGCATTGTTGTTTGCGTTTAATTCTTTTGTTTGTGTTTTGTCTTCTTTCTTTTTAGTTAAAGAAGATTTTGTTTTTTTTACTTTGTTCTTTAGGTCTTTCCACGATTGTGCTTCAATAGAATTTGAAACCACAAATAAGCTGATTAATACAAAAGTTAAAATTCTAAGTGTTCTCATGATGTACATTTTTTGTTAAAATTCATGGAACAAAGAAACAGGGGTTTTTGTAGAAGTGTTTTAACAAATGTTTCAATTTTTGACACAAATGTTTCATGGTGTAAGTGTTTGATAATTAGGCGCTTGTTTTTGTGTTTGATGTGGCATTTCTGCTATTTTTTAAAGCGTTTATCTCTTATTATTAGCCATTGATCATCAATATAAACTAAATACATCATCAATTAATGATCGATCATCTAATTTGCAAATTCAGATGGTGTACACTTAAATTCCTCTTTAAAACAACGAGTAAAATAAGATAAATTAGTAAAACCAACTTCGTAAGCAACATCAGATACATTTCCAACTTTATTTTGAATCAGTTGAGCCGCTCTTTTTAATCGAATGCTTCTAATAAATTCGGTAGTTGATAACCCTGTAAGGGCTTTAAGTTTTCGGTGCAGATTTGCACGGCTTGCTCCTAACTTTTCAACAAAATCTTCAACTGAAAAATCACTAACCTGCATGTTTTCCTCGATAATTTTTAATGCTTTTTGCAGGAATAGTTCATCTGCCGATGTAGTTGAAATTTCAGATGGATTAACGCTTATATTTTTTCTGAATTTATCAATGAGTCGTTCCCTGTTTCTGATTTGACTCTTGATTCTGGCATTGAGTTCGTTTGGGCTAAAGGGTTTGGTTAAATAGTCATCAGCGTTACAAGCAAAGCCTGCTATTAAACTTTCTTCTGATGCTTTGGCTGTAAGCATAATTACAGGAATATGACTGGTTAGCTCATTCTCTTTCAATGCACATGTCATTTCATAACCATTTAATATTGGCATCATTATGTCTGAAATTACTAAATCAGGATTTGTTTCAATAGCTTTTTCCAGACCTTTTTTACCATTTTCAGCAAAATCAATTTCATAGTCTTTCAGGCAAGAAGCAATATATTGCTGCATGTCAACATTATCTTCAACTATTAAAATGGACTTTACAACTGATTGAGCTTGTTTGTTAATATGTTTAATTTTGTTAGGTTGTTTTTGAGTGTTAATGTTTTGTAAATCTGTAAGATACGTATTGTTGGTTGTTGATGTGTTTGGTACAATTGCGGGAAGGGTAATAGTAAATGTAGTCCCTTTTTCTTGTTCACTTTCTACATTAATTTTACCACCGTGCAGTTCAACCAATTCTTTTGTCAGACTTAAACCAATACCACTTCCTTCTTTTTCCTTCGGGTCACCAGCCCTATAAAACCTGTTAAAAATTTGCGAAAGCTCATTAGGTGCTATTCCTATTCCGGTATCCCTGATTATTAGCTGGATTAGATTGTCGCCTTGTAGCAATTTAACTACAATTTCTGAATGTTCTTTTGAGAATTTAATTGCATTTGAAAGTAGATTGTTGAAGATTTTTTCCATTTTATCGCTATCAAAATACCAATCTAAATTTTCAGGGTGGCTGGAGAATTTTAGATTAATTCCCTTTTCTTTAACCCATGGCTCAAAAGCTTCAATAATTGATTTTATAAAGGCAGAAATATTTGATTTTGTTGTCTCAAGTTTTATCGCTCCTTTTTCTATTTTTGAAATTTCAAGAAGCTGATCGATTAAATGCTTTAACCTTTTAGCATGTTTGACGATAAAGTTTAGTCCCTTTGTAGTTTTATCATTGTTGTTTTGTTGTAAAAGTTGTTCAGCTGGCCCTAAAATTAGGGTTAATGGTGTTCTGAACTCATGCGAAATATTTGCAAAAAAAGTAGATTTCAACTCATCAAGCTCTTGTAGCTGTTTTGTTTGTGTTTCAAGTTGTTCATTCTGACTTTTTATTTCGTCTGATTGTTCTTTTATAAATTTATTTTGTGTTTCAAGTAATTGTGTAACCTTTTTCTTTTTTCGGTACATGCGATGAATTAAAAAAGCTGTGATTAGAAACAACAAGAGAACTGCTGCTTGAAGATAACTTAATGTTTTCTGTCTTCTTATCTGTTCGTTTTTTAATTCGTTTTCAGCATTCAGCAACTTTATTTCCTTATCTTTTTGCTCTGTTTCAAATAATGTTTGCAGTCTAAGCACATTTTCTTTGTGTTGATTTTTTGTGATAGTGTCTTTGAGAGTTGTATAACTTAAATGGTATTGCAATGCTTTTTTAAGATCTTTCAAGTCTAGGTAAAGATGGTAATATTCATTATGAATTTCAAGTTTCTTAGACAGGTAACTACTGCTGTCTGCTAATACTAGTGCATCATTCAGGTATTTTAATGCTTTTTGATATTCTTTCTTTTTTATAAAGAGTTTAGAAATATTTAACAAGGCACTTGACTGCCCTTTTACACTATTTAATTGCTTCTGCCCGTTAAATGATTTATTCAAATAATATAAAGCATCATTGAAGCTCCCTTCCTTTGTATAAATGCTGCCAATGTTATTGTAGGTAATGTACATTGATTGCAGAAAATCTTCTTTTTCATAAATTTTAACTGCTTTCTGATAGAATTCCATTGCTCTTTTTAAATCGCCCTTTAACTCATACAACACTCCAAGATTATTGTAGTTTTTGGCAACTTTGATATAATTTTCCAACTCCAATTGAAGCTGGGTTGACTTCTTGCTATATTCAATCGCTTTCTCATACTCTTCCTGATCTTGATGTATTAAGCCTATATTGGAGTAACAAGATGAAATCCCGTTTTTATCATTGATGCTTTCATAGATTTTTAGAGCATCGGTATATTTTTCAATAGCTTGATTGTGGTCTGAAAAATGGGCATAAATAACACCCTGTAATAGCAAAATATTTCCCAGGTTAATTGAATCTTTTAATTCCTCTTTTAAAGGAAAAGCTTTTTTTAATTCGTTTAATGCTTCAGAATATTTTGATTGGTAATAATATGCGATACCAATGCGACAATGGGCTTCTGATTTTCCAGACAAGTAATTAATGCTATCTGATAACTTTAAACATTCATTTCCGAAAAAAAGTGATTTATCATTGTCTCTACCAGCAAATGCTTTGCATAATTCAATTAACAAATCTGCTTTTTGTTCATTTTTCACCTCTGATAAAAGATGAAAAAGTGAATCGGTATTAGGTTGTGCAATGCTAAGTGATGTTACAAAACAAAAAACAGCTAATGAAAACCATTTTGCTTTTATCAGTTTCATAAATAATTGATAAACATTAGGTATTCAAATTTACAAAATTTAGGACTTTATATTGCATTATTGCAATTTTGGTCGAAAAAACAATCGCAAGAAGTGGAGAGTAGTTATTTGTCCTGATTGGTGATATTGAATATTTTGCGTAGCCAAATCAAAAAAAATACTGGCTACACAAAAATATAATTAGTAGTGAATTGGTGCGTTATCTGACAAAGAAAAGCCTTATTCTATCAATAAGAATCTTTTTCCTGGCTTTTTCTTCAGCCTCTTGTTCATTGATTGGACCAGAGAACTTTTGTCCAATCTGGATGTAATACTTAGAGAGGGTTGAAATTCGCATTCTCCATTTACGGGCAAAATCTTTTCTTCCATTATTCCTTTTTACCCTGCCTGTGGTTGCTGAGCGAAAATGATAAGCCCTTGAGGCAGAAACCCCTTTGAAGTATCTAACACCAACTTGCCATAGTTTCATCATAAAATCAGGATCAGATCCCATTCCTGGACTGAACTCGGGACTTAGACCTCCTACAGTAAACCATACATCCCGGTGTAAAACCATTGGATACCAGCTACTACCTTTCCAATCATCTAGTTGATAACCAGAAAATTGTTGGTTGAATTCATCTTCCTTAAAAGTTTCAGGGTTTTTTCCAAAATCTACAGGCGAAATGGCTGTTTTATCGTTTGCAGGGTATGGTTCCATCCTGGTTGACGAAATTGAAAAATAATTATGACCAACTTTTTTAATTTCATCCATCAAGAGTTTATCCCATTCAGGTGCAACATAATTATCATCATCAATCAGCAAAACATAATCAGCTTCAATAAATGTTGAAAGTGCGTTCATACCAAAACAAATCCCAATGTTTTCGTTTGAATGGCTATAACTGAATCCTTGTTCTTTAACCCAATCAAGTGTGCCATCTGTTCCCTCATTTACATGAACAAGGATTTGGTGATTGTAGGTGGAATTCTTAAGAATACTTTTTACGCATAACTTTAAGTATTCCAGGTTGTTCCACGATACAATTAAAATTGAAAACCGGATATCCTCTTTAGTTTCCTTATTTCGATGAAAGCTCAAAGGTGTAATTGGAAAATACTTTTTTTCTACCATCCTTGCTTAATTGTATGACAAACAAAATCAACATCTTCAGCAGACATTTTTGTGTGCAGTGGAAGAACCAAATATTTCTTTTCCAACTTATCCATGTTTGGGTAGCAATCTTTTCTTCCACCAAAAATGGAATAGATATCGTTACGATAATGTACCTGACCTGATTCAATTTTATGCTCGCGAAGTTTCTTCATTAGTTCCGTTCTATTATCAACAAGAATGGTGCATAACCAGGCAGCATGTTCACGATCGGTATAACCACCTCCTACGAATTTTACACCTGGAATACCTTTTAATTTTGCTTCATAATTTGCCAATAGCTTTCTTCTATGGCCCAAGATAAAGTCAATTTCGTTTAATCCTTCAAGTCCCATTGCTGCCGCAATATCCGTCATTTGGTATTTGTAGCCAATTTCTTTAATGTCGTTTTCCCAGATTCCTTTTTGTTTAGCACTACGATCAATTCCAAACCATCTTACACGGTCAGCTTTCGCTTTTAACTCAGCATCTTTTACGATTAACATTCCTCCATCCCCTGTAGTAATGTGTTTAATTGCCTGGAATGAAAACATGGTGAAATCTGAAATTTCGCCAATAAACTTCCCTTTGTAGGTAGCGCCAAGAGCATGAGCAGCATCTTCAATAACAGGAATGTTATATTCAGAGGCAATAGCATGCAATTCATCCATATCGCAAGGTAGGCCTCCATAATGCACGCATATAATTGCTTTGGTTTTTTCATTAACCAGTTCCCTAACATGCTTTACATCAATATTCATCGTTTCGGGATTTACATCTGCAAAGCGAACAGTAACTCCCATATAAAGTAATGGAATGTTGGTTGCTGTGCATGTAAATAATGGGGCAATTACTTCGTCACCAGGCTTAAGGTTGCTTAAAATGTATGCTAAATGAAGCGCATCCGTACCTGAACCACAGGCAACAGAGGAACCTTTTCCACCATATAAATTGTTGAAATTCTCTTCAAATTGTTTTACTCTGGGTCCCTGACCAATCCATCTTGTGCTTAATACTTCATTGACATGTTCTTTTGCCTTTTCCGGAATATGTGGATGAAATAGCACGATTCCTTCTGATACTTTCATTAAAGGAAATTCATTCATCGCGTTACTGCTCATTCTCTATTTGAATTATTGATTTAAACCTACTTGCCTTTGTTCTTTTAAAACAAATAAGTGACAAAGAAATAGTTTTTTTTCGAATTGTGCTAATTAGGATAAAGGGTTTATTCTATTCTCTTGTTTAATGATTATATTTGTTAGAAACTAACTAACTACCAATGGATTCTTTTGAAGATAAACTTAATCGTCACATTGATAAGGTCTTGGAAATACAACAAAATAAGGAAACCAAACCCCTTACCCTAAAAGAGCTGAAAGAAGTTGATCTAAGCCTTGGCATGACCGAGGAAGAATGGGACGCATTGATGCAAAGGGCAGATGATAATGCTAATACTGCCCAATCTCATTTAACCTATAAGAATTACTCGGAAGCTTATAATCTGGCAGAACAAGCTGTAGCAATCAATCCATATCAAGAGCAGGCTCTTTTGATAATGGTGAAAGCTGCCTTGGGGCAATATCAATCGGATGATGAAGATGAATTTCTTGAAAAGGCAAGACTTGGTGTAAATGAATTATTAAAAATTAACCCCGGTAATAATCATGCCATTGAACTTATAGCCACAATCAATAATTATAAAAAACAGGAAAGTTCTCAAAAGAAGAAAATAATTTTATATACAGCTGGAGCTTTTGTAATAGTTGCTGTAATTATTGGTTTTTTCCTTCTGAAACCAAAACCTGTAGCAAAAGAAAATACGGAAATTAAGTATCAATTAATTGAATTGGAAGAAAATGCTAATGCCAAATGGGCGCAAGTTGAAAATGTAATTGCCCGACGAGATCAAATGCTTCCTCAGATACTGGAACTTGCACCTTCGGTGAGTGGTCCTGAAAACAATCTAAAGGATGAGATTGAAACGCTAAACCTTAAAATTTCTGAAACCAAAGATGTTAACGAAAAGATCGCATTGCAGGCACAATTACAAGATGAAATTAAGGAGCTGCTCACTTCATTAAATACCAAAGATTCAGATGAAAAGGTGCAAATGATACTTGTGCAGATTGAAGGTTCATACAACCGAATAGCTGTTGAGGGGAAAAGGTACAATGATGCAGTAAAGGAATATAATATTATGGTAAAGAAGCATGGAGAGGAGTTTCCCGATTTTAAAGAGAAGGTTTATTTTCAAGGGAAGTAAGAATTGCTTTTGGTTTATTGGATAAAGAAACATAACACACAACAATATGAAAAAAAATCAAATCATCCTTTGTTTGCTGGTCTTAATTTGGACTCCGTTGAATGCACAATGGACTGTTCAAACTGTTCCAAACCCGATGGAAACTAGGTCTACCTTTGTTGCAAACCCTGACAATATTTTGACTCAAGATGAGGCCAATTTACTGGATTCTGTTATAAAAGGGATAGAACAAGAAACAACTGCGGAAATTGCAGTAGTGATGCTTCAATCAATTGGTGAAGAGGTTCCAAAAACCTTTGCAACAGAACTATTTAATCACTGGGGAGTTGGAAAAAAGGAAAGTGATAATGGATTACTTGTTTTGTTTGTGATGGATCAGCGCCGTATTGAATTTGAAACGGGTTATGGAATGGAATTGGTCTTACCAGACGTCATGTGTAAGAAAATTCAGCAAGATAACATGGTGCCACGCTTTAAAGAAGGCGTTTATGGAAAAGGAATTCTTGATGGAATGCTGGCAGTGGCCAATATATTGACAGAAAAATACTTTTATGTTAGTGAAACTGGAAAAAGTATTTCTACTACCACTGTCTCTAACCAATATTCGAGTACAAGTTCTAGTTCTACAACAAATGATTATTCGAACGATTACTCAAACGACTATTCCTCAAGCTATGATTACGATTACTACGATGAATTTTCAGACTACGATACACCTTTAGGATTTTATATTAGGGCAGTGTTATTTGCAATGTTGCTTTACCTGATTTTGTATATAATTACCATTTTTCAAAAAGACTATTTTCACAGATATCTTACCTTGCGGATATTTAAGCTTTATATTTGGTTTATTTTCTTTCCGATCCCATTTGTGTTGCTGTATATCTACACTAAGAGACTGCTGGAAAAATGGAGAAATACTCCACGGATAAGTGCAAAAACTGGTAAATTAATGCATAAATTATCAGAAGAGGATGACAATAAATATCTTGAAAAGGGACAAATTACTGAAGAGCAGGTGAAATCTGTAGATTATGATGTTTGGGTAACCGATGAAGAGGATGATATTTTGATACTTGCGTACAAGCGATGGCTTTCGAAATACAGTGGCTGCCCGAAATGCAAATACAAAACCTATTATAAAGTTTACGATAAAGTAATTCGTTCAGCTACCTATTCAAGTTCAGGTGAAGGAGAAAGAATGCATAAATGTGCCAATTGCGGACATTCAAAAATTACCCGCTATACCATACCAAAAAAAACAAAATCATCATCAAGCAGCAGTTCAAGTTATCGCTCATCATGGGGCGGCAGTAGTTCCTATGGTGGAAGCAGTGGAGGTTCTTCATTTGGCGGAGGTAGTTCCGGAGGAGGTGGAGCTGGGAGTAGCTGGTAATTTGTTTTAGGAAATTAATCTTTAAAAAAATCTGGTTTTATGGTTGTCCCTCCATGCAGGGTGCAGTCAAAACAATCAGCACCAGCATAATAGGCATTTCCTGATGTTCCTGATGTTTCATTAAAACCCGATATAAAATATAAGGGTCTATCACCAGGCAGAGGAGGTTTTACTTCTGTAGGGAGACAATGTGGAATATTTTCAAACATAAGATCCTCAACATCTTTAATCATTATTCTTTTTTGCTTGATAGAACTTAAACCAAAATAGCCTAATACCTCTTCTTTCTGGTCATTCAAATTGTGAACATTTCCTTTTACTAAAACAGGCTGAGAATCAAAAAGACCTCCAGATTCCTGGTTGTTTTTCTTTAGATTTTCCCAAAAAGTATATGCCGATTCAGACAACGAATATTGTTTTATCAATAAACTATACTGATATAATAATCTTTGAGTTCGATCACTAACAAAATGTAACGGGAGTTTATAATATTGATTTAGTTCTAACTCGGAGGTGTTGAGTACAAAAATCTCATCAACCGGAGCTGTTCTGTAACATACAAAAAGGGAATAGTCAGTAACAGTCAATGACTGATAAACATTATTAATATCGATGAAATTTTTTATGGGCCAATCAGAATGGTATTCCCATGTTTCATCAACTTGTAAACGGTAGTATCTTGTATACTCATCAGTAGCTATAAGATCAACAAAAAACTGGTATCCAGCCAGGTTTATATTAGGATCTTCAGTGGGTTTGTATTGTAATTCATGATAGACTGAATCTATATCAGGGCAAGAGATATATTTCTCAAAATCAGACACATACTCTTCTCCTTCCGCTGTAATGAAATACAACATTAGTTGAGTTCCTTCTTTTAATAAATTCAAACTTATGGTGCCTTCATATGTTCCCGGATTAGACATGTTTTCAATAAAATTAAATTTATTTTCATTGTTGTCTTTAACAATAACCTGACAATTTGATAATGGTAAAAACTCCTCATTACCAGGTAAATTAGATTTAGATAATTTTATCTTTTGATTCTCTGATTGATCAGTAATTAGAGCGTCAACTACTATCTTACTATTCTTGTTAATGTAATCTTCAGGGTAATACCTCTCAATACAGGAGGTATAAATTGTCCATATAAATAGTAGTGTGAAAATTGATATTAGTATGTTCATCTCTTTCATAAAGAACATTTATTTAGAATTGATGGCAATAAAATATTTTACTTATCCCAATAATCTGGTTTTTCAGTTGTTCCTCCTTTTAAGGTGCAATCAAAACAATCAGCTCCTGCGTATCCATCAACAGTTGTACCTGTCACAGGATCATAAGCTTTTACGAAATACAGAGGTCTCTCACCAGGAAGGCGACCATCTATTTTTGTTGCTACACAATAGGGAACATTATTGAAAGATAAGTCCTTTACATCACTAACTATAATTCTTTTTGTTTGCATGGAACTTAAGCCAAAATAGCCAAGAACCTCCTCATTAGAATTATTAATATTTTTGATATTACCTTTAGGCTTAATTGGTTGAGAATCAAAAACTCCTCCTGACTCCTGGTTGTTTTTCTCCAGACTTTCCCAAAATTTATAAGCTGATTCGGAAAGAGAATACAGTTTTACGAGGAGGCTGTACTTGTACAAAAGGCGTTGCGAATTATCGCTCACAAAGTGGAGTGAATATTTAGTGTATTGATTTTCTTCTAGTTCTGAAGTGTTTAATATGAAAATTTTATCAATTGAAGCAGTTCTATAGCAAATAAATAGAGAGTAATCTAAGGTTGGATTTCTTATATAAGCACCATTCTCATTAAGGTAGTCCTTGATTGGCCAGGTCGAGTGATATTCCCATGTTTCATCAACTTGCAACCTGTAATATCTACCATAATTTGAAGGTGCTTTAAAATCAATGTAAAACTGATACCCAGCATTAGTCACTGATGGATCTTCTGTAGGTTGGTATTCTAATTTATGATAGATTGAGTCAACCGGAGGACAAGGATTAAGTTCTTCAAAATCAGAAGTGTACTTTTTCCCATTGTCAGTCATAAACAGTAATTTCAGTTTAGTGCCTTCATTAAAATATTCCTTTTCAATTATTCCTTCGTATGTTCCCGGGAATTCAAGATTTTCCTTAAAAATGAATTCTTTTCCGTTTTCATCCAAAACACTTACCTGGCAATTAGACAAAGGAAGAAATTCTTCAAGATTAGGTAAATTGGATCTGGATAATTTAATTTTTTGATTTTCGTTCATATCCGAAATTAGAGCGTCAACTACAATTTTATTTTCATTGGTAATATAATTTTCTGGATAATAACGCTCAATGCATGAATAACATAGAGAAGCAATAACAAAAAACCAAAGCTTCGTAAATTTCAAATCATATCTGTTTTGTTTGCCAATTCTCATTCTTTTACAATAAATGAAGTATATTTTACAATCAGTTGCCCCTTATTATCTATTTTTTTTAAAACTAGCAGATACTCACCAGTAGTATCACCAGTTGAAAAAGTAATATTAGCTTTCTCCCCCTGATTTATAGTGAACGAGGGATTCCAGTATAAAACATTCCTTGTATCTGGTAATCTTTTATTTGATGGACTTGTATACGAATCATAACGAACTTTTGAAAGCATAGAAAATTTGAAAAAAAGTCCGGAAGATGGCAGGTTCACTCCAGCAAAGTCTTTATTTTTTGAAAAAATACTGATAATACCCCCAAAAGTCATATTTCCTCTAATAAAGGGCGATTCAACAATCTCAATTTTTTCAATTTCGGTGGTTGGTAAAGATAGTACCCAGTTAACATCTGTAAGTGTTACAAAATCAACCAAAACAAGTGGGTCGTAAATTTTTTGTTCAGGGTAGGTACCACTTATTCTAAAAAAAGATTGCTTTTTCTTTTTTCTGATTCCGACATTTGGAAGTAACTCTTGAAAATAATCCCTAATTGTTGGTAACTGAATGAAATTGTTAAAATTAACGGAATAAGCTGGACTTCCATAGAAAGGAGCTAAAAATGAATTTAAATCATTGTGATTTTCTTTGACTTTTCTCTCCTGATAATAATTTGACATTTGACTATTGAAACTTAACTCTGAATATAGACTGTCTTTATCCTTAATGTTAAATGGAATAAATGGGAGACTTATTTCTCTTGTGCAAAAATCATTGTCTACCTGAACTGTTAGATCTTCATCAGTATGTTTTGAACTGGCAGACACAAAAACCTCATAATTCCCCTCAATATCAGGTAAAGCGAAAAAAAATCGCCCTTCTTTATTTGTAATTGTACTATAACTTTTTCGTGATGCATTAAAAACTGTTAAGTGAACTGTTGAATAAGGTATTGTTGATAAACTATCTTTGCTCACCACCCTGCCGGTAAGTGTAGTCCCCCTTGTTTCAGGGATATAATAGATTTTTTGAATTACATCATAAGCATTACTTTTATTTATGATGCAGAAGTTGTCTGAAACAATACCTTTTTTTACAACACTAACAACAAACGTTGATGATGGAGAACTTTTTTCGTTTAAAATAGCTGAAACTTTTACTTCTTCTTGCTTATGAAAGACTGATTTATTTATAGATAAGGTTATGTCTGACTTTTTAGGAATTTCTTTCTTTAATTTTATCACATTGTTTTTTATTTCTGTATTGGCTCCAAGTACCTCTGTATTATGTGGGTTGATAATTGTGATAGGGTTATAAGAGTAATCATAAACCATATAATTCCTCATCCATTTTGTATATGCCCTAATATAATAATTACCAGTAAGTATATCTGAGGGTATAGGTAATTCTCCTGATGCACCATTTCTGTTGTACATAAATTTACCCTGTGCAACAGCTTTTCCTTCACTTGTAATTACTTCAACATAAACTACTTTACTCCATTCTAGTTGTTTTAGTTTTTTATTGGAACAATTGTAGATTTTGAAAAGGATTTTTTCATTGACACAATATACATTTCTATCAGTGATAAGCTTAAGCTCTTCTTGTGTTTCTTTTAATAAAGTTTTTAAAGTATCCGTTTGTCCAGTTGCTATATTAATACTTACAATTAACAGCAGACAACTAATTTTAATAATTTTAATAAGGGATACTTTCATTATTAATTGGGTTAAGATTTTTTAGTTTATTTAGTTATTTGAATAATTTCCTAATTTAAAATTCCAGGAGATTGTAAAAATAGGGACACCTATTACGGAATATTTATATCCTTTTAAAATTTTATCTTCAGAACGGAAATAAACTGAATATGCATTTTTCCTGCCAGTTAGATTGTAAACACTTATCATCCAGAAACTATGAAAAGCCTTTCTTGATCTTAAATTTCCTTCAATTGTTAATGACATATCAAGTCTGAAATAATCAGGTATGCGATACTCATTTCTTGCAGAATAGTCCACATAAGGTCGATCTTCAATATAGTAAACGGCTTGTGGTAATGTAATTGGTCTGCCTGTACTGTAAGACATGTTTGATGAAATTGCAAGCCTTCTGTTTATTTTATAATTAACTATCATATTGCATACATGAGGTTTATCGTAATTTGAAGGATAGATTTCTCCTCTATTTATTTTATCCCATTCGTTTACTCCATCAATTTCTATAAATGAGCGAGAATATGTATAAGAAATCCAACCATTAAGCTTTCCCGTTTCTTTTGAAAGCATAAGTTCAACCCCATAGGCCTCCTGGTTTCCCTGTAAAACATCTGTTTCTATGTTTGGGTTGGATAAAAAACTTACTCCATCTTTGTATTCAATTATATTAGTTGCGGTTTTATAATAAATTTCTGAAGTAAAGCTTAATCCTAATCTGTCAAATTTCCTGTAATAACCAAGTGATACTTGACTTGATTTTGGTGGTTTAATGTGATAATCAACAAGTTTCCATTGATCTGTTGGTGAAATTGAAAATGAATTACTAAGCATAAAAAGGTATTGACTCATTTGCCCGTATGAAAGTTTTATTGAATTCGAGTTCCCTATTTTAAAATCTGCACCAACTCTAATTTCTGGACTTTGATAGCTGATAACATTTTTCCTGGAATCAAAATAAATTGAGTCTTCAATGTTTTGAGAGTTTTTTTCAACACCATCCTTATAAAGTAATACTTGCTTAGGTCCAATATTAGAAAAATTTGAAAATCTAATACCCCCATATAAATTAAGCCAGGAACTAACAGTAAATTTATCATCTAAATAAATAGCTGATTCAATCCCTTCTTCCTTGCCCAAATCAACTGGTTTTAGTAATGATTCATGTCCATAGGGTTCAACTTTCCCTCTGTTTAACTTATAATTTGTTAGGCTTCCTCCAAAATTTATTACATGTTGCTGACTAGGTGTCCAGTTTAACTCAAATATAGTCTCGTAATGTTCAAGAAGGTATTCGTGACGATATGCTTCGGAGGGCTGATTTTTATCTGTTGAAATAAAATTGTAGTTTGTACCTGCAATATTGATAGAAGATTTTAGTTTCGGAGAAAGTTTGAGTTTGTATTTAACTGTTCCTCCCATATTTGAATAAAAGTAGTCTGAAAGGCCATTAAGGTTGAAAAAATCAGAACTGGTATAAGCGAAAAGTTCAATTTTGTTAGATTCATTAACCTGATAATCAACTCCTCCTGCAAAATCACTGAATGAAGCTTTACTATTTCTTAATGAAGGATCTTTCATTCTGTTCAAAATCCAATTAGAGTATGAAGATCTTGCGCTTAATAAAAACGAAAGTTTTTCTTTTATTATTGGCGCTTCAATTTCAATATTCGCAGAAATAGGGCTAATTCCTCCTTGAGTGAAAAACTTATCTTTGTGACCTTTTCTTGTTTCAATATTAAAAACGGAAGATAAACGTCCTCCATATTTTGCTGGAACATGGCCTTTATATATCGTAAAATCATTAACAATGGAGGAATTAATTGCAGAGAAAAATCCAAATAAATGTGTTGTATTATAGATGGGGATTTCATTAATATAAAATAAATTCTGATCTGCGTTTCCACCTCTGACATTTACACCGGCTGAACCTTCGCTAACGCTAACTATGCCAGGTAACATTTGAGAAATCTTTAAGACATCTTTTTCTCCCATTAAGGTTGGTAATTCCTTAATTGTTTTGATGGAAATTTTTTCTAAACCCAAGTTGGAACCTCTTTTGTATGATTGTTTTGCATTTACGGTGACTTCTTCAATTGAAGTAAGTTTTTTCTGCATTTTTACTGTAAAACTCCCACTTGATTTAATATCCAGAATATATTTTGATTCATTCATCCCTAAACATTGAAAAACAACTGAGTATTTGCCTATTGGAACAGTCATGTTGAAGATTCCATTTACATCCGTAGCTGCTCCTGACTTATTATCTTTGAAAAAAATTGTAGCACCAAACATCGGTTCTTCAGTTTCTTTATCAATGATTTTACCTTGGATAGAAACTCTTTGTTTGTACATTGCTTTATTTCTTTCACCAACAACAATGGTTCCTTCCATATCCGTTTCCCTGCCTTTTAAGTATTTTTTGTCTGTTTCTTGCTCCAATTCGGTCTGGTTTGAAATTGAATCCTGTGTATTATTGTTCTTAGTGTAGCTTGGTAACGGAAAACTAAATGACCTATTGGGTAAAATGTATATTTTATCTGGTTGAGAATAGAAGTAACCCATGGAAGTTCCAAGCAGGGCTTTCTCCATTACTTCAGTTATTGATGCTTTTTCAACTGCGAAACTTAACTTTAGTGAATCAATCCATTCTTCTCTGAAATAGAATCTTATATCTGTCGCCTTTTCTATTTTATTAACAAGCTCAATAAAAGATGTATTATTGAAGGAAAAACTTAATTCGGGCTCTTTCTTTGTTTGAGCATGTACTAGATTTGTAAGAAATATTAGAGAGGACAATATAAGCGTTCTTAACTTCATTTTATAATATGGTGTTACAATACTCAATTAATTGCTTAATTTTAGGTAATTCTGCTTTTTTTACATTTACTTTATTTTTTGAAAGGTAATTACTTACCATTTTCCTGTTTTCTTTGTTAAAAAGCTTCAAAATTGACTTGTTGTTTTTTATCTTTTTAATCTCATCATTAAAATCAATGTAGATAGTTCTGATTTCTTCGCTGAATATGTAACCAGTAATTCTACCAGTATTTTTAAAAGAGTATTCTTTATTCCATGTAAAATAACAAGCTAACGTCCCTTTGTAAACGTGCTGAATAAAAGGATATTCTATCTGGTTAAATTTGTTTTTTACAAAAATGTTCTCGTTTATTTCAACTTTATCAATTTGCTGAGAATTAAGAATAAGTCGGCTTGTGGCTCCATTTAAATCAATATATTCAAGTACAAAATTATGTTTATTGATATCATACAATAACTTTAGGTGGTTAAATGTTTTACCATTCATAGTAAGTCTTCCAATATGGGGTTGATCTCCATTCCAAAAAGGGTGGCCAGAGTCCTTCTTTAATATAGGGTAATATTTTTTACCGCTAAATAAATCAAAATCTAAACCATAAAGGGCATCATATTCCTTCTTTTGTTGTTGTAAAAGATCATTTACTCTGACTGTATCATTTAAGGAAATTTTTTCAAGACTGGTTGAAGAAAAATTAACTATATTAGTTTGAGAGGTAACAGATAAATTTAGTACAATGAAACAAAAGCTAAAAAGAAAAGAAAGCTTTTTTAGTATTTTTGTCATAACAGTTAATAAATGGTTTAGTTTAGTACGCTAATTTAAACAAATATTTAGAAAACGATTAAACATATATTTAAAATCGTATTTTATATCATAATAAGTAGTATTCGTTTATTTTTATTTAGTAATAATTTATTAATCAATGGAAATTTCTGCTATCATAGGGTTTACTGCTGCCATATGTACCACATCGGGTTTTCTGCCACAGGCATTTAAAATTATCAAAACAAAAAGCACGAAGGATATTTCATTAATGATGTACCTTGTGTTATGGTTAGGCACTTTATTGTGGCTGATTTATGGAATTGTAATTAATGAATTGCCGGTAATTGTAGCCAATACAATTAGCTTATCATTTATATCAACCATAGTAATATTAAAACTTTGGTATAAGTGAGCAATACTTGTTTGAAAAATGCGGACCGATATAAACATAGGCATATTTGATTTGTTTATTTTCCTTGGTGTTTTTCAGGGAATCTTTATCTCGTGGTTTTTTATTAAAAACAGCAGGGGGAATATTAAAACGAACCTCTATCAGGGCTTGTTGTTGCTTTTTTTATCTTTGACTATTTTTGAAGAACTTCTAAATAATACCGGCTACATTGTTCAGTTTTTGCCAATTACGAACTTTTCCGAGCCGCTTAATTTTACCTTCGCACCGCTTTTCTTTCTTTATGTTAGAGATAGTTTAAATCCTGAAAATAAGAGGCATGTATGGTGGCATTTTGCAATAGCAGTTTTCTGGCTTTTTTATATGTATTTTGCATTCATTCAACCTGATGAGGCCAAATATAATTCTTATGTGCAAACAAAACATCCCGATTGGGGGTACTTGTATGTAGAAATGGTTATTCCTGACGATCCTCTGGGAGTTAGGAGGTATATTAATCAATTAACGCTGGTACAGTTTATTTTGTACATGGGGACTTCCATCGTGATTCTGTTGCGTAAATTTAGGGAATTAAAACAACCGTTGTTTAAAACGAATAACGAAGTTTTGCATGTCTTAAGAGATTTTACTTTTCACTTTATCATTATTATTCTAATTTTCTTAGCTACTAAACTTTACTATGGAATGGGAAGTGATATAGGCGGCTATTTAATTGCTGCATATATTTCGTTTATGATGTTTGCAACCAGCTATCGAATACTGAATAAGTCCAATTTTTTCAGTCAGCCAAATTCATTTCTTAGTTTTCCTAATTTAAAATACCAAAAGTCCTCATTGTCAGATGAAATGAAAAAAGAAATCCTTAAAAAGATTAAAGATGAAATGGGGAATAAAAAGTATTATTTAAACAACCTTGCCTCACTTTCTCGACTTGCAAAGCAAATTAATGAAACATCACATCATGTTTCGCAGGTAATTAACGAAATGCTTGAAATGAATTTCTTTGAACTGTTAGCCAAATATCGTATTGATGAAGCCAAAGAAATTTTGCGCGATAAAAACAGGAATTTAACAATCGAAGAGATAGCAGAACAGGTCGGGTATAATTCAAAATCTGCCTTTAATAATGCCTTTAAAAAACTTTGTAAGCAAACTCCTTCCGAATTTCGTGGAAATTCATGATTTTTATAAGTATCTCTTAGCCAGAATGTTATTTCGGTATTGGTGTGTGTCCCGATAAGATTGAACATCGCGTTTATCGGGAAAGTCGTTGCAGAGGGTTTTCCTGAAATAGATTTGTATAAACTTTAAATACAAATCATTATGAATGCAATTGAACAACAAACAAAAGAACGTCAATATTACATCGATTGGTTGCGCATTTTTCTTATCATAAGCGTGTTCTTCTTTCACATAGGTATGGTTTTTAACTCGTGGGACTGGCATGTAAAAAACGATGTTACATTTGAGTACAAAAGTACCCTTTGGTACATTATGGTCTATTTAGGACGTTGGCGAATGCCTTTATTAATATTGATTTCAGGGGCAGGAACCTCGTTTGCATTAGGTAAACGAACATCAGGGCAGTATTTAAAAGAACGTTTCAAAAGGTTGTTCATTCCACTTACTGTTGGGATATTTACCCTTGTGCCTATACAGGTTTATATGGAAAGGACAGGGCAATACGATTCTTTATTAAGCTATTACCCTCATATGTTTGAAGGTATTTACCCTGAAGGCAATTTTAGCTGGCATCACCTGTGGTTCATTGCCTATTTATTTTTTATTGCACTGCTTATTTCACCTTTCCTGAACTTTTTCAGAAGTCATCGGTTTGATTTATTCATCGGTCGCTTAAGTAATTTTACAAAAAAGCGTTTAGGGGCAAATATTTTTCTAATTCCACTTATTTTATCACAGGCATTGTTACGTCCTTACTTTCCTGAAAATACACATGCTCTTATAAACGATTGGGCCTACCTGGCCTATTACATTCTCTTTTTCCTATCAGGTTTTATTATTCTGTCAAACAAAAAAATGGTTGAATCAATAAGAACACAAAAGAATTTGTTTATGATCGAGTCCATCATATTTACCATTATCATGTTCACACTGCCCTACATGGTTGAATCTGAAACTCTTGGTAACGCAATTTGGGGTATTTCTGAAATTATAATGGCCTGGACGTGTGCATTGACAGCTATTGGATACGCAAAACAATACTTAAACTTTAATAATAGGTTAAGGAAATTAGCCAACGAAGCCATTTATCCGTTTTATTTGTTGCACCAGCCAATTATTGTTGTGGTGGCTTATTATATGGTGCAATGGGAAATTACTATTTTATGGAAGGCTGTTTTTATAACTATTACCTCATTTATTTTTACAGTATCTATTTACTGGTTCATTGTCAGGCCAATTAATATGTTAAGGTTTGTTTTTGGGATGAAGGTGAAGCCAAATAAACAAAAGGTTAAACAGGAAAGTATTCAATCTGAAAAGCTTCAATTGGCATATAAAGAAGTTGAGGTTCGCCAATAAACTTTATTTCACTTGTTTAAATTTTAGTTAAGTAATTGATATTTATTCACTTTTCTTAAACTATTTATATGGAGTTCATCAGCATGCTTCGCCGGGTTAATCATGTTCTTTTGTAGAACGATTATTCGCTTCGCTCATGAGAACACTTCGTTAAGTTAAATTTCTTTAAAAACCCCGAAGGGCTCAGTGTAAGCTAATCCCTTAATGAGGGCTTCATAGAACTAAAAACTAAGAGCTCCGTTAGGGGCTTTCTCATGTACTTGAAATATTGCTTATTTAATTATTCCTTAATCCAGACAAGAGCGGCTTCTTTAGTGTAAAAGACATTAATTTCATATTGATCTCGCGCCACTATCGTTTTGTAGAAATAGCTATATGCAGTTTTTACAGGATCATTTTGCCACACAGCCACTTTAATTTTTCTAAACTCTTGATTAAGTAGTTTTATATACTTAATGGAAAAATTAATAAGGTTTTCAGAATTAATAAATTCAGCTTTATTTTCATCCTGAAAAATAAGTAGGTTCTGCGGTAAACTGTCATCATTAAGTATTTTTGTATATAGCTCAGAGATATCATCTCTATAAATCTTACCCTTGTATATCAAATACAGTATTTTATGATCCTTATTGAAACTATATTTTATCATTTTTCAGGGTAACTAAATTTCTCTGATGTAAGATAATGAATTTATTAGTCAATTACAATAAGGGAAATACCATAATATCGTTTTTGGCAGAGTTACTTTTTAAATGATCGAAATAGCTAAATTTGCAAAAAAATGAACTTTAGACTCAAAAATTAACGGCATGTTGACTAGAATCAATTTACTATTCATTTGTTTATTATTTCTTTCTTGTAATAAAGCGAAACTTGATGATTTAAGCTTTTTGGTAGGAACCTGGAAAGTTATTGATAAAGATCAGTATGAAGTCTGGAATAAGGAGGATGGATATTTCTCAGGATATTCGTATACAATAAAGAATGGCCAGAAAAACATAGATGAAACTTTAGCAATAAAGCAAATCACTAATGAAATTGTTTATGAGGCTACTGTACCTGATCAGAATAAAGGAAAAACTATTCAGTTTGTATTAAATAATAAAATCAAAGAGGTATTCTCGTTTGAAAATCTTGCTCATGATTTTCCTAAAAAGATACAATACAAAAAGCTGGAGGAGAATAAATTGGAAGTTTTTGTGTTAGGTGAAAGGAATGAAGGCTTCTCTTTGTCGTTTATCAGGCAATAAGCATAATTCCAATATTTTGACTAAATTGTCTGGTCAAAACAACCAAAAACCACTAAAAATGAACAACTACCTGTTATTTATTACCGTTTGTGTCATTTGTTTTGCTTCATGTGAAAGTAAGGACCGAACCTACTACGAATTAGATGAAATTGAGCTTACTCCGGAAGGAATTGCTTATTCAGCCACAACAGATTTATTTTATTTAACCAGCATTGCAAAATCTAAGATTATTACTGTTGATGGAGAAACTGGGACACAGGAAGATTTTATTTCTGAAAAGGAAGCTGGATTTATGCCCGGTGTCGGCATTGTAGTCGATGATAAAAGAGGAGTGCTTCATGCTCTTGGTGGATATTATATGTTGAAAGGTTCACATACTGCATTGTATACATTTGATATTGAATCAAAAAAACTGTTGAAGAAGTATGCAGTTGTTGATACTGGAGACCATTTTTTGAATGATCTAATTCAGGATATGACTGGAAATCTTTACATTACAGATACAAAAGCTTCTGCTGTTTATTTTCTTAAAAATGGGAATGACTCACTGGAGTTGTATTATCAATCAAAAGAGATTGAATATCCCAACGGAATAGCTATTTCTGGTGACTATACCAAACTATATGTTGCCAGTACAACAAAAGGTGTACGGGTTTTTGATATTCCAACAAAAACAATTTTGAATGGTGTTGACGGTACTGGTATTTCACTGGGAATTGATGGCCTTGAATATTTCAAAGGAAGTTTATATGCTATTCAAAATAGCTATGCAGCCAATGGTGATAATTTCCGAAAGTTGATTTTGAATAAGTCGGAAGATGAGGTGAGTAAAGTTGAAGTGATTGATAGCAACAACCCTGATTTAGATGTGCCGCTTACCTTTTGCATTGCAAATGATAAAGCCATAGTGATTGGGAATTCCAATCTTGAACATCTTGACCAGATTTCGCTTACTTTCCCCCAGCCGGATTCATTGAAAAAGACAAAACTCTTGATTTATCCATTAAAAACTAAATAAAGCAAAATCAAATGACTTCTATTGAACCTAAGATTGTTACGATTGCAGAAAAGAAATTGATTGGACAAAGGTTAAGCATGTCCTTATCAGAGAACAGAACTGGAGAATTGTGGCGTAGTTTTATGCCCCGGCGAAGAGAAATCCAAAATAACTTAAATTCGGATTTGATTTCGCTTCAAATTTATCCCTCGCCTTATAAGTTTGAACCAAATAAAGAGTTTGAAAAGTGGGCTGCTGTTGAAGTTGAAGATTTTAGTGAAATCCCTGAAGGAATGGAAACATTGGTATTAAACGAAGGACTTTATGCTATTTTTCATTACAAAGGTTCAAGCATGGATACCACAATTTTTCGGTTCATTTTCGGAACATGGTTACCTCAGTCAGGTTCTGAGCTGGATAATCGTCCTCATTTTGAAATCTTAGGTGAGAAATATAAAAACAATGATCCTGAATCGGAGGAAGATATTTATATTCCAATTAAAGCAATTTCGTAGTAAATGTTTAAATATTAATCTTTTAAGTCATGAAACTATGAAAAAAATTATTTCTCTTTTTATTCTGTTTTTCCCAATCTTGTTAAATGCCCAACAAGTTGCAGACACCACCTATAATCCTGAAATCAAAAATCCGGCATATGCAAAAGGAAAAGGAGCTGTTGTTTTTATCGATGAAGGACATCATAATTTTTATACAAAAAATGGCAGATATAAAGCTTTCTCTAACCTTTTGGGACGAGATGGATACATTGTTGAACCTTATAAGGGCGCATTTATACTAAGCCATTGTAAAATTTCAATTTACAATAGTTCAAACTGGCTTAGTATGACTTTTTGCCTGATACTGCCTGGGTATTTGATGGCAGCACAAGAAAATACAGTGCGAAAGGATGGTCGCAGGGGGGGCTATAAAAATTATGGTAAGGGAAAAGTTGTTGCTTTTGGTGAGGCTGCAATGTTCACCGCTCAGCTTGCCAGACCTCAAAAAAATGAGGGCTGGAATGAATAGTGATGCTGCACCCGAAAATTATAAGTTGCTTTTAAACATTATTCACTGGCTGGATGGCATATTAAAGTAATCCTAAATTATTGAAGATGGTTTCTGAATTATAAAATCAGAAATAAAATTTCAGAAGCATTATTAAATAAATGAAGATTGTTTAACTTGCACCAATTATTTTCAGAAATTGTTTTACCTTAAAATTTTCTAGCATGAAGAAACTCCTTCCTGCATTGCTATTGTTTATAGCGGCTAATAGTATTGCTCAAAGCGAAATAATGGATTCAATAGAGTCCGTTCGTACTGGAAAAATGCCACTGCTAGCCAAAAGCCTGTGTACCAAAGACTATTGGGTGTCTGAATATGATGGAGGAACCGAAGTTTTTGAGCAAATTTGTAAATGGCCACCTGAAATCGAGTTGAAGCTTAATAAAGAGCAAAAAAATGAAAACAGGGCTGTTTTGACGGTCGATTTTTATCATAACAATATACTTCGCGATAGAGTATACATTTTCTTAGAAAAGCAATCTGCTAGTTGGTTAATAGATGGCTTTAATGAAACAGAACAGTTGATAAAACATTATCTTGATGGTTATTATACTGGTCATTTTAATCCAACTGACTTACCAGGCGATAAAGACCTTGAAAATTTTGGTGGTGAGCTGGTTTCATTTGGTCAGGATGAGACCGCATTAAAGAACTTTGTTGAACAAAATGCTGCAGACGGTTCAGAGTCAGGCTTTATAAGCCAAATGGCAAGTAAAAATTATGAACCTCACTTATTAAAAAGCTCGGGTTATGATAGTAGGTTGAATAAAGGATTTATTTACTTCAAGGGGAAGGCAAAAGATGCTTTTATTGATAGCAATATTACTTTGTATGTTTCAAAGAATGAGAATGGGGCAATCAAAATACTTTACCAAAACTATACCCAACCATGGGCTAGTGGATTTTTCTAGAAAAATTATAAAAACTTAATTAGTTAACCTGATATGAACACATCAATTATATACGAAATACTACTTTTTGCTCTTATTCCACTGGTTACCATGATACTTGGAGGAATAACCGGATTGTTATTTGAAGTAAGAAGTAAGTTCAGAAGTTTTATACTTCATTTGGCAGCTGGTGTAATTTTTGCAGTAGTGGCCATTGAGCTATTACCAGATCTTGTTGAAAGACATAATCTGGTTGGAACTTCAATTGGATTTTTTGCTGGTCTGGTAATTATGCTGCTAATTAAGCACTTTAGCCATAAAGCTGAAAAAAAACATGAAGAATTACTACATAATAAACAGCAAAATACAATAAACCAGGCTATTCCATGGGCTTTACTAATCGGAATAGCAGTTGATATATTTATAGACGGGATATTATTAGGGGTTGGCTTTGCTGCTGGTCATTCAGAAGGAATATTGTTATGCATTGCGTTAAGTCTTGAAATTATGGTGCTTGGTTTGGTTATCTCCACCCAGCTTAAGACTGAAAAAATGCCAAAGAAAAAAATCCTTCTTATTCTTATTCTGATTTCCATGACTTTTGTAGTCGGAGCTTTTGCTGGTTCTGTTATGCTAAGTCTGCTAAATAAAGAGGTACTTACTTATATCCTGGCTTTTGGCTTATCTGCCTTAATGTATTTGGTTACAGAAGAATTATTGGTCGAAGCACATGAACAAACCGATACTCCTTTAAATACAGCAGTTTTTTTTATTGGCTTTTTTGTTTTTTTAATTCTTGCAATCGTTCATTGATTGTAAAGTTTGTATAGAAACCAATTAAAACCGCTCTTTTTCTAGAAATTAAATTTTATTAAGAATGAGGAAATACTTATTTGCAATACTAATTTGTCTGACTCTTCATATTCAATTATCAGCTCACTCAGGAAAACCAAAATATCATGTGATAATCGACACCGATGGTGCGATTGATGATATGCGTGCAATTTCAATGCTTTTATCAGGCAATGATATCAGGGTTTTAGCAATTACCTGTTCTCAAGGGACACTCTTGCCTGAAAGTGTTTTTCATAAGGTGAAATCACTGCTTTTAGCTTTTCATCACGAAGGAATTCAGGTCGGGGTAAGTGAAAAAACCGATTTTGTGCTTCCATTGTGGGCACCATTTGCACAAAATATTAATTGGGGTAATCTGGTTGAACAACAGGAAGTTGACCGTTACTACAATTCTGTTAATTTGCTAAATAAAGTAACTGCAAATTATAAAGATAAAATTACATTAATCGCATTGGGTTCTCTCAAAACATATGCAGATCTGATAAGAGAAAATCATGATATCATTAATAAAATTGACCGGATTATTTGGTACAATAGCCATACGGTAACAGATGGATTTAATTATAAGGCTTCTCCTGAAAGCTATGATTTTATACAGAAAAGTGGAATTTCTCTTGAAATTGTTTCAAATAAATCGAACAATTTTACTGTAAACGATGCGTATCTTGATGAGGTGCAGCAATGCAATTCTGTTTATGCAAAGCAAATTGTTAAAGTGCACCAGCAAACCTCGATTGTTGAAAAAATCAAACAAAATCATTTGCATTTATGGGATGATTTTGTTCCTCTGTATTTAACAGTTCCTGTACTGTTTGATGAAGAAACACAAGAACAGGTTAAATTTATTTCACCACATCAGGCAATTCCTGAAAGTATTATCAATGAGACGATTAGTGCTTTGCTTCTTTCATCAATTCAAACAAATAATCGTGTTTTTACGAGTTTCCCGATAGATACCATGCTTTATAAAAAAGCATATGCCAAAATGCTTAGTGCTACCATTGCAAATTATGGCCTTGTTGAATGGAAAGCAATTGCTATGACCAATGAAATTCATGGACATACTGGTATTTATTCTATTATTGGAGCAAAAATGGGAGTGCGGGCTATGGAGTATTTCAATGTGGGTGTCAACAACCTGCGGGTTACTTCATTTGCCGGTAATAAACCTCCTTTAAGTTGTTTTAATGATGGGATTCAAATAAGCTCAGGAGCTACAATAGGGCAGGGGCTGATAACTATTTCTGATAGTGTTTCAATTGTCCCGTCTGCTATTTTTGAATTTAATCATCAAAAAATTCAGATGTCAGTAAAACAATCAATTGCAGAACAAATGCAAAACGAAATAAAATATGGAGTTAAAACCTATGGATTACTAACAGATAAATACTGGCTTTATATTGAAGAACTTGCCATAAAATACTGGTCCGGTTTTGATAGGCATGAGATATTTGTAATAAAAATGGTTGAATGATATTAAGGCTCTAGTGTCATGTCAAGGCTAATTTGTCAGGTGACAACACCTGGCTGATTACCAGTAATATCATACTTGACTTGACACTAGTGTCGAATGTATAAATGCTCAGCAGCGGAATGAAATTGCAGCCATTGAGCTCACAAAAATGAATATCCTTTATCTGGGTGTTAATAATCCTGTAAAAGTTGCAGTTTCAGGATGTAAAGCCTCTGATTTAAGGCTGTCTGCAACTAATGCAAGTATTACTGAATCACAAGGGACTTTCTATATGCGTCCGCAAACTGCCAGTAAAATTACGCTCAGTGTGAGTTGTCAGGGAAAGTTAATCAGGGTTGCTGATTTAGGGTGAAATTGATGCCCGACCCAATTGCAAGAGTTGACGGTATTAAGGAACAGGCGGTAAGTTTAAATGTACTTGCTGCACAGAAGTTTCTGGTGGCAGAATTATCGGATTCCGATTTTGATCTTAGCTTTAAAATTATTCAGTTTCAGATAAGCATAGCGGTTAATGGATTTAATAGACAATTCCGGTCCAATTCAAACATGCTTACTAATGAACATTTATCTGAAATCAGAAAAGGGGACAAAGGGTTTACTTTGACGACATAAAAGCCCAAGGTCCTGACGGAATTGTTAGAAAATTAAGCAGTTTTAGCTTGAAAATAAGATAGTATTGTTTTCTTTCAAAACTAGGCTACTCCGTGAACACTCATTGTTGCAAATTTAACCTTCATAGGGTTAATACACATAACAGGTATTTTTGATTTATTTGCTATAACTTTTTGTTCATCAGCACCTAATACATAATCCTGAATATTGATGTTCTTTGTAGTTAAAACAATAATCATATCTGGCTTGTGCTCAGCAGCATATTTCAATGTGGATTCGCTAAAGCTATCAGTACCTGCAACTTTATGAACTTCGTATTCAATACCGTGTTGAGCAAAGTAGTTTTTAATAAAAGCTAAATTATGGGTTATTGTTTTGTTAATTACATCGTTTGATATTTTTTCAGGAAGGGTTAGGGTGTACTTAACCTTATAATATTTTGCTAATAACCTTGCCTGTTTTAGCTTTTGTTTATTTTCTTTTCTGTTGTCAATTGGGAAAACAACATTTCTGATAGTTTCTTGTGCTGGTGGTTCCTGAACAACAACAAAAGGTGTATTAGTACCGGCAATAACCTTTAAAGCCAAGCTTCCTGTGAACTTCTGCATTCCCTTTATGCCATGCGTTCCCATTATTACAAACTTTGCATTGTTGTCGTTGGCAATCTGGGTAATTGATTTAAAAATATTCCCGGTTTCCACCATTATTTCAGGCTTAATTTTCGATTTTGCATAAGTTTCTTTAACAACCTTTTGCATTTCTTGTTGAGCTTTGCTTATTTCTTTATCACTTTTAGTGATATGCAGCAAAAAGATTTTTTCTCCAGTAGTTTTTGCAAACATCAATGCATGTTCAAGTGCATAACCTGCTACCTGCGAAAAGTCCCATGGGACAATTATTGGGCGATGTGCGGCCGCCATTTCTTCATCATGATCATCATCGTGATCGTCATCTTCTTCAAGAACATCTGTTTGTTCTTCTTTAGTTTTGCTTTTTTCTTCCGCTTTTTTCCTTGTATCATCTTTTTCGCCCAATAGGTTTTTCTTATAAAAACTCTCGACGTTTTCAATTTTAGTTAGTAGATCTTTCTTTATCTCTTCATTTTCACTTAATGCCATTTCAATCCAGGCTTCAAGTTTCCCTTCTGCTTTTAAATCCAATGGATTTTTTTGAAAATTCTGAAATGCGTTTGCAGAAAAATCATTTTTAGGAAGAACTCTTAGTTTTACAAAATCAATGAATACATTTAGCGCAATTTTATTTGCTTTTATTGTATCATTATTTTTCCAACGAATAGCATTTTTTAAAGTGTTTATAATAGATTCGGCAGTCAATCGGTTTTGCATGTTTCGTTAATTTGAAGGTTTATACAAATATAGCATATTTTTATTATGCGTTACCCTTTAAAACAAATGTTTTGTGAAATTTAAAGCAAATATCACTTTTTGCAAAACAAACTATACGAGAGCAATATTATTTCAACCAGATTATGCTATGCATCTGTTGCACACTCTTTTACGAAATATTTTTTTTGAAACCTTAATGCTACATTTACCAATGAAATTAAAACAGGTACTTCAACCAAAGGTCCAATGACTGCAGCAAATGCCTCGCCCGAATTAATTCCGAAAACTGCAACCGCCACAGCAATGGCAAGCTCGAAATTATTACTGGCTGCTGTAAACGAAATGGTTGCTGTTTTTGAATATCCTGCTCCAACCTTTTTCCCCATAAAAAATGAGACTAAGAACATGACAACAAAATAAATAATTAATGGAACTGCTATTCGAAGCACATCCAAAGGTATTTTTACAATATATTCTCCTTTTAATGAGAACATTACAATTATTGTAAACAATAATGCAATAAGTGTAAGTGGGCTAATTACCGGGATGAATTTTTTGTGATACCACTCTTTGTTCTTTACCCTGATAAGAATAAAGCGTGTTAAGAAGCCTGCAATAAATGGAATTCCCAGGTAGATAAACACGCTTTCTGCAATTTGACCTATCGTAATATCAACTTCAAAAGACTGGAGTCCAAGCCAATCAGGCAAAATAGTTAAGAAAACCCATGCGTAAACAGAAAAAAACAAAACCTGGAATATGGAGTTAAAAGCTACTAAACCAGCAGCATACTCTGTGTCACCTTTTGCCAATTCGTTCCAGACAATTACCATGGCAATGCATCTGGCTAAACCAATTAAAATTAGACCTGCCATGTAATGTGGATAATCCTGCAAAAACAAAATTGCCAGGCCAAACATCAATATGGGGCCTATCAGCCAGTTTTGTATTAACGAAATGCCTAAAATTTTGAAGTTTTTAAACACATCTTTTAGTTCTTCATATTTTACTTTGGCCAGAGGCGGATACATCATCACAATCAGACCAATGGCAATTGGAATATTTGTTGTGCCAGAACTCATTGAATCCCAGAAATTAGCTATTGAAGGAAACAAATATCCAGAGAGTACACCAATTAGCATGGCTGCAAAAATCCAGATAGTCAGGTATTTATCCAGAAATGACAGTTTTTTCACTTGTTTAAATTTTAGTTAAGTTGTTGAAATTTATTCACTTTTCTTGAACTATTTATATGGAGTTCATGAGCTTGCTTCGCAAGGTTAAACATATTCTTTTGTAGAGCGATTATTCGCTTTGCTCATGAGATCACTTCGTTAAGTTAAGTTTCTTTATAAATCCCAAAGGGCTCAGCGTAAGCTAATCCCCCTGCGCCTCCGCTAAAGCTTCAGCGGCACTCGGAATGAGGGTTTCAGCTGTTTATTTTTTTATTGCTTTAATTTGTCAGATGGAACCGCAAGATTAAAATAATCATTGTTCGTGTATGATAATGATTATTTTTATCATGTTTGTTTCATTTTCAGTTTATTGAGTTTACTTGAACTTTACAAAGCTTTCTTTCAAAATTAATTATTGCAAAGCTGTTGATATTTCACCATGAAATATTTTAGATCGCTTACATTAAATATAAAATCCCTCAATGAGGGTTCTATTAAATTGACAAAAGTACTTTTTTATATATTTCGTTGATATTTTCTTTATTAGCTAAAGTTTTTCCTTTTTCATAGCCAAAGTCTGTAAGTCTTATGTACTCATAGTTCTCGATGCCGCGTTGCTGCATAATTTTTTTACCACAATCAAGGTTACATCCGTCAATTACTTTAATTTCTTTATTCTTAAAGTTTGAAATTTGCTCATCGCTGCAAGTAGCAAATAAAGCGAGGCAGCTCATTTTGCAAACATTTTCAAGTGAAAGCCTGCGTGCTATTTGATCCGAAATATAGCCTAAATCAGCTGCACCTGAACAGGTAATAACCACCTTGTTTTCTGATGATCCACATCCACAATTTTTATTTTCCATGATTTTATATTTAGATATTAGTATTCAGAATTTAGACATTGGATTTAAATATTTAGATGAATATGAAATAGTTGAACAGATAACCAACAATTATAATTCCCGTTGCAACCACCCCAATAAAAATAGCAATGAGCTGCCACTTCAATACTTTTTTCAGGATAACTATTTCTGGTAGTGAAAGGCCAATCACGGACATCATAAATGCCAGGGCAGTTCCAAGTGTTACCCCTTTTTCAATTAATACACTCACAATTGGAATTATTCCGGCAGCATTTGAATAAAGTGGTATTCCAACTATAATTGCTAATAAAACCGAATACCAGTTTTGATTACCCAGGGCTCCTGCTAAATAATCTTTGGGTATGTATCCATGAGCTCCTGCTCCAATAGCAATTCCTGCAATGATATATATCCAGATCTTACCAATTATTTCTTTTACCAGAGTTTTTCCTCGCTCAATTCTTTGATTAAAGGGCATCTTTTCCCCATTATTCTGATGTTGTTGGGCTTTCATTTTAAAAACCCAGTCGGCAACATATTTTTGGAGCTTAAGTTTTTCAAGCAAATAACCCGAGAAAATGGCAATGAAAAGTCCTGTAAGAATATAGATAAGTGTAACTTCCCAGCCAAAAAGACGTAAAAGAAGAACAATTGCCACTTCATTAATCATGGGGGCAGCTATTAGAAAAGAAAAGGTTACACCAAGCGGAATACCTGCTTCAACAAAGCCCAAAAACATTGGTATTGCAGAACATGAGCAAAACGGGGTAACAATGCCTAGTAATGCTGCCATAATATTCCCTAAAAACAGAGGTTTGCCTTCAAGTTTTTTTTTGGTATTTTCTACAGAAAAATAAGAACGAATAATGCCAACAATAAATATTATCAAAACCAATAGCAGAAAAACTTTAGGGACTTCAAACAGGAAAAACCAGATAGCATCAGTTAAATCATTTCCTCTATCAAGTCCTGCCCAACTATATATAAGCAAATCTATTATAGTATCAAGCTTAAAATACAACAGGGGCCATAGGAGTATTAATAAACCTAAAAGTATGTATTTTCGTGCGTTTTCTTTTTTTATTGCTAATTCCATTTAGCTTTAATTTATAAATGATAATAGTGTGAAGTAACTGTAATACAGTCCGATAATGATAAATAGTATGGCAATAACTCTTCGGAACCACTTGTCGAAATTCCTTAACCGGTTGTAAAAATTACCTACTCCGGAAATCATATAAGCAATTAACCAGGCAAAAATAATGACAGGTATCGCTGTTGCTATTGCATACCCAACAGGTAAAAGCATTCCTGCAGTACTTTTTATTGTTAAAGGCATCAGTAAGCCAAAGTACAATACACCACTGTAAGGGCAGAATGCCAGTGCAAATAAGATCCCGATAAAAAACATATCAGCGAATCTAAATGCCGATTTTGATTTATATTTTTCAGAGAACCTGTTAAATGCCGGGAAATTGATCTTAATGAGATTAAGCATTAAGAGTCCAATTAAAATTAGCGCAGGACCAATAATTTTTTCGCCATACTTTTCAAATCTGCCTTTTAGTTCAAATTGATCAGCCCCTAAATAAATTATAAATGCCAGTCCTGTATAAGCAACAACCCTGCCCAATGTGTAAACCAAACCATTGATAAAGACTTTGTTTTTGTTTTCTATGTCTTTGCTAATGAATCCAATAGCTGTAATATTTGTTGCCATAGGACATGGGCTTACTGCTGTCATTAATCCCAAAAAAATGGCAGAAATAAAAGGTGTAGAGCTGTTGGAGTACAGCTCGTTTAAAAATGCTTCCATTTACAGTAAAACTGCGTCTAATTTTTCTTTAAGAATGGCCTTAAATTTATCAGGGTTTGATTTTGCATTTAAGAATGCTTCTTCTGTTAGGTCAATTTTATTGTCACCAAATACCAGGTAATAGGTTTGACCATCTGCATTCATTTTCTTACCCATTTCTTCACCTTCTGCTTCGTCTAAATTGTACTCTGTATAATCAGCCTTATCAGCATAGTCTTCAATAAATTCTTCAGAGACACTTTTGATAGCATTGCAGGTAGCACACCTTTTAGTAAAATGAAAGTAAACCAGACTTGCCTTTTCAACTTTTACAATGTCAGTTGGAGTCTCATTATTTGTTTCATCCGTAGTAACCTCACTCTTTGATTCTTTAGTTTGTTCATTATTTGAACATGAAATCAAAAAAGTGAAAAAAGAAATCAGGGCTATGAGATAACTTAATTTTTTCATCTGTCTAATTTTTAGTTAAGTAATTGATATTTATTCACTTTTCTTAAACTATTTATATGGAGTTCATGAGCTTGCTTCGCAAGGTTAAACATATTCTTTTGTAGAGCGATTATTCGCTTTGCTCATGAGATCACTTTGTTAAGTTAAGTTTCTTTATAAATCCCTCTATGAGGGTTTCATCTGTTTAATTTTTAGTTAAGTAATTGATATTTGACTGCATCATTTATAAGGTGATTTAATTTCTTTATAAACCCCGAAGGGCTCAGCGTAAGCTAATCCCTCAAGGAGGGTTTCATGTGCTTAAATATTAGTTAAATTTAGCTATAGTTCAAAATAGTAATGATTTATTTATATAGATTCTATCAGCTTAATACTAAGGTCATTTGTCATTAGACATTAGTCATTAATTGTCGGAAACAAACGACATTGAATGACTAATGACTTGTATCTCATTTCAAGGACTTTATCCTGATAAATCATTACAAAATTAAACCAGAGCCTTAAATTTTAAAATATCTCCCAAAGAAGGGATGTTATTGATTTTGAGTTAATAACTCTTTTATTTCATTAGGTTTTGGAACACGACCTGATGATACAACCTTGTTATTAATTACCAAACCTGGCGTACTCATGATTCCATATTCCATAATTTGCTGAATATCTTCTACTTTTTCGACAACTGCGTCCAGGTTAAGTTCTTCAACAGCCTTTTTCGTAGCTTCTTCCAGTGCCTTACAGTTTTTGCAACCTGTACCCAAAACTTTTATTTCCATTTTGTATAATTGTACCTTCATAAGTTAAATATTATTAGTTCGCAAATCAACGAACATTCCGAATAAATTTTTTTATTTTTCAAATAATTCCCTAAATAAGAGCTTGGCTTCGTCCCAATTTGCTTTGTTAATACAATATTTTACTTTCGGAGCTTCAATCTCGCCTTGTATTAAACCTGCATCTTTTAATTCTTTAAGGTGTTGTGATAATGTAGATTTTGCTATGGGTAAAATCTCTGAAATATCTCCACTATAGCAACATGACTGTTTTGAAAGTAGGTCAAGTACATATAGCCGAACAGGATGCCCCATTGCCTTAGCAAATCTAGCCATTCTTTGTTGTTTGTCGCTTATAATTTTTACATCCATGATTGTTCGTAAAATACCGAACAAAGATACATGTATTTTTTGATTGAGCAAAATAATGACAGCTATTTTATTTGTGAGAAAACTATATTTGTAAATATAAATGTTAAATTGCTGATTATTAGTTTTTTGAAAAGGATGGAGTAAGGTAATATTTTGAACCAAAGAGAAACTGGTAAAATTACCGGCGTAGTAGTTCTTTTGGGATCTCTAACTTGCCGAAGTTACAGCAGAAGAACACTACAAGAAGAACCTGTAGTTGCATCATGTGAAAAATATCTTGTTTAAAAGTGGGAAGGTTTGAGTATTAAAAAGAACTGAGCCTACCTGGTTACCTGCTAATAAAATCAACTCTAAAATACAACCAGGTATGCTCAGGTCATATTCTAATTTGATTTGTATTCATATGGTCCAATGTCGTATGCAGAGCCTTGCGGACGTTGAATACTATCAAAATCCATCTCAACGGCACTTAGTCTGTACCCCTTGTCAATAGCGGGAGAACCTGCTTGCAAGTGATAATCATTTTCGCCGTAATTACCTGTGTATTTTACTAAGAGAGGATCCACACCATCTATGTCGTGTTCTTGTAAAGGGGGAGCCATAGAATGAGTTGATCCATCTGAATTCCAGTGTAGGTTATAATCCACATCTCCAGTTCCTCCAAGTATTTTTCGATGCTCAGGGTGACAATCAACGGTAATGTTATTTACATAGGAAAAATTAGTTATCTCTTTAAAATATACTGAAGTTCCCCACGAATCTGCATTTAATTTTGCTTTGAACAAATTGTTGTATACATGAATGTTATTAAACGAACCACTGTAGGCACCTATTCCAATGTCCATAAACTCAATAATATTATTGCGGATGATTATGTCGTGACATGCATTACTTGAAGAAGTTTCCATTAGAAGACCTTTTCCTGTTGGGTGGTTTACGCTGATGAAATTCCCCTCAATAATAGTGTTTGTCATAACCGGGGCCCCATTGCTGCTACCATCCCAGGTTTGGATCGCATCGACGTGTGGATTTTTATTATTAGGATTGGAAGGATCTCCAATTTTCGTTAGTCTGTTTCCTCTAATAATGTGCCCACTACCAAATATTCTCAGGCCATCAGCATCTTGTCCAACCAGGCCGGGCTCCGTTTCTCCCGGGTAATACTGAACAATGTTTGAAATTTCATTATTTTCAATTAATCCATTGTTGCCGATTAATGATATTGCAGCTAAACCATTATTGTCAATTTTATTGCCCACTATTTTAGGTGATTGTGATGCCGAAACCCGAATAGCACCTGAAGGACAATCGTGAATGTAGCAGTATCTTATATCAACATTATTGCCATTTTTTACATCAATCCCTTTCCAATAGGGCTTTTTGCTTTGAATGTTAAAACCGTCAATCGTTACAAAATTCGCCTCTACTCTAAAGCCACGACACTTTGTTTGATGAATTTTCTCAGAAATGATGATTATTCTTGTTCCTTCAGAATTACCACTTTTAGTAATTTTTACATTTTCATCGTAGTCACCAGATTTAACAACAAGCACCTGGCCTGGTGCCATGGTATTCACAGCAAATTGTATTGTCTTCCAGGGCAAACTATCTGTGCCCGGGTTGGAATCATCTCCGGAAGTTGAAACATAGTAATCTCCAACTCTTTCTATTAAATTATCCGGCTCCGGTTCACCTGTATCTTCCTTTTTGCACTGAAAAATAAAAGGAATGATCAGCATTAAGATTACAAAATAAAATACATTAAGTTTCATTAGTCAAGTATTTTTAGTTTCTGATAATAAAATAACGATTATTTGTCAAAATTATTACATTCCACCAAATTTATTTTGTTTTAATTTAGAAAATACTTTACGCTCAGCAATTATAGCAATAAATTTTTGTTATGGACAAAATTGGACTAATCAGCTGATTAAAAGATTATCTTTGTACATTCTAAAATAACCAAAATCTTAATGGATCTATTTAATACGCCTCGACTAAAACTTGCTTACGAATTTGTACAGTACACGAATGAAAACATCTTCCTGACAGGTAAAGCAGGAACTGGAAAAACAACATTCTTACACAATCTGAAAAAAACAAGTACCAAAAGGATGATTGTAGTTGCACCTACTGGTGTTGCTGCAATTAATGCAGGAGGGGTTACCATGCACTCTTTTTTTCAAATGCCTTTTAGTCCCTACATTCCTAAAGATTATATTGAGGGAAGCCAAACATTAAATATTGACAGCCAAAGAGTTATCGATGGTCACTGGAAGTTAAGTAAGCAAAAGATAAACATAATAAAAAGCCTTGATTTATTGGTGATTGATGAAATCAGCATGGTGAGGGCCGATGTGCTTGACCAGGTAGATGCTGTGCTAAGACGTTATAAAAACAGGAACAAGGTTTTTGGCGGGGTTCAGCTTTTAATGATAGGAGATGTTCAACAATTGGCGCCCATTATTAAGGATGACGAGTGGGTAATTCTAAGAAATTATTACGAGAGCATTTTCTTTTTTAGTAGCAAGGCGCTAAAAAAAGTTGGGTTTAAAGGAATTGAGCTGAATCATATTTTCAGACAGCAGGATGAGAAATTTATAGGGTTGCTGAATAAGATCCGAGAAAATAAAATGGACAAAGATGCTTATCAGTTGCTGGCTGAGCGGCACATCCCAGGTTTTAGACCCGTAAAAAATGATGGTTATATAACCCTGACAACTCATAACTATCAGGCTAAGGAAATTAACGAAGGAGAATTAGACGAACTGAACGAGGAAGAGTATCGGTTTAAGGCGACTGTTGATGGAAACTTTCCCGAATATTTATACCCCACAGAAGAAGAACTTGTTTTAAAGAAAGGTGCCCAGGTAATGTTTGTTAAAAACGATATAAACCCGGAAAAACTTTTTTACAACGGAAAGATTGGGATAATTACAAGCATTGATAAGAATACTATTTATGTGAAATGTTCTGATGAGGAAGGTGAAATTCCTGTAGGGGTGGCAGAATGGCAAAACATGAAATATTCAATTGATGGTGAAACGAAAGAAATAAATGAAGAAATAGTCGGTTCTTTTTTCCAATATCCATTGAAATTGGCCTGGGCAATTACTATTCACAAAAGCCAGGGGCTTACATTCGAAAAAGCAATTATTGATGCCAATGCTGCATTTGCTCATGGTCAGGTATACGTTGCATTAAGTCGCTGCAAAACGTTAGAGGGGCTTATTTTAAGTACACCTTTATCATCTTCGGGAATAATTAGTAATACTAAAGTAGCTGATTTTTCAAATAGATTAGATAGTGGGCAACCGGGTGAAAATGAATTGATTGCATCAAAGAAAGAATTCGAATTGGCAATGGTTCTTGAGTTATTTGATTTTGATTCAATATTGAAAAAGCTATTTAGTGGGCACAAAATGCTTAATGTGCTTAATGCTTCAGGTACTGAGAGAGTTCAGGTAGCAATTAAAAAGGTAATTGATGCTTTCAAAGCTGAAATTATTGAAGTAGCTCTGAAATTTGAAAAACAATGCAGACAATTGTTTGCTCAAAATCCAAATTTAAATGAGAATGTGTTACTTCAGGAGCGAATAGAAAAAGCAAGTGATTATTTTTACGAAAAGCTTACTGCTGTACTGGTGGATAATTTATCAAACCTACAGATAGAAACTGATAGCAAAACTGCAAAACAATCTGTAGATAAGTTTATTGATGAATTGGAAGCCCTATCTGATGCAAAGCTAAGTTGCCTTGAAATGAGTAAAACGGGTTTTAGTGTAGCTAAATATTTAGAGACAAGGGCTAAATCTACTTTGAGCGATAACTTGGGCAAAAAGAAAGGGAAAAAGCGAAAGATTGAGATTCCTGAAGAGCTTGAGCACCCCGAGTTGTACAGCAGGTTGAAAAGTTGGCGCAACCAGATAGCTGAACAAAATGATTTGCAATATTTTATGGTGTTGCAGCTAAAATCAATGCATGAGTTGACTAATCTTTTGCCGGTTTCAAAAGATCATTTATTGTCAATTACAGGGCTGGGTAAAAAGAAGATTGAACTTTATGGTAAAGAGATTCTTGAAATTATCCAACACTATATTGACGAAAACAATCTGAAATCAAAATTTGAATCTCCTGAACTAATAAAGTTTGTAAATGAGGATAAAGAAAAGGCTGAAAAAAAGGAAAAGTCTGAGAAAAAGGATACCCGAATTGTTACTTTAGAGCTTTTTCGGGATGGAAAGGATGTTGAGGAGATTGCGCAGGAAAGAAGTATGAAATCAAGAACAATCGAAGACCATTTTGCAAAACTAATTGAGATGGGAGAAGTTTTGGTAAATGAACTGGTTGAAGATGAAAAGATAAGCCCGATTGAAAATTATTTTACTAAAGCGGAAAGTTTTCTGCTTTCTCCAGCTAAAGAGGAGTTGGGGGATGATTTTTCATGGGCTGAAATAAAATATGTTTTAAGTCACTTAAAGTATTGTGGGAGAGTAGTTTCTGAAGAATAAAGTTTTCGTTAAGATACCATGGTAAAAGCAATTTTCATCCTGGGCATTTTTATGCTGCCACTGACAAATAGTGCGCAACTAAAGTTCAATTATCATAATCCGGATATAAATGTCCCTGATTTTCTTACCAATCCTAATCATATTGATGAAAATACAGATGAAGAAACGGAGATTAATATTGCAGAAGGTACTGTTTGTGAAATAGGAGATTATACCATTGTTAGAATTAAATATAGCACTGCTATACATAACTCTGGTGATGATGAATTATACCTTGCAAGTTTTAACAAAAAACAAAAGCTTGTTGATATAACATTTGTTCATGAATACTCAGACTGGGACTGGAATTGGACAACAGAGATCAGCTTTGAATGTGAGGAACAAAATCGTGTTTTATTTTTTCATGTAATGGAGTGGTACCGGCCTGCGGAATCGGAAGAGGAAGCCCAAGAGTTTGGTGGAATGATTTTGGATAGAGCAGATACAACTAACTTGTGTTATAAAATTGCCAGAGATGGTAAAATACATGATTGTGAGGCTTTTGAAGACGTTGATGAAATAAGTGAAGAGTTTGATGAAGCTGTGGCCATTGAGCAAATAAGGGAGTGGTTTGCTCAAATAAATAAAAATGCAAAAGCTTATTTGACAAAAACCAAAAAAGTTTCAGCCAATATCATTTTAATAAGCTATTATGAAGAAGATGAACTAAAAAAAATAGTTGCTGCAAATAGTGCAACTAATACTACAGAAGAATATTATTTTAATGATGGTGAATTGGTTTTTGTGTTCAGTTATAATAGGACCACTAAAACGGGAAATCGCTATTATTTTTATGATTCAAAGATGTTTAAATGGTTAAAAGGTAATGAGAAACTAGATATTGGATCTGACTCTAAAGAGTTTTATGATACAGAACACGAACTTTTTTCAAAGCGAGATAAATACTCAAAACAATAGCCTTGTATTATTTAAATACCAAACTTAAAATACCCGTTTGCCCAGGTAAAAAATACTACAAATAGCAGAGCCGGAAGAATATTGAATATTTTTATCTTTTTGATTTCAAGAATGTTAATTCCAAGTCCAATTAACAGGATTCCTCCAACTACAGTTAACTCATTAATCATGGTTTCAGTAAAAAAAACACCAAGATAGCTGGCAAAAATGGTTAAACCTCCCTGGTAAAGAAGTAACGGAACCACAGAAAATCCAACACCAATTCCTAATGCCGAAGACAAGGCCATGGCTGCAAAACCATCCATTACCGATTTTGTTATTAATAATGTGGTATCACCTTTCATACCTTCATCAAATGCCCCCAAAATGGTCATTGAACCCATGCAAAAAAGCAAAAATGCAGTCAGTAGTCCCTCAGAAAAACGTTCGCCACCCATTTTTATCTTTGACTTAAGTCGCTCACTAAATTGTTCCATTCCTTTTTCAAGATCTGCCAATTCTCCAAATATTGCCCCAAGCACCAGGCTGAAAACCACAATCAGAAAGCTGCTGATTTTTAGTGACATCATAACCCCTAAAGCCAAAGTAAATAGACCAATTGCCTGAAACACCGTTTTTACAAGCCTCTCAGGAAGTTTTGACTTTAGTAACAATCCTAAAGTAGTTCCTACAATAATCGTGGCGATATTAACAAGGGTCCCAATCATAATCTTATTTTATTAGTCTGCAAGTATAACAAAAAGACAGGTGTTTTTAGATTAATGCTCTGGATATTTAGATATATTTGCCTTTCATTTAATCTAAATAAAAATGTCGAAGCTTATTGTTGATAAGGAGTTTCATAATCTAAATTATTCAGACACCAAATTTGAAAAAGGAAACTATGAAAACTGTGTGTTTGTTGATAGCAATTTTGAAAACGCCAACTTAAATGATGTTGAATTTTTGGAGTGCGAGTTTGAGAATTGTAATTTAACAATGATAAATACAACTAATACTGCATTTAAGGATGTTCGCTTAAAAAACTGCAAAGTAGTGGGTGTGCATTTCGAAACTTGTAACAACTTCCTTTTTTCGATTGAATTTACTGATTGTCAGTTGGATTTGTCATCTTTTTATCAAATGATTTTAACAAATTGCAGATTTACAAATACCAGCCTGAAAGAAGTAGATTATGTTGAAGCAGATCTTACCGGAATTAGTTTCAATGGTTGTGATTTATCAGGGGCAATCTTTGAAAATACACGGCTGGAGAAATCCGATTTCAGAAATGCTTTTAACTATGTGATTGATCCTGAGATGAATAATGTTAATGGGGCAAGGTTCTCAGTTAACGGTCTACCAGGTCTGCTAGCCAAATACAAAATTGTAATAGAATAACTAAAACAAAAGAAAATGATTCTAGCTGCAGCACAAATTATTCCAAAACAGGGTGACATTAATTACAATCTGAATGAGCATTATAAATTTATAAAACTGGCCGTTGAAAACAAGGTTGAACTTATATCTTTCCCTGAATTATCAATAACTAGCTACGATAGAGAGAATGCTGAAAATCTTGCTTTTACACCCAATGACTCAAGACTTAATCAGCTTGAAAAATTAGCACAAGAGTTTAATATCGTTATTATTGCAGGTGCACCGGTTAAGGTTGACGGAAATCTGTATATTGGATCATTTGTAATAATGCCAAATAATCAAACAGAAATATACACCAAACAATTTCTTCATACAGGAGAGGAGTTATTTTATCAGTCATCATTCAATTACAATCCTCAAATTAGACTAGGAAGTGAAAAGCTATCCTTAGCCATCTGTGCCGATATAGACCATCCTGAGCATGCTGGAAATGCTTGTAATTCAGGTTCTACAATTTATTTGCCCAGTATTTTTTTTAGCAAAAACGGTATTCCTGAAGCGTATTCAAATCTCAGTACTTACGCTAAAAGACACTCTATGAACATATTAATGTCCAATTTTGGTGGTAAAGTTTGGAACACTGAGGCTGCTGGCAAAAGTGCATTTTGGAACACAGAGGGGAGACTAATTGGCACAATTGATCATGATCAAAGCGGCTTGTTATTAGTAAAAAAGGGTGGCAATAATTGGGAGGGCAAAGTAATTAATTGTTAGTTTGCTTCATAGCTTATTGAGAACCTGGATCTTTATAGAAAAGAAATCTTTTGATGGCGACTAATGCATTTTGACAATTCTCTTTGCTATTGAGAGTTGAAGTTTTTATTAATACCTCCAGTCCTTCTTTATCTAATCAATTAGAATATATTGTTTTAGATCTATTTGCTCCATTATTTGATCTTTTGACTCCTGAATTTTACATTTTTACTCCATTAGTTGACGAAATCCTGCTTTATGATTACACATTTACATATTTCTATGCGTTGAACTTTGAATTGGTATTTTTAAGGGATAAATTGCTATGTCATAAACCAAAATAATTACGTTATGAAAAGAATTTTACCTTTAATTGTGTGCTTTTTATTAATGTCAGCCATAAATGCACAAGTGGTTGAAAAGTGTTTTGTTAGCCAAAACGGAACGCCGTGGTTCATAAAGTTGAATACGGCTAACACAAAAGCAGCAGCTAATTCAGAGGCTGTTCTTAGAACTTATGTTTTAACCCAAAGTAAAGACGAATTAAAACAAATTGCCAGTGAAACTGACAACATTGGTTTTACCCATGAAAAATTCCAACAGTATTACAATGGAGTAAAAGTTGAGCATGGAATTTACACTGTAAATAAACGAAATGGTAAAATTGAATCCTTAAATGGAGAATATCTTTTACTGAACAATGGATTCAAAACTACACCAACATTATCTGAGGAAGCTGCGCTAAGCAAAGCAATGAGTTATATTGGCGCTCAGAAATACATGTGGCAGGACCCTGAGAATGAAGAATTTGCTAAGAAAACAGAAAAGGCAGGAACTTTTTATCCTAAAGGGGAATTAGTGATAGCTCAAAATCTTTTAAGTAATGATAGGGATGAACAATTAAAGCCAGTTCTTGCCTATAAATTCAATATTTATGCCGAAAGACCATTAAGCCGAAGCTATATTTATGTTGATGCAAAAACAGGAAAGATTGTTAACAAAAATGACATTATTAAGCATTGCAACAATGTTAACCATAACCATTCTGCTACTAACATCGCCAAAGAATACAAGAAATTCTATTCTATTTTAGCAGATGCAAACGGAACAGCAGCTACCAGGTATAGTGGAACCCAAACAATTACCACCGATAGCTACAATGGTTCTTATCGATTACGTGAATCGGGCACCAGAAAGGTTCAGACTTTTGATATGAATATGGGGATTAATTACAACAGTGCTGTAGATTTTACCGATAATGATAATAACTGGACTTCAGCAGAGCATAATAATTCAGACAAAGATAATGCTGCACTTGATGCACATTGGGGCGGAGAAAAAGTTTGGGATTACTGGGCTTCGGAGCATGGAAGAAATAGCTTTGATAACAGTGGTGCTACTATTAAGAATTATGTGCACTTTGACCTTGTTGAATACGGTTATTCTAATCAGGACAATGCATTCTGGAATGGCTCTGTAATGACTTACGGCGATGGAACTAGTTTTCAGCCACTTACTTGTATTGATGTGGTAGCTCATGAAATTGGACATGCTATTACAGAGAATACATGTAACTTGAACTACTCTTATGAATCTGGTGCAATGAATGAGGGCTTTTCAGATATTTGGGCGGCCGCCGTTGAATATTATGCCGATCCAAGTAAGAGTATCTGGCTAATTGGTGAAGAAATTGGTGGGCCAATTCGTTCAATGAGCAACCCTAATGATTACAGTCAGCCCGACACTTACTTAGGAACAAACTGGTATACTGGTTCAGCTGACAATGGTGGAGTACATTATAATAGTGGAGTATTGAACCATTGGTTTTATATTTTGAGTGTAGGTAAATCAGGTACAAACGACAATGGTGACAGTTTTAATGTAACAGGTATTGGAATTGATAAAGCTGCAGCAATTGCATACAGAATGGAAAGTGTTTATTTAAGTGCCAGTTCACAATATGCAGATGCAAGAACAGCTGCTATACAATCTGCTGAGGATTTGTATGGTGCTGGTTCAAATGAGGTAATCCAAACAACTAATGCCATGTATGCAGTTGGTATTGGTTCTGAATATGGCAATACTTCTTACTGTACCTCTAAAGGAAACAATTCATCTTATGAATGGATTGCTGGTGTAGGAATTGGTAGTTTCACCAATACTTCAGGTGCAGCAGGTTATACAAACTTTACCGGTCAAACTATTGATTTACAGGCTGGTCAATCATACGGCGTGTCTTTGACCCCTGGCTTTGGAAGCTCCTCGTACAACGAATACTGGAAAATCTGGATTGACCTAAACGGTGATGGTGATTTCTCAGACGCGAATGAATTAGTGTTTGATGCTGGTTCAGTGAGTAATACAACTGTTAGTGGAACACTAACTGTTCCAAGTGTAGCTGAAATAATTACTCGCTTGCGAGTTTCAATGAAATATAACGGTGCTCCAACAGAATGCGAAACATTCAGTTATGGTGAAGTAGAAGATTATACTGTTTCAATTACCACTGGTGGTGGAGATACAGAAGATCCAACTGCTCCTGCAAACCTTTCAGCATCTGGTATAACTCAAACTTCTTGTGTTCTAAACTGGACAGCTTCAACTGACAATGTCGGTGTGACAGGATATGATGTTTATAGAAATAGTTCGTTGTACAGTAGTGTGACAGGCACTTCTGCAAACATAACAGGCTTAACTGCATCTACTACATATTCATTCTATGTTATTGCAAAAGATGCTGCAGGCAACACATCAACTGCAAGTTCATCAATAAATGTTACCACGCTTGATCCTACTAGTGAATGTACTAATACCGTTTCATCCTTCCCATATTCAGAAAGCTTTGAAAGCGGACTTGGTTTATGGACACAAGATACCGGTGATAATTTAAACTGGACCCGTGATGCAAGCGGAACTCCTTCTTCTGGTACTGGACCATCAGCTGCAAGTGATGGAACCTATTACATGTACATCGAATCATCAACCAATGGAACAGGATTCCCAAGTAAAACTGCAGGTTTAACCAGCCCGTGTTTTGCAATACCTTCTGATGTAAATCCTTCTGTAAGTTTTGATTACCATATGTATGGAACTGCAATGGGAACCCTCGAATTACGAGCAAAACCAGAAGGCAGAAGCTGGTCAACTATTTGGACTAAATCGGGGGATCAAGGAAATAGCTGGTACTCAGCCAGTGTATCTTTGGCATCGTATGCAGGTGGAAATGTTCAGTTAAAATTCTTTGGAACTACCGGAACAAACTACACCAGTGATATTACGATTGATAACATTGAGATAATCTTAGGAAGCACAGGTGGTTGTACGGATGTTACATTAACAATAGTACTTGACAATTATCCAGAAGAAACAAGTTGGACAATTAAAGATAATGGTGGAGCTACAGTTGCTTCAGGTGGTACTTATGGAAGCCAGCCAGATGGTTCAACAGTAACTGCAACTAATTGTCTTGCAGATGGCTGCTATACATTCATTATTAATGATTCTTATGGTGATGGTATTTGCTGCAGCTATGGAAGTGGCAGCTACAGCTTAACAAATGGCTCAGAAGTACTGGCTTCAGGAGGCTCTTTCGGTTCTTCAGAATCAACTAACTTCTGTCTCACAAATGGTTTAATGTCTTCATCATATGTATTGCAAGGTTTTGCTTCGGATAATGAAATTAAAGGTTTCAGATATAAGGAGCTTAAGATATTCCCTAACCCTGTTTATGATATCTTAAGAATTGAAGCAGGAAACTTATCTGAAGTAATGGTTAAAATTGTTGATACAAAAGGTGCAGAAAGAATGTTCATTAAGGGTGATAAGTTAATGGACGGATTAGATGTTAGCTCATTTGAATCAGGAATGTATATCATTGAGTTTATTGATAAAGACAATATTTATAAAGAAAGATTTATTAAGAAATAGTTCTGCTCGAAGCCAGAAGTCGGAAGACCGAAGTTTAATGGGAGCCAGATTTACTTCTGACTCCCGACTTTGGTCTTCCTGCTATTTTGCAGATAAAAGTTATAGGAAACGATCCAACCAATCATTCCCGATTATACTAACTCAAGAGCCTTCGAAATAACTCCTTCAATATAATCATAAGGTTCAATACCAATTGATAATCTTAATGTGCCTGGAAATGGATATTTATCGCCCCAAACAGCATCAATAGGCATAAATATGGTTTCAACATCACCTAGGGTAGGAATCAGGTCAAAATGTTCAGTAATTTTTGAAATAAACTGCTCGCTGTTTTTCCTTTTTGTATCATTGGTTGCTCCGGCAAGCTGAAAAGTTATAATCGCACCATAACCTTTATTCTTCAATAATTCAGAAGCAATTTTATGGGTTGGATGAGAGCTTAATCCAGGATAAATTACCTTTTCAATTTTTTCATGATTGTCCATAAACTTAGCCAGTTTAAATGCACTTTCCATTTGCTGCTTTACCCTAAGTTCAAATGTATGTAATTGTGTGTTTAAACGATAGGCGTCATCAGGACTTATCATGTGTCCCACCCACTTTCTATATTCAATAGCAGCTTGCAAGTACTCTTTTTTATTTCCGCAAAGAACACCTGCTGAAATGTTACCATGGCCAGAAAGATATTTGGTTGCACTGTGGACAACAATATCCGCATCATCTTCAAGAGGTTTCCATAAATAGGGTGTGGCAAAAGTGTTGTCGATAATTGTAATAATTCCACGTTTTTTAGCTTCCCCAATTATTGCTTTTACATCAGCAACAATTAGCATCGGGTTTGAAATAGCCTCGAAATAAACCAATTTTGGTTTGGTTTTGTCGAGTGCCGAAATATATGCTTCTAAGTCATAGGAGTCACCATCTGGCGAAAATCGCTGAATATTTATTCCACGCCTGCGTTTTAATACAAGCTCGATAAAGCTATTAGTCCCACCGTATATTTCTGTAAAAAATAACCAGGGTGCGTTATCATTGGCCTCCTGAAATATTGAAAGGGCTATGTCAATGGCTGCCATTCCGCTTTGCGCAAGCAGTGTCCATTCAGCATTTTCAACCTTTGCAATATGTTTCTCAGTGGCAACCACAGTTGGATTACGATACCTTGAGTAAATATAATTTTCGGGTTCATGTGGATGCCCCACTTCCGATTTAAAAGTTTTTAATGTGTTTTCGGTAGTAGCCAGATAAAAACCTGAATCTCTGTAGATTGGGGTTTTGTTTGAATTGACTTTTTTCATTAAAAATGTATTTATTGAGTAGAACACGAATTTAGTTTTAAAAAATGAGCTTACCAATGATTCTTTTATATGATTCTGCGGTAATTTACTCCCTTTAGGGTCATGGTAAACAAATTGATTTTAGTTCCTTTGGTTAGGTGTAAACTGCCAATTGTTCATTTTCTTTTATGCCAAATGAATATTGACTGTTGGAGCTGTTAATAACTTTTTTGTGAAGTGCAGCCATTTATTTAGCTCAAAATCATAGAATTTCGACAAATGAATTTGGTGTTTTGTCAATATTTGTATAGTGATTGCCAAGTTTCCTTGATTATTAAAAAAAAAGGTTGTAAATTCAATAAGCTTAAATTTTAAAACAAATGAAGCGGATTTATTTATTGATTTTTGGACTTTTGTTTGGAATTGCAATTTCCGGCTTCTTTTGCAGTTCTGTTTCGCAATCAGGAGAAAAAGGAGACAAGTTTTACGCACACCTGAAAAATGGCGAATATGAAATGATTGTAAACCTGCTTGATGAGCAGGCAATTAAAGCGCACCCTAAAGAAAAATGGATGGATTTACTTAAATCCAGGAGCCAATATTGGGGTAGGCTGGTTTCGTATAAGAATACCGGTTTTCATACTGAAACAATTGATGGACTGACAATTACAAAATTGAATTATACCGTAGACAACACTAATGGGAAGGTTTACGAAAGAATTGATTTTGTAAAAAGGGGGGATGATTTCAAAATTCTTGCTTACCAATTTAACCCGGATAAAGAACTTCTGGGGCAAACAAATTAGGTATAAGGTTAAATAGTTGGAAGGCTGCTTTCAAACCAGGAAGCAGCCTTTCAATTGGATTGAAACTTAAAGACTTTTATATGATTATCTCAATGTGCTCTTGATCTGTAATTTTCTCGCAGTAGTGGCATTTTAAATCTACACTTTCGTTATACATTACCTTAAATTTAGTCACTACTTCTTCGTTATTGGTTACGCATTTTGGGTTTACACATTTGGCAATACCTGTAATGCTTGCAGGAACCTTAACCTGCTTTTTCTCAACAACTTTGTAATCTTTAATAATGTTCAGTCGTGCTTCAGGAGCAACCAGAATGAGTTTGTTAATTTCTTCATCATCAAAATACTTGTTGCTCATTTTAATAATGGCCTTTTTCCCAAACTTTTGGCTGTCGAGATTTGAACCAAAAGTCACAGGGTCAACCAATGAGTTTAAGTTTAAGATTTTGATTACTTTAAAAAGATTATTTGCCGGTATATGGTCAATCACAGTGCCTTCTTTAATGGCGCTTACCTGTAATTTTTTTTCTTCTTTCATGATTGTTTATTCTTATTATGTTCTAAAAAAGTTAAGCTAAACCTAAAATACTTGTAATAATTGCCTGGCGGGCATAAACTCCATTTTCTGCCTGCTCAAAGTAATAAGCTTTAGGATTTGAGTCAACATCCTGGCTAATTTCATTTACTCTTGGTAGTGGATGCAATATTCTTAAGTTCTCTTTTGTGTTTTTAAGCATCGAATTTCTTAAAACATAAACGTTTTTGGTTTTTTCGTACTCAACAGGATCCGAAAAGCGTTCTCTTTGTACCCTTGTCATGTAAATAATATCAGCCCTTGAGATAATATCTGTGAACTCAGAGTGTTCGTAGTATTTTATGCCAAGTTCATCAAGATAAAGTTTGTATTCTTTAGGCATTTGAAGTTTTTCGTGTGAAATAAAGTTGAAAACAGGGTTGAAATTCGACATGGCCATTAGCAATGAATGAACTGTTCTTCCATACTTTAAGTCACCAACAAAGAAGATATTCAGGTTTTCAAGTGTGCCCTGTGTCTTTTTTATTGAATATAAGTCAAGCATTGTTTGCGTTGGATGCTGATTTGCTCCATCTCCTGCATTTACAATAGGTACATCTGAAACTTCACTGGCATATTTGGCAGCACCTTCAAGTGGGTGACGCATTACAATTAGATCGGAGTATTTACTCACAGTTAAAATGGTATCTTTTAACGATTCCCCCTTTGAAACACTTGAACTTCCGGCTTCGCTGAAACCGATAATTCGACCACCTAACCTGTTAATAGCACTTTCAAAACTTAATCGTGTTCGTGTTGAAGGCTCAAAAAATAGTGAAGCAATCACTTTTCCGTCAAGAATTTTTTGATTGGGGTTTTGTTCAAAATGCTCTGCGAGTTCAAGAATTTTAAAGATTTCATCTTTCGAATAATCTTCGATTGAAACCATGCTTCTGTTTTTCATAAGTCACTTTAATATTAAGATGTTGATATGTAAGATATTATATGCTTTATGGAAATCAATTAGATTTTTGCCAAACAAAAAAAAGCAAAGTCAACAGACTTTGCTTTTTCTATGATTTTTGGCGATATTTAGTTTTCTCTTTTGGCATATTTTTACACCGCAAAGATAATTTTATTTTCTTATTTTTGGCTGATTTTGTTCATCTAATTTTAATAATTCGTTAATCTTTTTTTAAGGTTAATTATATTTAGAAGTAATATAGAAGCTTCTACATTTTAACAAAAAACAAACATTTATGAATAAGAAGATTTTAGTAACCGGGGGAACAGGGTATATCGGTTCGCACACAGTAGTTGAATTAATTGATCAAGGATACGAAGTTTTGATTATTGATAATTTATCTAATTCAGAAAGTTTCATTATAGATCGAATAAAACAAATAACTGGTGTTAAGCCAAAATTTTACGAGTTTGATTTATTAAATGAGCAAAAATTGGCTGATTTTTTTGTTGAAAATAATGATATAGTTGGTGTTATCCATTTTGCAGCTGCAAAGGCTGTTGGTGAATCGGTTGACAACCCTCTTTTTTATTATAAAAATAACCTTGGAGGTATGATAAACCTTTTGGGTGCAATGAAAAAATATGGAGTTGAAAACTTTGTATTTTCTTCGTCATGCACTGTTTACGGACAGCCTGATGTACTTCCTGTGACCGAAAAGGCACCAATTAAGGAAGCCGAATCTCCATATGGCTATACCAAACAGGCTTGCGAGAATATTTTAAAAGATACGATTAATTCTGGTGCCTCAATAAAAGGAATTGCATTACGGTATTTTAACCCAATTGGTGCCCATCATTCAGGAATAATTGGAGAGTTACCAAGAGGAGTGCCGAATAACTTGTTGCCATTTATTACTCAAACAGCTTATGGTATCAGAGAACAACTAAGTGTTTTTGGAGATGATTATAACACACCTGATGGTTCTTGCATTAGAGATTATATTCATGTGGTTGATTTGGCAAAAGCGCACATTGTGGCAATTGAAAGATTGATTGAAAAGGAAAACAAAACGGCCTACGAAATGTTCAATTTAGGAACAGGTAACGGTTTTTCTGTTTTTGAAGTGATTAAGTCATTCGAAAAAGTGAGTAACTCTAAATTAAATTACAAAGTAGTCGACAGAAGGGCAGGGGATATTGTTCAAATTTGGGCTGATACTACCTTTGCTAATGACGAACTTGGCTGGAAAGCGGAGAAAAGTCTGGATGAGATGACTTTATCGGCCTGGAAATGGGAACAGAATTACCGTAAGGAGCTGGATTAATTTAGGAATTTGAAATTTGAAATTGGAACTTGGAGGAATTATCGAAGTTCTAATTTCCAGATTTTATTCTACTATTTTAATATGATGATTATTTGCAAAGCTTTGATATACTTGTTCGTACATGCTTTTTCTTATCATTAGTTCCATGCAGCATGATATTTCAAAACTTTGATTGGCGATGCGAATGTCGTCAGATTTTGTTAATCTCATTGCCTCATTCATGTGAGGATATTCAAATTCTATTTTAAGGCTTTTCTCAATTATTTTTTCAATAATCTTACTATTTTCAATGGCATCCATAGCTGCTGATTTGTAGGCATTTATCAAGCCTGGTACGCCAAGCTTTGTGCCTCCAAAATATCTGACAACAACTATTAAAATATTTGTGAGCTCATAAGAGCGAATCTGCCCAAGTACCGGTGGACCAGAAGAATTAGAGGGTTCGCCATCATCACTTGCTCTAAATATTGGGTTCTCAATTCCAATATGAAATGCATAAACATGGTGTCTTGCATCGTGATATTTTTTTCTTAGTTCAGCCCTACACTCATTTACTTCATCTTCATTTTCAACCGGAAACGCAAATGCAAAAAATTTACTTCCACGATCTTTAAAAGTTCCTTCTGATTTATCTTTTATTGTTCTGTAAGTGTCAGTCATTTAACTTTTTATATTGATAAAGATAGTATTGCTACTACAGAAACTGCAACTCCAAGCCAGTTAAGTTTATTTAGTTTTTCTTCAAAGAAAAATCTGCCAATTAAAACAGAAATTAGAATAATTGCAGTGTTATTTACAGCAAATATAACGGAACTATCCAGAAAATTAGAATTTAACGCCAGAATAAGAAAATAAAGTGAACCAAAGTTTGCAAGTCCTAAAATAATTCCAAGTGCAATTGTGCTGACTTTTAACTTTTTGATTTTCTTAATGTTAAAAGTAAGTTGAATACCCAGCCCTATGATTGCTGAAACTGCAAAAACAACGGTTGTTGACTCAATTACTCCAGTATTCAACAGATATTCTTCCTGGTTGAATTTAACAGTGGAGTCAACTATTCCCATTCCAAAAAATAAAATCAGTGGAAACAAAAGACTTTTTGTTGACGTTCCATCTGCTTTGTCCTGAATGGTTGATAAAAAGATGGATGCAATTGCCAATATCATTCCTGCAATCTTTATTACATAGATATTTTCCTGGTAATATATTATGGAGAATAACATTGGAAAAATTACCGACATTTTTGTACTAATGCTTGTAATTGTAATGCCAGCCTTTTGTGTAGAAAGTCCAATCAGGTAAAACATCATTATAAATAATATGCCAATAATGATGGAGGTATAAAACCATTCAGCAGCAACTACTTCAGTTAAGCTGAAATCCTTTTCTCTTAATAAATAGCCCGTAAATGAGGCAGTTATGTAGTTGGTGATTATTGCTGGAAATATAGACGCCTTGTATTTGCCTGATAACTTAAATGTAATGTAGATTAAACTACTGGAAATTATACTAAGAATTAGAAAAGCCATAAAAGATTGTACTATTTAACGACCCTTCTCATTACTTTCTGTTCGATGTTCCATAATTTGGCAATATCGCGCATCCATTTCTTTTCACTATCTAAAAATTGCTTGTCTGCAAGGGCAATGCTTCTTAAGTCTTTCAGACATTCTTCTTTCTTTTTATCTGTGAACCACTCATACTCATTCATGCGCTTGGCAAACTCTTTCAAGTTCTCCTCAAAATCATCCTGTAACTGCAGTTGCTTATACCATTGCATAACCTCGTCCATAATCCTTGAAAACTTGTTATGATCCGAATGATCAGGCATCCATTTCTTCAGGCACTTCCAGATGGAAGTTTGTTCATCCTTACTAAAGACCCCATCAGTTAAGTGAGCAAATGAAATATAAATCAAGCCAATATAATGTACTGGTGTTAAGTTTATTAAACTCATTTTATTTTGTGAATTTTACACGTTTAAAAAAAGAAAACAGTATTGTTCTTTTCTATAAAGGTGTAAAAGTATAGAATTTTATACTTTTTATTAATTGATTATTATCATAAACGGATCTGTAATCGATATTTAAATTATATTTTTGTCAATAAAGTTATTTTTAACTTATTTTTGAGGAAAACGAATAGGATACGATGGGAAAAGTACCAAAATACAGGGGGGTGAGAATTTTAATCTTTCCGATTACTCTCTACTATATGTTGATTTCACCTGTGTTGGGAATTCTTTATATTAGCTATTCACCAAAATTATTGAAAGGTGATGCGTTAAATTTATTGAAAAAGGAATCCAGAGATAGTATTGTCGAAGCTGCGGAGGAGTTAGAAGAGAAGCAGGATAGTCTAATTAATATCGCTAAGAATTTTAAATTTAATCCTGATAGTTTAAAAGAGTTAGACTCATTGGTCAAACACGCTGAGATAATTGTAGAAGACTCTTTGGTTGGGTCTTCGTCCAATCTAAATATCGATTTAGGTGATACTGATAATAAAGGATATTTTTCTAGGGGTGAATCAATTTTTTTTAATTGGATTCTAGTTGCTCTTGTTCTTGCTTTTGTTTTTTCTTTGCCCTATAAAATATATTTTAGGCGAAAAAGGAAAAAGAGGAATATTCCAAAACGGATTCAACAATTTTGTCGAAAAACAATACTTTATAATCCCACAATTGTTGCTGCAATAATTGCAGTTCCATTTCTTATTCGTAATTATATCCTAATTGACCAGCTTTTTATTAGCGATGTATTTGAAGAAGAATTCAGACGTGAAATGTTTTTGAAATTTTGGTATATCTTTTTGTTGTCCAGTATATTAACAATAGCACTAACCTATACCTGGCAGAAACATAACATGCAGCTTAAATATATCCAGCATATATTTACTACCGAAGAGCTTAGAAAAAAAATATTCAGGAATAAAAGAGGTAAAATTAAATACAGACTTGTTTTTTCTAGTTTTCTCACCACATTGCTTCCACTTACGATTGTTGTTGCCTACTTGTTTATGAGTCTTACTTCTTTATCTGAGGTTGGTCTATACGAACCTACCACAGGGGAAACAAAAGTAGTTTTCGGGAAATACGATGTGATGTTTGACGAAGCTGATAAAAAAGCCTTTATTGAATACAATGATCCCAAATACATAAATGTAGTAGATACTATTTTGATGTTTTTTGGAATTGGAGCTGGCATTTTTGTTACTATTATTTACCTGATTTTATTTGTTAGATGGACCAATTCTGATATAATACATCCTGTAAAAGAGCTTTTGAGGAATATGCAAAAGACTACAGGTGGCCAACTTGAAAATTACACTTTGGTTCGGACGAATGATGAAATTGGGGAACTTTCTGAAAATTACAATGTTATGACCTCTAAGCTGCATGAATATGTCTCGCATATAGATAAAATGAATGCTGAGTTGGAGCAAAAAGTGAAAGAGCGGACTGCAGAAATTCAGGCACAAAAAGAGGAGATTGAAGCCCAACGTGATGAAGTTGAAAGCCAGCGTGATGAGATTGAACGCCAGCGTGATTATGTAATTGAACAACGTGACTTAATAGTTTTGCAGAAAAAGGCAATTACAGATAGTATTGAGTATGCGGGAAATATTCAATCAGCCATTTTGCCACCCAAAGAGCATTTAAAAACAATACTGAATGAACATTTTATATTTTATCAGCCCAGAGATATTGTCAGTGGTGATTTTTATTGGGCCAATAAAGTCGAAAATAGTAAAGGTGAAAAAACAATTATAGTTGCTGCTGATTCTACAGGACACGGTGTTCCAGGTGCTTTTATGAGCATGTTAGGTGTTACTTTATTGAATGAAGTTATTATTAAAAGGAATGTAACAAATCCTGCCTCAGTATTAGATTTTCTTAAAGAAAATGTGGTTAGCTCATTACATCAAACAGATGAAGTAGGAAAGCCCAAAGATGGAATTGATTTGGCTGTTTGTACCCTGAACCATAAAAAAATGCAATTAGAATATGCTGGTGCTTACAATCCGGTTTACCTGGTACGGGAACTTAAGTCAGATAAAGAGTTTACTGAGCTTGAGAAGGAATGTAGTAAAAATGGTGAGGTGTTGCAAAGGGTTGAAAATAAGGTCTTAATTGAGTTTAAGGCTGATAAGAATCCAATTGGGATTTCGCATAAAGCAAGAAAGCCATATAATTTAATGTCGTTTGATGTAAAAGATGGTGATTGTTTATACATGTTTTCAGATGGTTTTGCTGATCAGTTTGGCGGACCAAAACGGTTGAAATTTTTATACAGCAGGTTTAAGCAATTACTGCTAAGTCATTCATCAGAAAGCATGGAGGCACAAAAAACCGAGATTGTGAACACTTTTAACAAATGGAAAGGTCATGAACGGCAAGTTGATGATATTCTGGTGGTTGGAATGAGGATTTCATCAAAGCAATGAGGATTGAATGAATAAAGGTGTGAGAATAATAGGAAGTTTGTTATTTCTTTGTTTTTTCTTTGGCTATAATGCCGAGGCACAAGGGGATGTGCGTTTTGTTCGATTGACAAGAGATAATGGTCTTTCACACAACAATGTTTACTCAATAATCCAGGACCAATATGGTTTCATGTGGTTTGCTACACAGGATGGGGTAAACAGATACGATGGATATAATTTTAAGCAATTCTACCACGAGCCTTATAATGAAAACTCATTGCTATCTAATAATTTTGGTGTAGTGTTAGACGACGATGATGGATACTTATGGTTTGGGACTTATTATAAAGGACTTAGTCGATTTGATCCACTGACTAACGAATTCAAGCATTTTGTCAATGATGAATCTGATATTAGCTCCATAAGTAGCAATCATATAAGGTTTCTTGCTAAAGATAAAACTGGAAACATATGGATTGCAACTTCAGGTGGTGGTTTAAACAAACTAAACACTAAAACATTTGAAATTACAAGATATCTTCATAATGAAAAGGACACCAGCTCAATTTCATCAAATGATGTAAATGCAATTGTGGTAGATGAACAGAATAATCTGTGGATAGGTACAAATAATAGTCTTGATTATCTTGATTCTAAATCCGGAACATTTAAACACATTGTTCTTGGCTATGAAAGTTTTGATAGAAGAAAACGACTTACTACCAAAGCTTTGTTAATTGATACTAATGGACTACTTTGGGTAGGAACATCAGACGGGCTGTATAAAATGAATAGGAGCACTTATAAGTTGAAACATTACAAATACAATATATCTAAGACTTCAAGTATTAGTGATGATGTTATAAATGTATTGTTTGAAGATTCAGAAAAGAAAGTTTGGGTTGGTACTGAACACGGTCTTAGTCTGTATGTTAAAGAGAAAGACTTTTTTGTAAATTATCGGTTTGATATTACAAATCCACATAGCCTGAGTAATAATAGAGTTTGGAGCATTTACGAAGATAAATCAAAGATTTTGTGGGTGGGAACAAAAGGTGGAGGAGTAAACAAACTTGATTTGAAAAGAAAGAAATTTTATAGTCTGGCATATGTGCCGAATAAACCAATGAGTTTATCTCACCCAAGTGTTTCTACAATAGTAGCGGATACATCAGGTAGTATTTGGTTAGGAACAGATGGCGGTGGAGTTTGCGCTTACAGCATAGGTGATTTCTCTGTAAGTTGTTTCGATAATGAGTTTAGTAAAAGAAACTTGTTATCTGATGATCAAATTTGGGCAGCCACATACTCACCCGGAAAAATATGGTTAGGAACACATACTGGTGGATTGGATGTAATTGAATTATTGGATGGTAAATATGGTATAAAGAACTATAACAATACTGGCGATTCAACAGGTATTTCCAATAATCAGATAAATTCTTTGTTAATTGATAATAAAGGTTTTTTATGGATAGGAACCCGAGATGGGTTAAACAAAATGGTTGATACATCTGAAACTCAGGCTCCTTATTTTATTACCTACAAAAAAGACTTTTCAAATAATAACTCTCTAAGCGATAATTATATTACAGCTTTGTATCAGGATCATGAAGGTTTTTTATGGGTCGGCACCTATTCCAATGGACTTAACCGCATTGATTTGAAAACCTCGAAAATTACAAGTTTTAAAAGTGAGTATAACAACTCAAAGTCGTTAGGAAGTAATAATATTCATACAATTTTTGAGGACCATTTGGGTAATTTATGGGTTGGAACCTCTGGTGCAGGTATTAATAAACTGAATCCTGATGGTCATACTTTTACACAATATCATCAGGCAAATGGGCTTGCAAGTAACGAGGTGATGGCTATGCTTGAAGATTATTCAGGTTTTCTGTGGATCAGTACCTCAAAAGGGCTTTCACAGTTTGACCCAATAACAGAACAGTTTACAAATTACGATATATCAGATGGTCTTTTGAGCGATGGTTTTAATTGGGCTGCTGCATATCAGGATAAAAATGGCTGGATGTATTTTGGCACAAATTCAGGATTGGTTTATTTCCATCCGGCACAGATAAAAACAAATTCTTTTGTTCCAGAGATTGTTATTACAAGTTTTGCTTTATTGGAGGATGATAAATGGATTAATAAAGATGTGTTTATTTCAAAATACAATTCAGAAGAGAATAAGATTGAATTGGATTACAGCAAAAATATTTTCTCAATTGAGTTTGCTGCCCTGGATTTTACCGAGCCTGGGAAAAATACCTATCAGTATAAAATTGATGGAATTAATAGCGAATGGATCGATTATGGGAATAAAAGATCGATAATGATCACTAATCTTGATCCTGGTAAATATACCTTAAGAGTGCGTGGCTCAAATAATGATAAAGTATTTAATAATGAGGGCGTTGAAGTAAGTATCGTGGTGCGTCCACCATTTACAAGTACAGAAGGCTTTTTCTTTATTGTTGGTGTAGTTGCGCTGCTAATTATTATTTCAGCCTATAGTTTCTTAGTCAAACTTAAAACCAATAAAATCCTTGCATATAAAAATAAGCAACTAGAGCAAACCAACTTAAAACTTCTTGATTCAGAAAAAAGTCTTAAGCAATTGAATGAAACAAAAGACAAATTTTTTTCAATTATTGCCCATGACCTCAGAAACCCATTTAACCCATTATTGGCTCTGACAGAATTGCTTGATGAAGATTACCATGAGTTGGATGAAAAAGAAAGGCGTGACTTCATAAAAGAAATACGGCATGGAGCTAAAAGATTGTACGATTTATTGGAAAACCTTCTTCATTGGGCTCTTTCTCAAACACGTCAGATTAAATTTAAACAGGTAACCATCGATTTAGGTGAATTGGTTCAAAATAATATTGATTTGCTTAAAATTAATGCTGAAAAGAAAAACATTACTATAAAAAAGAATTTTAACGGAGATTATCATGTTTTAGCTGATGAAAATATGTTGAATAGCATTATCAGAAATCTTATAAACAATGCTATAAAGTTCTCCGAAGAAAAAACTGAAATTTCTGTTAATGTAGAAGAGCAAGATAAAAACTATTTGGTTGAAATTCGTGATCAAGGCATTGGTATTCATGAAGAGAACCTAAAAACTATCTTTAGAGGATTAACAAAGTCTACAATGGATAATTCAAAGGGAAAGGGGTCTGGACTGGGTCTTATACTATGCAATGAATTTGTTGAAAAAAACGGTGGAACAATTTGGGTCGAGAGTGAATTAGGAAAAGGAAGTTCATTTTTTTTCACCTTAAACAAGGTCTAATCAAATAATTACTTTGTATCTTTAGTAAAAAAAATAATTTTGTGATTGTTTTGGCACATTGTATTAACTATATTTGCATAACAGAAAATAAATTCAGTTATTAAACTTTTTGGAATTTTGTTTGTTGTATGTTTTTACTGATTAATTTCTGGTAATTAAAAGAAGAACAATGAAGATTATAAAATACGGATCGGAAGGGTTAAAGCCTGGAATTACACTGGATATCGATAATGAGATTTTTGAAGTTTATGGGAAATCATGTCCTGAGAATGTTGTTGAATTTTATCAACCAGTAATGGATTGGTTGGATGAATATAAAGATCATGCTCTTGATAAAACGGTTTTTGAATTTCGTTTGCAGTATTATAATACAGCTTCATCAAAAGTTCTGTTTATTATTATGCAAAAGCTTGAAAGTGTCTATGAAACAGGTAAAGACGTATTAATCAGATGGATATACCCCGAAGATGATGAAGCGTTGGAAGAAGCTGGAGAAGAATACGATGATCTTATCGATGTCCCTTTCGAACTAATTCCAACCGAAGAAGAATAGAAAATAATCCGAAATATTTATTTTGCCGGGAAAAGGAGAGCATAATCTCCTTTTTTTGCTTTTAACCACCAACTTTCAGGAACAATATTCCAATTGTTTCTTTTTTTAGGATCAATTACCTGTTTTTCTTCAATATATTTTATGATATAATAGCGCAGGTCTTTTTCGGTTGAGAATACAATTCTGTTTTTTAGTTCTTCCTTTTTTATACCTGCCCCTCTGGTTAAATGACCACCGCCACCATTTCCTCTGTATGAGTTTATGGCTACTCTATACTGTTTATTCAAGTCAAACTTTCCCCCATTTTCAAAACCATGAATAGTTATTTTTTCACCGAGTGGTTTTGTAACATCAACAGTATATTTAATTCCAGCAGCGGAAGAATAATTATAATAAGGGTTTGTCAGTCGAGTTGTATTATTTTCATCTTTAGTATATTTAAGCAAAGCATCATGTTCAGATTTCATTTGGTTAAACCAAAGGTCAGCAGAATATTCTAAATAATTCTTTATTTCCTGACCACTCAGTTTCATCGTATACAAAAGATTTTCAAACCGATATAGTTTAAACATGTCTTTAACAGTAATATCACCTTCTTGTATTTCAAATCTAAAGCTAAGAGGGCTTGTAAATGAAACATCAGCCTTGCCAATGCTCATTTGCACTTCCTGAATAAAATCCATAAACTCTGAGTCACCAAACAATGCTTCTTCTGCATTAAAGCTCTTTTTACTTTTACCAATAACTCGGTTAACATAATTATAAGTGTCACTGTAATATTTTTTGAAAATTTTCAAAAATGAACTATCAGGTTCATAATCTGATACTTTGACGAGTTTTCCTTCAATTTTCTTTGTGAAACTTTTTGTACTTTCATCCTTAACAAAAGTAATGTCTGCTACAGCAACATTTTGTGCATGGCTTCCTGGGTCAAGTAATAACACTGTCTCATCATTATCATTTTTTAAATCAACATTGTATTCTCTGTGATCATGCCCTGCTAAAACAAGATCAAAACCAGGTACTTTCATAGCCACTAGTTTCGAAGCATTTTCATTTTTATAGGTATTTTCTGTTTGCTTATTGTATGTATAGTCAACACCCGCATGAAATAATCCAATTAACAAGTCTGGTTTTTCAACTTCCTTAATATATTTAACCCATTTCTTAGCTGATTCAATCATATCATCAAAGTGCATTCCTTCCCAGATATTTTCAGGTAACCAATCAGGAATAGCAGGAGTAATTAATCCTAAAACAGCAATTTTAAAACCTTGCTTTTCGATAATATGATAAGGCTTAAAGTAGGGTCTATTAGTCTCATTATTAACGGCATTGGCGGCAAGCCATGGGAAGTTATATTCTTTAACTAATTTGTCATATACCTTGTGTCCTGCTTCAATATCATGGTTCCCTATTGTAGCTGCATCGTATTTCATGTAATTCATAACCGCAGCACAAATATGTTTGTCATTTGGTTTTTCAAAGTTCGAATAGTAAACAACAGGCTGTCCTTGCAAGATATCTCCATTATCAAGTAAAATTACTTCTTGAGTATTATTTTCTCTTTCTTTTTTTACATAAGTAAGAACTTGCGCCAAAGAATAATCAACATCTTTATCCTGAATAAAGTTATATGGAAAAATTGCTCCATGAACATCAGTTGTTTGAATTATTTTTATGTGTACATTTTGAGTCTCTCCATCCTGTGCAATGATAAAATTTGCAAGGAGAAGAAAAAATAACGCAGTTAAAGTTTTAAAAGGAAGCTTTTTCACAGTTTCAAATTAGTTATACAAAAAAATAGTTGTTGAAAAATAAATAGGCGATTAAAAAAAGTATCACCAGGAAAATTGCAAATGGTAAACTCGATTTTTTTGACCTTACTTCCTTATTTGAGTAACGAAAGTACGTCTTATGGCCTTTTTCGTAATTTTTCATAATCGAAATTGTTTGTTATCGAGTAAAATTATACAAATATGAAGTTTCTTCAAAAAATGGGCAACTAATTCTTCGTTGATTTATCGCTCATCTTTTAAAAATGGGGTTTTCACCAAAATAATACCTCTATTGGTGTAATTGGAAAAAAGTCATGATAGCAGTGTTGTTTTTTTGCTATTTTTACCTGCTCAAAGAATCAAAAACAGACAAAAATAAAACATCCATGATTAATTTTAATCACACACGAGCATGATTATTAACAAAAACTGCTTGGTAACATGTAAGTTAAGTCTGGTGGATGTTCCGTCTGACAAAATGGAGTAATAAAAAATAAACAGATGAAACCCTCATTCCGCGTGCCGCTGAAGCTTTAGCGGAGGCGCAGGGGGGATTAGCTTACGCTGAGCCCTTCGGGGTTTATAAAAAAATTTAACTTAACAAAGTGATTTCATGAGCGAAGCGAATAATCGCTTTACAAAAGAATATGTTTAACCTTGCAAAGCTCATGAACTCCATATAAATAGTTTAAGAAAAGTGAATAAATATCAATTACTTAACTAAAATTTAAACAAGTGAAAATAACAGTTGTAGGAACAGGATATGTTGGATTGGTTTCAGGAACATGCTTTGCTGAAACAGGAATTGATGTAACCTGTGTTGATATTGATAAAAAAAAGATCGAAGGCCTAAATAATGGTGTAATTCCAATATATGAGCCTGGTCTTGAAAGTATGGTTGAAAGGAATGTTGAAAAAGGCAGATTGCACTTTTCAACGAGTTTGAAAGATAACCTGGAAGGTTGTGAAGTTATTTTTAGTGCAGTGGGTACTCCTCCGGATGAAGATGGTAGTGCTGATTTGCAATATGTGCTTGCTGTTGCTAGGGAGGTTGGTCAACACATGGCAGACTATCTTGTAATGGTTACAAAAAGCACGGTGCCTATTGGAACGGCTGAAAAAGTAAAAGCTGTTATTAAAGAAGAATTAGAGAAACGCGGCGTTAATATACCTTTTGATGTAGCCTCAAACCCTGAATTTCTTAAGGAAGGTGATGCAATTGATGATTTTCTAAAACCGGATAGAATTGTTATAGGAGTGGAATCTGAAAGGGCTGAGAAAATTATGCGTAGGGTGTATAAACCATTTCTATTGAATGGGCATCCAATACTTTTTATGGATGTTCCGTCTGCTGAGTTGACAAAATACGCAGCAAATTCGATGTTAGCTACAAAGATCAGTTTCATGAACGATATTGCTAATCTTTGCGAAATTGTTGGCGCTGATATAAATATGGTGCGCAAAGGTATTGGTTCTGATTCTAGGATTGGTACAAAGTTTATTTATGCAGGTATTGGTTATGGTGGCTCTTGTTTTCCAAAGGATGTGAAAGCATTGATCAAAACCTCTGATGAAAATGATTATTCTCTGCAGATTTTGAAAGCTGTTGAAAATGTAAATGATAATCAAAAAACAGTTTTATTTGCAAGAATTAAAAAGCACTTTGATGGAAATTTAAAGGAGAAAACTTTTGCTTTCTGGGGGCTTTCTTTTAAACCGAATACTGATGATATGCGTGAAGCACCTTCTATAGTATTAATCGATAAACTTATTGAAGCTGGTGCAAATGTTAGAGCTTATGATCCTGTTGCAATGGAAGAAGCTGAAAGAAGAGTAGGAGATAAGATTTATTATGCTAAAGATCAGTATGATGCATTATTAGATGCTGACGCATTATTATTAATTACAGAATGGAATGAGTTTAGGGTGCTTAATTATGACCTAATTGCAAGACTCTTGAAAAATAAACTTGTTTTTGATGGACGTAATATCTATGAACCTGCAGAAATGAACGAGAATGGGTTTACCTATTATAGCGTGGGACGCCCAACTGTAAAATAAGAAAGTTTCAATTATTTTGAAAATGCCCTGGTTGATAAAGCCAGGGCATTTTTACTTAAGAATATTTATTTTTGCTGCTTATAAAAAGCTTATATCTTTGAAACCAAATAAAAAAGTATGAAGAGAATACTTGTCACTGGCGGTGCAGGGTTTATTGGTTCGCACTTATGCGAGCGTTTGCTCAAAGAAGGAAATGATGTAATTTCGTTGGATAATTACTTTACAGGCTCAAAATCAAATATCGTTCATTTAATGAGCAACAAATATTTTGAGGTGATTCGGCACGATGTAACAATGCCTTTTTTTGCTGAAGTTGATGAAATCTACAATTTAGCTTGTCCGGCATCACCAATTCATTACCAGGTAAATGGAATAAAAACCATAAAAACATCTGTAATGGGAGCCATAAATATGTTGGGTCTTGCAAAAAGAAAACAAGCTAAGATTCTTCAAGCCTCAACGAGTGAAATATATGGAGATCCAGAAGTCCATCCACAACCTGAAACTTATTGGGGAAATGTAAATACGCTTGGACCTAGGGCTTGTTATGATGAGGGAAAGAGATGTGCCGAAACACTTTTCATGAATTACAGGGAACAGACAAATGCACGGATAAAAATTATTAGAATATTTAATACTTATGGTCCAAACATGCACCCGAATGATGGGAGGGTGGTGTCAAACTTTATTATCCAGGCTCTAAAAGGAAAACCGATAACAATTTATGGAGATGGAAGACAAACCCGAAGTTTTCAGTATGTTGACGATTTAGTTGAAGGGATGGTGAGAATGATGGATACACCAGAAGATTTTTATGGTCCGGTCAATATAGGTAACCCTAATGAATTTACAATTCTTGAACTGGCACAAAAGGTAATTGAGTTGATTGGATCAAAATCAGAATTAGTGTTTTTACCTCTGCCTCAGGATGATCCTACTCAGAGGCAGCCAGATATTACTTTGGCAAAAAAAATGTTGAGAGGTTGGGAACCTAAAGTTCAACTGGAAGAAGGTTTGTTAAAGACAATAGAATATTTTAAAACTAAAATATAGAAAAGTGAAAGGAATTATATTAGCAGGTGGTTCCGGGACGAGATTGTATCCTATTACCAAAAGTATATCGAAACAGATAATACCCGTTTATGATAAACCAATGATATACTACCCTTTGTCAACTCTTATGTTGGCTGGAATTAGAGAGATATTGATAATATCAACGCCTCATGACATTGGCTTATATGAAAACCTTTTGGGCGATGGTTCTCAAATTGGATTAAAGTTGGAATATGCTATTCAACCTTCACCCGATGGGCTTGCTCAGGCATTTATAATAGGAGAAGAGTTTATTGGAAAAGATTCAGTTTGTTTAATTCTTGGTGACAATATTTATTTTGGTTTTGGGTTTCAAAAAACACTAATGAGGGCTGAAAACCTTGAAGACGGAGCTTTAGTATATGGCTATTATGTTAAAGATCCTCAAAGATATGGTGTCGTGGAATTTGATGATGATGGTAGTGTGTTAAGTATAGAAGAAAAACCATCAGAACCAAAATCAAACTATGCAGTTACGGGTTTGTATTTTTACAGCAACGATGTTGTAGAAAAAGCAAAAGCTTTGAAGCCCTCAAAAAGAGGAGAACTGGAGATTACTGATTTGAATAGGATTTTTTTAGAAGAAAATCGTTTGCAGGTTGAACTTTTAGGCAGAGGGATGGCATGGTTAGATACGGGTACCCATGAAAGCTTACTTCAAGCTTCAAACTTTATTGCCACAATTGAATTCAGACAAGGTTTGAAAGTTGCATGTATTGAAGAAATTGCGTATTCCAAGAAATTTATAGACAAGAAGCAACTAATTTCTCTTGCAGAGAGTATGAAGAATAATCAATACGGAGAATACCTGTTTGATATAGCTTCAGGTAAAGTTAAAACATTTGATTACAAATAATTTAGGAAAATGAATGTTATCGAGACTGGTTTCAAAGGCCTTTTCATAATAGAACCATCAATATTCAATGACGATCGGGGGTATTTTTTTGAAAGTTATAATAGAGAAAGGTATAAAGAGTCTGGTTTAACAACTGAATTTGTTCAGGATAATGAATCAAAATCCAGTTATGGGGTTGTAAGAGGCTTACATTTTCAAATTGAACCTTATGCTCAAACAAAGCTAGTAAGAGTAGTTACTGGAAAAATTCTGGATGTTGCTCTTGATTTAAGAGTTGATTCTCAGACATATGGTTCTTATTATGCAGTTGAGTTATCATCTGAAAATAAGAGGCAGTTTTATATTCCGCAAGGGTTTGCTCATGGATTTTCGGTTTTAAGCGAAACAGCAATTGTAAACTATAAATGTGATAATTACTACCATAAAGAATCTGAACGAGGAATAAACCTTTTTGATAGCACATTGTCAATCGATTGGAAAATTGATAAGAACAATGCAATAATAAGTGAAAAGGATTTGTTGTGGCCGGATTTTTCTCAGTCAGAAGTTTTTTTTTAATAAAAGATATAAAATTGCTTTTATCCTTTTATTGTTTTTTAGTGGTTGGTTGTCAGAACTTTAATAGTAAATTATAAAGTCATAAACAAGATTAATCTAAAGAGTTTTTAAATAAGAATTTATTGCGATAAACAAATAGTCTTACCTTAGCTACAGATTAATGCAAGAATAAAACTAGCTTTGAATACTTTAATTAGTATGTAACAACACCTGTTGTTAAAAAAAGCTGAGGGTTATGTGCAAAGGTGATTAAACATTAGGTTAATTTTAATTTTAGGGTTAAACATTGATTTTTGGGACAGGCTGCAAGTTTACTTGCGGCCTTTCTTTTTTATGAAAAAAAATAGTGCTCAAAGCACTATTTTTCTTTTTTCGATTCTTCTTTATTCGTCTTCACCTTTTTTTTAGGCCTGGTAACGCCATAACTTCCTTTTGTAATTTTTCCTCTTCTGGTTTTTTTATCACCTTTTCCCATATCAATATTAGTTTTTGTTATAATTAGTATACAAAACTACTAATTAATCTATAAAAGTTGAAAATAGCATCGTAAAACATTTATTTTTGCGTTTTGTAAACAATAAATTAGCAAATATGAAATTTTTAAATAAGTTGTCCTATACTCTAATCCTATTTTTTCTATTTTTATTTGAGTACTCTTATTCACAAGAAAATGGTTACACGCAAGATAATTATTTCACAATTGTATCTTACAATGTAGAGAATTTATTTGATACAATAAATAATCCGCAAAAGGAAGACGATGAATTTTTACCTAATTCTAAAAAGAATTGGAATACAGATAGATATAATAAAAAGATAAAGGATTTATCTTTAGTAATAAAGTCCATCAATAAAAATGAATTGCCGGAAATAGTTGGATTAGTTGAGGTTGAAAATAGAAAGGTTGTGGAAGATTTAGTTAATTCAAAACACCTTGAAGAAGGAAACTATGGAATTGTCCATGAAGAAAGCCCTGATGTAAGGGGAATTGATGTTGCTTTAATTTATAGAAAATCAGAGTTTAAGTACCTGTCACATGAGAAAATTGCTGTGAGATTTGATTTTGAACCCGAAACTACAACTAGGGACATTCTTTATGTTAAAGGACAATTAGCCAATAATGAAATACTTCATGTGTTTGTTAATCATTGGAGTTCTCGTAGAGATGGTATGGACGCTTCTGAACCGAAGAGGACACACGCCGCATCTTTATTAAGGGCTAAGGTTGACAGCATTATTAAAAAGGAGAAAAATGCAAAAATTGTAATAATAGGTGATTTTAATGACGAACCTGTTAATAAGAGCATTTTTGAAGTTTTAAAGGCGAATGCTAAACAACCAATGCTTAAAAATAATAGTCTTTATAATCTAATGTATGATAAGGATTTATTGGGATTAGGAACTTATAACTTCCGAGGTGACTGGAATATGTTGGATAATATCATCATATCTACTTCTCTCTTAAATGCAAATAATGGCTATAGGGTGTCATCAGATGGAGGTCAAATTTTTTCGGCAAGATGGATGCTTTATGATAATGTAAAAACTGGTGATTTTACCCCTAATAGAACTTATGGTGGGCCAAATTATTATGGTGGGGTTAGCGATCATTTACCAGTTTTTGTTCTTTTGAAAAAAGAATAAAAACTGAACCATAAGTTTTGTTATCTGAGGTGGTTGAAAAATAAAAACTTCAATTGTTTTTATAAACACTAAATTTGAGGGATGGATTATAAAATTGTTTCTGACTTTAACCCAACCGGCGATCAGCCTGATGCTATTAAACAACTGATCGATGGTGTTTATGATGGTGCTAAGTTTCAGATTTTACAGGGAGTAACTGGTTCTGGTAAAACTTTTACCATTGCCAATGTTATTGAGCAATTAAATAGGCCTGTTTTGGTGCTAAGTCATAACAAAACATTAGCGGCTCAGTTATATGGCGAGTTTAAGCAGTTTTTTCCCGACAATGCAGTTGAATATTTTGTATCTTATTATGATTATTACCAACCAGAAGCATACATTCCTGTAACAAATACTTATATTGAGAAAGATTTGACCATTAATGATGAGATTGAAAAATTAAGATTAAGCACAACCTCTTCATTACTTTCGGGCAGACGTGATGTGATAGTTGTTTCCTCGGTTTCTTGCTTATATGGTATTGGTAATCCTGATGATTTTCATCAAAGTGTAATTCATATTCAGCAGGGACAAAAAATCACTAGAAATGCCTTCCTTAGACAATTGGTTGATAGTTTATATTCTCGTAATGAAGTTAGCTTTGACAGGGGAAAGTTTCGGGTAAAAGGTGATTCTGTCGATATTTTTTTGGCATATGGAGATCATGCTTTTAAGGTTGTTTTTTGGGGTGATGAAATTGAAGAAATAGAATCATTTGATCCGTTGACTGGGCAACGAATTGAAGTTGTGAACGAGGCAATTATCTATCCTGCTAATATTTTTATTACAACCAAAGAAAGAATGCAATTGGCTATCAGACAGATACAGGATGATTTATTTAAGCAGGTTCAATTTTTTAAGGAAATAGGTAAACATCTTGAAGCAAAAAGAATAGAAGACAGAGTGACGTACGATTTAGAAATGATCAAAGAATTAGGGCATTGTCCTGGGATTGAAAATTACTCACGGTATTTTGATGGTCGGGAATCAGGAACCAGACCTTTCTGTTTACTTGATTATTTTCCAAAAGATTACCTGACTGTAATAGACGAAAGCCATGTAACATTGCCTCAAATTCGTGCCATGTATGGTGGTGACCATTCTCGAAAAACAAATTTGGTGGAATATGGATTCAGGCTGCCGGCAGCTGTGGATAATCGCCCGTTAAAGTTTGATGAGTTTGAAGGGTTGGCTGGTCAGACCATTTATTTAAGTGCCACCCCTGCCGATTACGAGCTGAAAAAATGCGAAGGAATAATTGTTGAACAAATCATCAGGCCTACCGGTTTAATTGATCCTTCAATTGATGTCAGGCCAAGTCTGAACCAGATTGATGATTTGATTGAAGAAATAAATGAACGTGTTAGCAGGAACGAGCGAATTTTGGTAACCACCCTGACAAAACGCATGGCAGAAGAATTATCAAAGTATTTTACTAAAATAAATATTAGGTGCAGATATATACATTCTGATGTTGATACCCTTGAAAGGGTTGAAATAATGGAAAGTCTGCGAAAAGGTTTGTTCGATGTTTTGATTGGTGTGAACTTGTTGAGAGAAGGCCTCGATTTACCTGAAGTATCCTTAGTAGCCATATTAGATGCAGATAAAGAAGGCTTCTTGCGTTCTGAAAAATCGTTGACACAAACAGCTGGAAGGGCAGCAAGGAACTTAAATGGGAAAGTAATTATGTATGCTGACAAGATTACTGGTTCTATGCAACGAACTATAGATGAAACGAATAGGAGGCGAGAGAAACAACTCAAATACAACGAGGAGCATAATATAACGCCAACCCAAATCAAAAAATCTTTAACCTCCATTCTTAGTGAAGGAAGAGAAACTAAAACTGAGTCAATCAAGGAGTATTCAGCAGAACAAGTCGTAAATATTGCAGCTGATCCGGTAGTTCAATATATGAACGTTGATGCCCTTGAAAAGACAATAGAAATGACCAAATCGGCAATGAAAAAAGCAGCAAAAGAACTTGATTTTATTGAAGCTGCCAGATTAAGAGATGAGTTATATGAATTACAGAAGCTTTTAGAAAGTAAAAAATCATAAAATTGCTATATATATCGTTATAGTTTAATAATCTAAAGAGTTTTTAATGAAAAAGAGATATCCTGTCATAATTTTATTATTTGCAATTAGCATTTCTGCTTTTGGGCAAATTAGTCATGGTGGCAAGCCTGCTTCCTTTGAACATGCAAACCTTAAAGCTGGCATTGCTGAATATCTGGCTCCTGAAGCTGATTACAAGCAAATGCTCAAGGAAGATCTCGAAGTTGGACGAGGAAAACCATTCAGGTATGGAAAGGTTCATAATGTTAATTTGAGTCCTGAGAATTCAGGTACCTGGATGACTTTGGATAATGGAGATAAAATCTGGCGATTAAGAATTAAATCAACAGGAGCATATTCCCTTAGCTTAATATTTGATAATTACAAACTAAATAATGGAGCAAAGATTTTTTTATATTCGGTTGATAAAAAGATTGTTAAGGGAGCTTTTACTGATGAGAATAACAAAAAGGATAGCTGGTTTTCTACTGTTCCTATTGCCGGTGATGAAATTATTATTGAGCTGAACGTTGCCGCAGATGTTGATTATGGAAAGTTAGACATTTCTGGTGTAGTGCACGATTATAAAGGAACTTTTGGCTTGAAAACTGGTTATGGTTCATCTGGCTCATGTAATGTAAACATTAATTGTCCTGAAGGACTTGAATGGCAGGTTGAGAAAAGGTCAGTAGCAAAATTACTTGTTGGGGGCTATTTATGCACCGGTGCATTAATTAATAACACTGCTATTGATGCTAAACCCTATTTGCTAACAGCAGAGCATTGTGTGAGTAGCCAAAGTGTTGCTGGAACAGCAGTTTTTCAGTTTAATTATGAGAGTGCAAGTTGTGTCCCTACAGGAAATCCGTCTTATCAATCAATATCATCTTCAACTATTGTTGCTACCGGTGGGGATCTTGACTTTACACTACTTGAATTGAGTCAAATTCCACCTACAGATTACAATGTTGTTTATGCTGGATGGAACAGAAAATCAACTCCGGCAACTAATACCACCTGTATTCACCATCCACAAGGTGACATAAAGAAAATTAGCAAGGACAATGATCCTCCAGCAATTGGCAATTATGCTGACGTAGATCCTGGGGCAGGCTATTTGACCAATTCTCATTGGAATATTGGTGAATGGGATTTGGGGACCACGGAGGGGGGCTCTTCAGGTTCACCACTTTTTGATGAAAATCATCTAATAATAGGAGATTTAACTGGAGGAGATGCAAGTTGTAACTACAATTTTAATGACTATTATGCTCGCTTTGATTTTAGTTGGGATTATCATAGTGATGATCCAGCTAAGCAATTAAAAACATGGTTAGATCCGTTAAATTCCGGAGTTGAAACCCTGGCTGGTTATGATCCTGCTATTACTGAGGGTATTGATGCTGAACTGAAGGCGATTATTGAACCTATAGGTGGTTATTGTGAAGGTGAACAGATAGTCCCTGAGTTTAAAATAGTTAACCATGGAACTGATACAATTACCAGTTTTACAATGAATTATATTATAAATGGAAAGAGTTTGGTATCAACTATTTGGACAGGTTCCTTAAAAACATTGGAGTCTACAAATGTTATTTTCCCATCTTTAATACCGACAGTTGGTGAAAATAAGATAGTTGCCTATGTTTCAGAACCAAATGCTAGTACAGACCTCAACCTTGATAATGATACTTTGGGAGCTACCTTTACTGTTAATAATTTGATTGATGTAGCGATAGAACAGATCGTTCACCCAAATGGAGGGTATTGTATTGCTGATTCTATAATGCCAGAAATTGTTATTGGTAATGCTGGACAAGTTGGAATTACAAATCTTGATATTAACTATCAGATTGATGGTGGGACAATTTATCGTGAAAAATGGGACGGTAATTTAATAACAGGTTCTGAAACCGTAAATTTGGATAAATTAAAGCTTTCGACTGGAAACCATGAATTTAAAGTCTTTTTGAGTAGCCTTAATTGCGCATTAGATACGGATCCAACAAACGATACGCTGGTTTCGATTTTTTATGGACAGGATTCTATAAAGAATTTACAAATATTGGGGGCACAGCAAATTTGTAAAGGCGTTTCTAGTTATAATTATTCAACTAATGTTGATGCTAATCATTTCTGGAATGCTTTTGGTGGTGAGATAATTGATTCTGAAACATTACCGCAAATTGAAGTTAAGTGGGATGAGTGGGGTGAAAGATATTTGGATGTATATGTAAACAATCTCTGTAATTCAGTAGATGCGGAAAATCTGGAGATTGATGTTGTTGAACAGGGTTTTAATCTGACGATGAGCCTGGATGGTAATGGAGAGACTGCTTGTTGGTTCATAATAAATTGTGATGGAGATACGGTAGCACAAGATTGTGATTTGCCAGCTACTGGTGAATATACCACCAGTATTTGTGTTTCCCGTGGATGCTATAAATTTGTTGTAACAAGTGAAGCTTCCGGAGTTAAAAGTTATTCGTTAAACAGAATGTCTGACAATCAAGTTGTTGTATCAGGTTCAGACGTATTGGGAAGTAAAACTATTGAGTTTTTCTTAAATGCCTCTACAAGTAATGCGGGCATTAATCTTTATCCCAATCCTTCTGATTTAGAAATTACTATAGAGGCAAGTTTTATCGAACTTTATGAGAATGCCAAATTTGCGATATTTAATTTAAGGGGTGAAGCTCTTACTCCATACCTGAGTTTTGATGAACGCAAGGTGATTGATATATCTACATTACAGCCTGGATTTTATGTCGTAAAGGTGCAAACAATATATGGTGAATTTTCTAAAAAATTTGTAAAGCCTTAATATAAATTATTAAATTAGTCAGTATATTTATAAGGAATAACCAAAATATGCATACCATGTTAAAGAAAATACTGATTGTTTTAACTATTTTGATTATTATAATTGTTGGCTTTGCGGCCTATTCTGGTTTTTTTGCAAAGGTTGAGATAATTGAAAAAGTAGTAGGTCCTTATACCTTTATCGGCAAAGAATATATCGGTAATTATAAAAATTCGGGTGTTCATCAAGACTCTATTTATCAGGATTTAATAAGCAAAAATCTGGACCTTGAAAAAGGTTTCGGAATTTACAGGGATGATCCAGAGGAAGTTCCTGAAGACGCATGTCGTTTTATGGTGGGTTGTGTGCTAAAAGATAAAGATACAATCAGAAGGGTTGAATTGGAAAGATCTGGTTATATTATTCAAAAAATGAATAGGACAAACAGTCTGGTTGTTGAATTTCCATATAAAAATTCCATGTCTGTTCTTGCATCTGTTATGAAGGTATATCCTGCATTGAAAGAATATATGAAGGAAAAAAGCTATCAACCTGTTGAGTCGTTGGAAATATACACGAAAGACAAAATTTATATATCAATGGAGATAAAGAAGTAATTTTGCTGCTTGTTTCCATAAAAAGCACAGTCGCCTAAGGGCGACTTTTTAATATGAAAAAACCAAAAGTTCTAGTTGCACTAAGTGGCGGTGTGGATAGTTCCATGACTGCTTTTTTGTTAAAAGAGAAAGGATATGATCTAGTTGGCGTTACATTTAAAGTTTTTGAAAATAAGCAGCTTAGAAAGCATCCAATTGAGCAAGGAATTCAAGATGCAAAAAAACTAGCAAGAAAAATTAATATCCCATATTACCTTATAGATTTGGTTGATGATTTTGAAGGACAAATTATCAATTATTTTGTTGATGAATATGCTAATGGTAGGACTCCAAATCCTTGTGCACTATGTAATTACCAAATTAAATGGTCAAAATTAATTGAAATAGCTGATGAATTAGGTTGTGATTACGTCGCTACGGGGCATTATGCTGAAATTGGTAATAGATCTGGCAGATATTTTATTTCGGAAGCAAATGATTCCCTAAAAGATCAGAGCTCTTTTTTATGGCGTTTGCCTCAAGAGTTTTTAAGAAGAACGATTTTTCCATTGGGGAATTTAAGCAAAAAGGAAATCAAAAGACTTGCTGAAGACAAAGGTTTTGGTCATTTGGCAAAAAAACAAGAAAGTTATAATATCTGTTTTATACCAGAGGGCGATTACAGGACGTTTCTGTCCGAAAAATTATTGGATAAAAAAGGGGAAATTACCAGTTCTGATGGTAATTTGATTGGATATCACAAAGGGATTTGGAATTATACTTTAGGACAAAAAAAGGATATTGGCAGGGTCGGTGATTCCAATTCTTGTGTGACAGAAATTAATGCAGAAAACAATCAATTGGTAATCGGTGATCAAGAACAGTTAAAAAAACAAGAGGTCACAATTGATAGCGTTGTTTTCCAGAAGTATGAAAAACTTGAAAATGGGATAGAGCTAAAAGCCAAAATAAAATACAGGGGCGAATTACTTGATTGCAAGGTAAAAACATTGGCAGTTAGTCAGTTAAATATACAATTTAACAAACCTGTAGATTCACTTGTTCCTGGCCAGTCAATGGTATTGTTTGAAAATAATGATCTGGTTGCTGGTGGAGTTATCGTTTAGAAACTATTACTTGCTACTTCAACTGGAAGATCAAATGCTTCATTCTTTTCAATATGTCCTCGTTCTGCACCATACCAATTAGCAGAGTGTTCTTCAAGGAATATGTTTGAATAAAGATTTGCAAGCCATTTTTTACCAGTTTGAGTAACCCTCAAATATCTAATGGCATCTTTAACTAATGGACTGACATTGTTCCAGAAAAATTCAGGATATTTCAGGCGCAAATCAGCACCACTACTGTAGCCTAGTTCCTTGGCAATGCCTAATTCTTCAAACTCAATAAATAATGACGAGCTTTTCTTTGAGTATGTTAAATCTGCCAACTGACCAATTAAATCTGAGGCTCTTAAAAGACCAGGAAAATCATTGGTGATATCAAAGCCTTTTTTTTCTGGAACCGGAAACTTAGTTCTATCAATTAACTGGCAAATAAATTCATCATCGATCAGCTTCACAGTTCTAAACCTTGCTCGTACAAATAACTTAGATCGATCAACATGATATGGCGTTAATGATGCATCCGTGGCCCCTTTGTCTAATTTTACAGTATCTCCATGTTGGTTGATAACATATTCTCCCTCTGAATCACCAGGGCAAATTCCTCTTATGTACCCGATATCATGACACAAGGCTGCTGTGATAAAATGGAGCCAGTCAAAGGGAGAAACACCTCCTTCAAGTATATGTTTCCCTTTTAAAATTTCCTTTCCTACGTCTGTCACCATTATGGTATGATGCAAATCATGATAGGCTGCATCGCAATTCGCAACATTCTCAAGTGCCATTCTACCAATAAAGGTTATCATTGCCGGATAATCCTTTTCCATTTCTCCATAAATATCGGAGTAGCCTTCTTTAAGTTGATCAATAAAAGCGTTGATAATGAGACGTGTGGGATCGAACATTCTTTTCCATTTGTGTTTATTGTAAGCAAAGTAAGTAAAAATATTTTACTTATTGTTATAACTCAAATTATTTAAATTTAGTATGTCTAAGAACAAGAGTTATTGGCAAAAAGACAATAAGTTCTTATAAAAGTAACGATTTGCTACTTGTATTGATTTAAATCTAATGTGTGAAATGTTTGTAAGGTTTTGTTTTTCAGTAGATTATTATTCGTTAATATTTGTGGAATTCCCCCCTGTCTTATTTTGTTTAAATTTTATTGATTTATAAATCGAGTCGGTTATTCTCAGGATAAGCATCAGGAATCATCTCAGAATCAAGCACTACATAATTTATTTTTCCTTCAGGAAAAGGAATTACAATTGATTTTGTTTGATTTTTCCAAATACTTATTGGCTTTTCAATTACCTTTTCAGAACCATCTTTATACACCACTTTTAATTTAACCGGTACGGGAAAACCTCCTTTGTTTACAACTTCAACTGTCTTTTCACCATTCTTTTTCGATATGTTTTCAAGAGCCAAATCGGCACAGCCTAATTCAAAGAACCATGGTTTCCAGAACCATCCTAAATCCTCGCCTGCTATTTCATTAAAAGTAAAAAAGAAATCGTAGGGTGTAGGGTGCATGCTTTCCCATCTTTTAGCAAATTGCTGAAGCCCTTTGTTGAATTTTTCTTCACCAATCATTTTATAAAGCATGTAAAATGCTGTTGATGAGCGACTATAAGCATGATATCTATAGGCTTCGCCAGTATTAATTGAGCTTACCATAAGCGGAATTTCTATTTCTGTCCCAGCATAATGATTATAGCTCTTAATTGTACCTTTAAAAGCTACATAATTTTTATCATCTGTATATTTGGCAACTACTTTTTGAGGGAAAAAGCTAATTAGTCCTTCATCCATCCAGGCATATCTTTGTTCATTTAAGCCCGTATAAAACGGGAAGTAAGTGTGCCCAATTTCGTGCGCTGTTACATAAATAGTCCCATTTTTATTTTCTCCATCACCATCATTAATCATTCCCGGGAATTCCATTCCTCCACTTCCATTAAAAGCCACCATTTGTGGATACGGAAATTCAATAGCAGGACATTTTGTTGAGAAATATTCAATTGTTTTTCTGCTTAAATCTGCAACCTCGTAGAAATCGCTGGATTTTTCATAATAAACTGCATGGACCAACACTCTTTTATTGCCTACTTTTACACTTGTTGCATCCCACAAATAAGCATTACTTACTGCAAATGCAAAGTCTGGTATATTCCTGGCTTTGAATTTATAAGTGTGTTTCTCAGCATCTTTGGTAATTTTATTTTCAAGCCTGTCTTCTTTTGTGATAACTTTAATTATCTCATCAGAACTAGCAGCTTTGTCTATCTTTTCCAAATACTTTTTAGTGTAGATTTCCTTGGCATTTTTTAGTATTCCTGATGACCAGACATTGTAATCTTTTGGAACCGTAATTTCTACATCAAAATCTCCAAATTCATTGTAATATTCACAATTTCCGGTATGAGGAACCGAATTCCAACCTTTGATATCATCGTAAACTGCCATTTTAGGATACCAATATGCAACCATGAAATTTGTCCCATGATAAGTTCCCATTCTTACTGGTACAGTTCCGGGGATTATCAACTTCCATTCAATTTTAATTTTAGTAATACTTTGTGGAAGCAGTTTTTCAGATAGATTAATTCTCATATTCGTTGCATTTCTGCGAACAGTATATGAGTTAAACTCGATTTCGGAATTATTGACTTTAATTGACTTTATCTGCACTCCATCATGAATATCTATGGGGCCAAGATCCCAGTCTCTGGCACTGCCTTTTTTAAATAAATCCTGATACAATTTGATATAAATGTATGAAAGACTATCCTTACTATTGTTTTTGTAAGTAATTGTTTCAGAGCCTGTTACTGTTCTTTTGTCAGGGTTGAATTCCGCCTTTATTTGATAATCTGTAGTGTTTTGAAAATAATTTTTACCTGGTTTTCCATCATATGATCTGGTTCCATTTTCATAGGCTTTTTTTATTTCTTTAGGTATAAATAATTCTTTGGTGTTTTGTGCATTAATTGAGACTAAAATTGCTAAAAAAGCAATTGATGCAAGAAATCTTTTCATAGTAGTAAAAATTGGTTAGTGGTTAATTATTATTGAATGAATACGAATGTATGACAATTTCCTTTTTAATGAATGTTCATTTTTGATCATTTAAAGAAAAAGCTATTCGGCTTTTCCTCCAGTGCCTACAGAATTAAATGGTTCTAAAAAGCAAATTGGTATTTTGTAATACAAAATTGGATGTTTTTGACAATTAGTTTTCATAACCATTTTCCTGCCCTTATTCTATGAGATATTTTTATTAGGAATGTATTATGTCCGGTAACTCCAAATAAATCACCCATATCATCAAAATAATTAAAACTACCATATTCATCACTTCCAGTTTTTCCTTGCGACCATACTGCATAAAATACTGATCCCGGGAGGTATTCCCACCTGACAACAAGGTTTGACCTGAATTGTTTGAAATTGAAGTTTGGATTTTCGAAAGAAAAATCACTTTCTGATTGAGCAGATTCATAAACGTTGTAAGTATTGTTATCTTTTGAATAAATTATTTCATTTCCGTAAAACTGAAACCTGTCTGCATAATTACCAGCTTTTGGTGAGGTGATTCTCTTAAACTCAGAAAAATCACCAGCACTTACAAAGGGAGATGCATAATATTGAATTGTTAAGTCAGGAGTGATGTTGAAGTCAATGCGTGCAGTAAGCATAAATGTCTTTTGTGCCATTTTTCCAAAAACGTATCTTGCTTCACCATTATAAGGGAACTCATCTATATATTGTAGATCTGTGTTGTAAGAAGAATATTGTGGATTTAATGAGAACGAAATATTATCAACTGGTTGATAAGTGACATTTAAATAATACTCATTATACTCTTCATAATTCTCATTCCCCTGATTTCTGGAGACACTTGCATTTAATCTTACTTTTTTTGTATAATTTGTTTCTAATTCAAACCAATAGTTTTGATTTCCAGGAACTTTCATTGAAGGACCTCCTCTTAGCATTGTATTGGAGATATTTTCGAATTCGATATTGTAGCCTCCACTAACTGACCAAAGGTTCTTAAATTGAAACCGTGTGTTAATATTTGCACCATTGAATAAATTAACACTGCCAAAGTCCCAACCCGACCATTGATTCATATTGATATTTATTCTACGAAAGATTGAAAAAGGTTTAGTTATACTGTATCCTGCCCATAAATATTGAAAAATGGTGTTTGCCTGGCGCATGTATCCAACATCATTTAATTCTAAACCCGGTGAACGCCAGGTCGTATTAAAAGCAAAGCGGAAACCACTGTTAGTTTGTTTGCCAAATGAAATGTTTCCTCCATGGCCTGTTAATGATGTCAAACTTGAATCTACACTTAAATAATCAGCATCTGGCCTTTGGAAATACCTTCTGGAAGACGTTTGTTGATCTAAAATTGCTTCTTCACTTCCATTTATTTTGCTCGTGACAAACATCGCTGTGAAATAATACTTTTTCTTCCAGAAGTATTGCTTAAAGTCAATCCCACCTGTAATGGCACTACTGTTTAGGTAATCAAGATTAGTATCTTCTAATTTCCTATTTGTAGTTGTGAACATACCACCAATAATTGTATTCCCCTTATTGATATCTTTTTGAACTCTTCCAATCAGGTAATTTGTGTAAGGTTCAACAACTTCATCATGTTCTTCACCTTCAGTATCAATTTCGGCTACTTCTTTATTTGCAATATTTTCTATTATACCTATTGACCAGCCATCTTTTGTTTTTCCTGTGAGTTTGAATGCTCCCAGTATTTTAGTGTTCTCAGGAACGTCAGCGTATTCATTATCAGTTAGTTCTGGATCTTTATGTGGCCTTCTGCCAATCCTTCGTGAATAGAATAAATTATCACTAGACCAGGGATTGCCGCCAGGTGTAATTTGATAATTAGTGATGTTTTTTCCCTCAATAAAAAAAGGTCTTTTTTCGCTAAAAAATGATTCAAAGGCAGATAGGTTAACTTCCGATGGATCTGCTTCCACCTGACCAAAATCCGGGTTAATTGTAAAATCAAGTATCATGTTGTTAGTAATACCTATTTTCCCATCTAAGCCAACATTGTAACCGAATTCTTTCCCCTTGGCATAAGGATTTCCTGCCTCCTTTTCATACTTGTCAAATTTTCCGACAGCAAAAGGTGCAATTTCAACCTGTCGTTTTGGTTTCAAGTGATCAATTCCTTCAATTTCACCGTAATGACTTGTCCAGCCTGATATGTCCGATGGAATATGCTGCCACAGAGAGTTTTCTGATTCCCTAAACAAATACCGAACTACCTGCAAACCCCATCTTTGTTCTTCTTTTTGGCTAAACCTTAACTGACTTAACGGGATTTTAATTTCTGCATTCCATCCTTCATCGTCAATTGATGTTTTTGTTTGCCAGATCGGATCCCAGCTATCGTCAAAATCATCACCATCATTTGTCATGATACCATCATTTTTCACACCGGAAGCATTCACAAAAAACACAAAAGCCGTTCGTTTGTCATTGTAGGAGTCGATATGAATACCAACCCTGTCACCTTCCCAACCGTCTCTTCTGGTCATACGATGTTCTATTTTATCAACTTCAGTATCATAAGCCTTTATAGCCACGTAAATATTATTGTCATCGTAGATAATTTTAAACGAGGTCTTTTGGGTCGGTTTTTCTCCATTTTGTGGTTGAAACTGGGTGAAATCGCCTTCCCATTTAACATTTTTCCATACCTGATCCTCAATGATACCATCAATTTCTGGTGCTGGACCTGATATTTTATTTGTTTTGTAAGTTCTGTTCTGAGCTGATGTGTTGACCACAATAGTGCATATCACTAAAAGTAGTAAAATTCTTTGATGCATTTCCGGAGTTATTAGGATTCGTCTCCGAAATTTCAATTATTGTTCCAAGTCTTGTAAGTTGTTGTTAGGCAGGTGTTTGTGGTTTTTGTGAAAAATTGCATTGTTTCAAAACCGAACAAAGGCGTTCGAATTCGAACATGAGTTCAATTGCTATTTCTCATCTTAAAGCGATTATAATCTGATAAATATAAAATGATCTACAACCAATTTGTTGGAATTAGCTTATGCACTTCTTATTTTATTTGTCACAATATTCAGAATTGCAAGCTTAAAGTATTTAAAGTCAGTTGTTAATGGGTTTTTTTCCTTTTCCTGAAGGTAAGTTCTTTCTGCTTCGATTGACTGCTCCATTCCCTGTTTCAAAAGCGCTACATAAGGTGGTATACATCCAGGCTTATACTTAATCCGCATTTTTTTTACATCATCAGGATAATCGGCAAAGGCTCTTTTGCTCAAAGGCCTGATTCCTACCAATTTCATTTCACCTTTCAGAACATTTATCAACTGAGGGAGTTCATCCAACCAATATTTGCGCATAAATTTACCCCATTTCGTTAATCTGAAATCATCAGCAGGTTTTCCTACAACAGAATAACCATTTAACCTCAAAACATAATCCTGTAAATATTCCGAAAATGGGTGCATTGTTCGGAATTTATATACATAGATAATATCTCCATTCTTACCAATTCTAGGCATTTTGAATAATGGTCCGTAAGACGGATTTGGATTAAATGCCGGCTCACCTGTTTTCATTACAACAAAGTAGGTGAGGTTGTTAATTTCTTTATACTCAATTATTTCAAAGCCACAGCTTACAAGTCTTCCTAATACTTCCGCTTTTGAAATGGTCCTTTTAACCCCAGCAGTTATGTTAAAATAAATGTTTTTAAATGATGAGAGTCGTGGTAAAATTCTGTTTATAACAAAATCTACTATAATTACAAATTGACGTATAAATGCCGGGTATTTTTTACCAATGCGATTGTATCTTTGTTTACTTGTTTCAACGCAACCAATGTACATACCTGCATCACGAAGCTTAGAATTCACAGCTTCAAAGAACTTATTGATATATCGCATATCGTTAACTTTCTTTAAATTAACGATACCAAGGAGCTCTTCTCCTGTTAGATTTTCAATATTAAAAGGAGTTGTAGTAGATGTAAGGTTAACTGATTGCTCATTAATATTAAGATGTTCTTTTAGATACTCATAAACCTCAACTCCAGCTTCTCTTGCAATAAGTTTTTCTCTTGTTGTTGCATCTTTAGTAACTTTTCTAACAACGTCTTTGTTATTTACTATAGGTACTGGTTCATGATTAATTGTAACCAGATTATATTCTTCTGTTTGCTGATTTTCGTATTTTTCGCTCTTCACTCTAACCCATCCGTAGATAATTCTAAAAGAAATAATTTCGAGAAAGTAACACAATACGATGGTTCCAAAAACAATTGCCCTTGAGTAAGCGTTTAGTTTCAAGGCAAATAGCAATATCGATACAATTGATAATATAATAAATGTAATAATGGTAATAGTTACCATTAAATGGATAGGCTTTTTAAAATTAGTTAAATCATATTTACCCATTACAAATGAGATCAAAACCCAAATGACCGAATAAATAAAAAATGGTGAAGTATATTGAGGCAATACAATCCTTATGGTGGCTGGTTTTGCCCAAGCCAGGATAAGAAATGAAAAGCTAACAAGTAACAGATCAAAAAACACAATAAAAAACTTATTGTATTTTAAAAACAGCTGATTTAGTTGCATGTTTTGTGGTACTTTGGTTTTATTTAAAGTAATTAAGTTGTCCATTTTGTTAGTGCAAGTAAAGGAATCATTGAAAAAAATCAAAAAATGTTTGATAAATGTAGTTTAATAAGTTACGAGTACGCCATATTTAAACACATGTTTCTTCAAGTTTCAACTAGGCTTTAACTTTTTTTCCTGAAGAACTAACATTTACTTGATTTTCAAACTGAATTAGCTGAGGTACCTTAATAGGACTAAGTTTGCTTTTACATGTTTCAATAATAGTCCTCTCAAGTTTAGTTTTATCTATGCTGTCATTAATTACTATTGTTGCTTTTATTTTTTCGCCAAGTATCTCATCATCAACTCCTTCAATAGTGCAGTCAACCACATCAGGAATACCAACAATTACTTCTTCTATTTCTTTAGGGCTTATTCTTTCTCCACCTACTTTAATAATTTCTTTTTTGCGGGCAACAAGGTAAAAATATCCGTCTTCATCTCTTTTTGCTAAATCGCCTGTAATTAAGTAACCATTAACTATTGTTTCATTGGTCATATCAGGGGCATTGTAGTACCCTTGCATAATATTATCTCCTTTTGCAGCAATTTCACCAACCTGACCATCAAGAATCTCATTGCCCTCATTGTCAATAAGTTTTAATTCCACGCCTGGGATTCCTATTCCAATCGATCCTAATTTTTTCCTTAAGTTACCAGGTGGTAAATACGATAACCTTGCGGTAGCCTCGGTCTGGCCATACATGACATAAAACAATATATCAGGAAAACTATCAATGAACTCTTCAATAAATACTTTGTGTAGTTTTCCTCCAGCTTGTGTTACATAACGTAAATGTTCAAATTCATAGTTTTTAAAAGAATCTGATTTTCGAAGAAGTATTTGAAAATGACTTGGGACCCCCGAGAATCCAGTACACCTATAATTCTTTAAATCGTTAATAACTGTTCCAAGTAACATAAATGTGTTATTTATAACAATTGACCCTCCTGCATGCAAGTGGGTGTGTAATAATGAAAGTCCGTAACAGTAGTAAAATGGTAAAACAATTAAAACCCTGTCACTGGGTGTAATTTTCAAATACTCTACTATTGAAGAGGTATTAGCAATAAGGTTTTTGTGACTAATCATTACACCTTTCGGAAATGCAGTAGAGCCTGATGTGTAAATTATTTCAGCCAGATTATTTTCATCAAAATCATTTTCCTGACCATTTTCAAAATAAGGAAAAGCCTCCAGTTTTTCTTCTAGGTCCTGCTCTTCAATCAGCGAAATATCTTTCCCTGATAAATTATCTAAAAACCTCTTTTGAATTAACGCTAATGAAGGTTTAGTCTCATCAATAATAAAATCAAGCGTAGATTTTGATGCGCCAGGATTAATTGGAACACAAATATTTCCTGATTTTATTATTGCTAAATAGGAGACGATAAAGAATTTGGAGTTGGTACTGTAAAGCAAAATGTTTTGCTCTGTTCCATACTCTCTTGCTAAAAATGATGCAATTTGACAGGTCTTCTTATAGAGTTCATTATGAGTAGTTTGCTCTCGTTTATTTGCTATAAATATTTCATTAGAGTTTTTAGAGTTTTCAAAAAAATAGTCAACTGCATTCATTTTTTAACAAGTATTGAAAGTTTAAAAATTCAATTGTATCTGATTAAATGTAGTCCTTAATTGGAGATCTTCTTAGGTAATCAGTTGTTTTTTTCTTTCTTTCAAATGTTTTATAAACATGCTCTATCTGATCTGCTGTTAAGTCAAGTGCTTTCCCTACTTCTTCTGCTTGATATTCATTTTCCCAGCCAAACCAAATTAAGTCAAGTAAATCGAAAGGCAATTGATAGAAAAATTCTTCTTGTGTTTGCTCAGCACTATAGGTATCAGTAGTTGGTGTTCTTTCGATTATTTCTCTTGGAACTTCAAGATATTCAGCTAGTTGATATACCTGGCTTTTGTAAAGATCTCCGATAGGCATTACATCAGCACCACCATCACCATACTTAACAAAAAAGCCTTGTTCTACCTCATGTTTGTTTGGAGTTCCAATTACCGCATAGTGTTTAGCTTCAGCATGATAGTACAACATTGACATTCTACTGCGTTGCTTAAAGTTTGAAGCAGCTACAATTTGCAAGTATTCTTTTATTGGCAAGACCTTACTTTTTTCGTTTCCATCCTTGTCAATAATAGTAAGAGAGAAAACAGATGGCATATTTTGCTTAAGAACGTTTTGCTTAATGCTAATTTTTGATTTATAGTCAGTTGGATTATACTCAGGAAAAACTCTTGCCATAGCTTCATCTCTTCTTCGGTAACAACCAAATCCTTCAAGGGCAGCTGAGATGTTTTCAGTTATTGTTTCTACTCCGAATTTATCAGCCAATTTTTTTGCAAAGTTTTCACTATCAGGGCTTGAATCCTTTTCCGGAAGCATAATTCCAATAACGTTTTCTGCGCCAAATGCCTTGACAGATAAAGCAAATGTTACAGTAGAGTCGATACCTCCACTAATGCCAACAATAGCTCCTTTACGTCCCAGTACATTTATTACATCGTCTCTTAACTTTTTTATAATGTTGTTACAGGTTTGTTCTACATTTTCTAACTTAATAATCTCTCTTGAAAATTCTTTTCTGCTCATAATGTGATTGTTTTATCGTTTTTAATTAAAAGTCGTTAATAATTCTGCAATTATCTAATGTGCTTTCATCAGAAAATGCTTTTCTGTTTTGAAACTGTTCGAAAAGCAAACCTGTTGATAATATGGCAGTTAAGGCCATGTTGTCTGTTTCAGAGCTGGCTTTCCCTGATTTTAGTTTCGTTAATAGATCATTTGTTTTTTTACTGTCAAAAATATTTTGGCATGTTATTTTATTGTTGAATATTTCTTCTATGTATGATGGGGCATTTTCAGCAATAAAACTGCTTTGTATTGGCGCTCGATATGCCTGTTTCGGTCTTTTAAGAATTTGCTCAGGAATTCTTCCTTCAGCCATTTTTTTCAATAGGTGTTTTTCGTCTAAACCTTTCAGTTTGTAATCGGGGTTTAATGAAGCGCAAAACTCTATTAACCTGTAATCTAAAAATGGATATCTTCCCTCTACAGAATTTGCCATAGCCATTCTATCACCTTGTGACGAAAGCAGATAACCTGACATAAAAATGTTAATTTCTAGCGATTGAGCTTTAGCCAGGAAATCATATTTGTCGTATTTCCCATTTAATTGCTTTACAAGGTCTTCAACTGGATTATATCCATTTAGATGATTAACAATATCTTCTGAAAAATATTTTTTCACATGATTTCCATTATTCCACCGTAATAAATGTGAATATACAGGCGAAGCAGTTTCTTCCAATTTATATCCAAAAAAGAACTTTAGAAACTGTGCATTGGCATTACTTATTTGTGGAATATATGGATATAGCTTCTTCAGTAACAATGGCCTTAGTTTAGAGGCTGGTTCTTTCGCCCAGAAACGGCGAATTTTTGATTCCTTAAAAATATTATACCCGGCTAACATTTCGTCAGCTCCTTCTCCGGTAATCACCACTTTTATGTTATTCTCTCGTACTTTCTTTGAGAGACTGTACATAGGAGCTGGTGATGTCCTTAGTATTGGAGTTTCGCTATGCCAAACAACATCAGGGAAAATCTCCGCTATTTCCGAGGAATTAATTTTAAAACCATTATGCCTTGTTTTGTAATATTCCGAGGCCAGGTTTTGATAATTGGATTCATCAAAGTCTCTGTCTGTGAAACCTACTGAAAAAGTTTGCAACATGTCTGGCACAATATCCCTTATCAGCGAGGTTGTAACTGTTGAATCAATCCCACCACTTAAATAGGCTGCAACAGGTACATCAGCTCTTAGTCTTATTTTAACAGCGTTGGCAAGGATCTCATTAAATTGCTCAATGGCTTGTTCAAAATTCAAATTTGAATAGTCCCCTTCTGAAGGAAATTTAAGTTCCCAGTATGGTTTTACAACCATCTTATCCTGGCCAAAAATAAGATAATGGCCGGGGGGAAGCTCATAAATGCCTTCAAATACCGTTTTAGGTGTTAGAGTTGTCCAAAAAGTATAAATTTGAGATAGAGCTTCTGGTGATATATTGGCTTCAATATCAGGGTGTTCCACCAAAGATTTTATCTCAGAAGCAAAATACAACTCCTCATTATTTTTTGTGTAGAACAATGGTCTTATACCTACTCTGTCACGAATTAAAATAAGTTCCTTAGTTCTTTTATCCCACAGCGAAATAGCAAATTGACCGTTTAATTTATTGATGAAATCAATGCCATATTCCTGATACAATAATACAACAACTTCTGTATCGCTATGGGTTTTAAATTGATGGCCTTTTTTCGCTAATTCTTCGCGTAATTCAATATAATTGAAAATTTCTCCATTGAATGCAATCCATATATCACCGGTTGAGTTGGTTAATGGTTGCTGACCTGTAGCAATGTCTATAATACTAAGACGAACATTACCTATTGCCACATCAGGAGATGAATAAATCCCACTTTCGTCAGGCCCCCTGTGTTTTATCCTGCCCAACATTCTAATTAGTACTTCATTGCTAATAGAATCTGGTGACTTAAATCTTGTCCCTCCGGCTATTCCGCACATTTATACAGGTTTTTTGGTTTAAATTTTTACGTATTAATATCTAATTATCTTAAATTCCTTAATGTTTGAACGCAAGCTTGTATTATACTTTAAAATAAAGCTAAACCACCTTTCGTGTTATGCCGCTTGTTTTTTCGAAACGTAATTAACTATAGCATTAATTGATTCAAAATTTTCAACAACTAGTTCATCGTCATTTGGCTGAATGCTCATTTCTTCCTGCAAGAAGTTAATCAAGGCCATAAAACCCATTGAATCAAATAATCCTTCTTCAAATAATAAAGTGTCATTTTTAAGATTGAAATCGGCAGTAATAGCTGCTGTACTTTTCACATATTCAGTAACTTTGGTCTCAATTGAATTGCTCATTTTTCTTAGTTTAATAAAAAGTGAATCATAAATAATAAAACATTTTGACACGAATTTAGCACATTTACGATCACTTGCAAGTAGCAATATGTGTATGATTACCAATATTTGTTTAATGGATAATTTTCTTAGATGAATGAAAATGAACTCTTTCAGTTTTCTTTTCAAAAAGGCCATTTTCATCTTTAAAAATTGGGCTAATATTAATAAACATTAAAATAAGCCACTAAATATGCATTTTTGCCAAAAATGATATACATTTGCGGGTTACTAAAAAACAAAATTCACTAAAAAATATAGAATTATGGGTAAAGGCGGTTTTTTAAGCAAGTTTTTAGGAAAGAAATCCGACCGAGATATTAAAGAAATTTGGCCAATTGTTGAGAAGGTTAAAGAGGAATACGAAAATATTACTAAACTATCGAATGACGAACTAAGGGCAAAAACCGAAGATTTAAAAGTTCAAATTAAAGATTTTGTAAAAGAAGAAGAAAGTGAGAAAGTTCAGTTAAAAGCTAAAGCTGAGTCTGATGAGACTGATATCAATGAAAGAGAGGATATTTATAGGGAAATTGACAAAATTGATGAAAAAATCCTTTCAAAAATTGAAGAGAAACTAAACGATATCTTACCAACTGCTTTTTCTATTGTTAAAGAAACTGCAAAAAGGTTTAATGATAATGAAACTGTTGAAGTAACTGCTACTGAATTTGACAGGAAACTAGCAGCAACAAAAGAAAATGTTGTTATTCAAGGCGACAAAGCAATTTATAAAAATAAATGGATTGCAGGAGGTAATGAAATTACCTGGGATATGGTTCATTACGATGTGCAGTTAATGGGAGGTATTGTTCTTCATCAAGGTAAAATTGCTGAGATGGCAACAGGTGAAGGAAAAACTCTGGTAGCAACATTGCCAGTTTTTCTTAATGCTCTTACTGGTAGGGGCGTTCATTTAGTTACAGTAAACGATTATTTAGCAAAGAGGGATGCAGAGTGGATGGGACCTCTTTTTGAATTCCATGGTCTTTCTGTAGATTGTATTGATAAGCACCAACCTAACTCAAATGAAAGACGGGATGCCTATTTAGCTGATATTACCTATGGAACAAACAATGAGTTTGGTTTTGATTACCTTAGGGATAATATGGCTATTTCTCCTGAAGACTTAGTACAGCGAAAGCATCATTATTCAATTGTCGACGAGGTTGACTCTGTTTTAATTGATGATGCCCGAACACCATTAATTATTTCAGGACCTGTACCAAAAGGAGATCAGCAGCTTTTCGGAGAGTTGAAACATTATGTAGTAACACTGGTTAATGCTCAAAAAAAGCTTGTTAATCAATTACTTAGTGAGGCTAAGAAATTAATTAGTGAAGGTGATACAGACAAAGGTGGTATTTTATTATTAAGAGCATTTAAAGGTCTACCAAAAAATAATGCAATTATAAAATATCTTAGTGAACAAGGTATGAAGACATTAATGCTAAAGACTGAGAATGTCTATTTGGCTGAAAATGCTAAAAGGATGCCTGAAATCACTGATGAATTGTATTTTGTAATTGAAGAGAAAACAAATTCAATTGATTTAACTGAAAAGGGAATTGATTTAATTTCTGGTGATGTTGATGATAAAGAGTTTTTTGTTTTACCAGATATCGGTTCTGAACTTGCTGAAATAGATAAAGATGCTGGTTTGATGGAGAAACAAAAAATTGCCACAAAAGATAAGCTTTTGTCTGACTATGCTATTAAATCTGAAAGGGTTCACACAATTAATCAATTATTGAAGGCCTACGCCATGTTCGAAAAGGATATCGAATATGTGGTTATCGACAATAAGGTTAAAATTGTTGACGAACAAACAGGTCGTATAATGGAAGGCCGAAGATATTCTGATGGCTTGCACCAGGCGATTGAGGCAAAAGAAAATGTAAAAGTTGAAGCGGCTACGCAAACATTTGCTACAATTACACTTCAAAACTACTTTAGGATGTACCATAAATTATCTGGTATGACTGGTACTGCTGAAACTGAGGCCGGAGAGTTTTGGGATATTTATAAGTTGGATGTTGTGGTGGTTCCTACCAATAGGCCTATTGCAAGGGACGACAGAAATGACTTGGTTTATAAAACAAAACGTGAAAAATACAATGCAGTAATTGATGAGTGCGTTGCTTTAACGAAACAAGATCGACCTGTTTTAGTAGGTACCACTTCAGTTGAGGTTTCCGAGCTTCTTAGCAGAATGTTAAAAATTAAAGGATTAAAGCACAATGTGCTGAATGCTAAATTGCACCAGAGAGAGGCAGATATTGTTGCTGAAGCTGGTAAGGAAAGAACAATAACTATTGCAACAAATATGGCTGGTCGTGGTACCGATATTAAGTTGACTAAGCATGTGAAAGAGCAGGGCGGATTAGCTATATTAGGTACTGAAAGACATGAATCTCGTCGTGTTGACAGACAGCTAAGAGGTCGTTCAGGACGTCAGGGAGATCCTGGGTCTTCACAGTTTTTCGTTTCGCTTGAGGATGACTTAATGAGAATGTTTGGTTCCGACAGAATTGCACGCCTGATGGATAGAATGGGCCTTGAAGATGGAGAGGTAATCCAGCATTCGATGATTTCTAAATCAATTGAAAGAGCCCAGAAAAAAGTTGAAGAAAACAACTTTGGAATTCGTAAGCGGTTGCTTGAGTATGATGATGTGATGAACTCACAGCGTGAAGTTGTTTATAAACAAAGACGACACGCCCTTTATGGAGAGCGCTTAAAAGTTGATATTGCAAACATGATGTATGATGTTTGTGATAGCGTAGTTGCTCAACATCATGGATTTTCTGATTTTGAAGACTTTAAACTTGATTTGATAAGAGTTTTGTCTATTGAATCGCCAATTGATGAGGCTGAATTCCTTAAAATTTCTGCACCGGAGATTACTGAAAAAATTTATGAAAAGGCAATAAATACTTATAAGCAAAAAGTTAAAATAATTGCAGAACAAGCCTATCCCGTAATTAAGGATGTTTACGAGAAGCAATCTCATCAATATGAGAATATTTTAGTTCCTATAACTGATGGAGCAAAAGTTTTTCAGGTTTTAGTAAATTTGAAAGATGCTTATGAATCTGGTGGGGCAGATGTAGTTAAGGCTTTTGAGAAAACGAGTATCCTGGCAACCATTGATGAAGCCTGGAAAGAGCATCTTCGAGAAATGGATGATTTAAAACAATCAGTTCAGAATGCTACCTATGAACAGAAAGATCCATTATTGATTTATAAGTTCGAATCATATGAGTTGTTTAAGAACATGATGGATAAGAACAACCGAAACGTTGTTTCTGCTCTGGTTAAAGCTCAGATTCCTTTACGTGACCCGTCTGAAGTAAGACAAGCTCAAGGAAGGAGAAGGTTGGATATGAGTAAATACAGGACCCAGAAGTCAGATCATGATGGAGGGGAAGATACTCAAAAAAAGGAGCAAAAGTTTGAGCCAGTGAGAGTTGAAAAGAAAGTTGGCCGAAATGAACCATGTCCTTGTGGAAGTGGTAAGAAATATAAACAATGCCACGGGAAAGAGCAATAGATATAATATTATAGATAAAATAAAAGAGGGCTAAGGCCCTCTTTTATTTTTGTAATATCTCAATTTGTTGTTTTAATTTATTAAAAGTTGGTCTGCCAATCGGTACCAATGGAAGACGCAAAAAGTCCTGGGTTATTCCAAGAATTTTTAGAGCAGCTTTTACTCCACCAGGATTACCATCAACAAAAATGGTATTCATAATCTCCAATAGTTTATGCTGGTAAACAAGCGCATCTTTAAATTTCCCTTTTAATGCTGCATTAACCATACTTGAAAATTCTAATGGGAATGCATTAGCAACAACTGAAATAACTCCATCAACTCCTACAGAAATTAAAGGTAATGTTAGCATGTCATCGCCAGAAATTACCTTAAAATCAGAAGGTTTGTTTTTAACAATGGTCATAATTTGCTCAAAGTCACCAGAAGCTTCTTTTGTTGCAATTATATTGTCAAAATCATTAGCTAGTTGTAAAGTTGTTTCTGCACTAATGTTTACCGAAGTTCTACCAGGAACATTGTAGAGTATGATCGGTTTGGGAGCAATAGCAGAAATTGCTCTATAATGTTCGTAGATACCTTTCTGTGTTGGTTTGTTATAAGCTGGTGCAACTGACAAAATTGCATCAATGCCATTGAAATTATAATGTTTTATCGAGCTAACTACCTCACTTGTGTTGTTCCCACCAAATCCTGCTACTACAGGAATTTTTCCATCAGCAAACTCAATTACAAAGTTTAATAATGCTTGTTTTTCATCCTTATTCAGAGTAACAGATTCTCCTGTTGTTCCCAATACAACAAAATAATCAACGCCATTATCAACAATATGTTTAAGAAGCTTTTCGAGAGATAAAAAGTCTATACTAGAGTCTTTTCTAAATGGAGTAACAATTGCCACACCGGTCCCACTAAGTTTGCTTTGTATCTTCATGCATCAAATATTTAGGTTTATTTTTTAATATAATGAATATCAGTAACGTATGTAATGTTCAGTCATGTGCAATTTATAGATTATCCTTTACTTGACAAAAACAGCCACTGTCTTTCTTTGAAAAAAAGTCTAGAGTACTTGATTTTAAATCGATTAGAGTGATTATTTGATTTTGATTGACTCCAGATAATGCTTTATCTGTGCGATGAAAGTAGCTAGTTTATCTGAATTTTCTAATTGAAGAACAAAGTCAGCATACTTCGCTTTGATACTATTATTCGTAATCTTAAATTTTGCGCTCGATAAAGCAAAGATATAATGCACCGGAAATAAATCGCTTTGTGTTAAATCAAGAAGTAAGTCATACTTCCTTTTTAGAAAATCGTTCACAACAGGATTGGTTGGTTTGCCATACCAGTTAATCTCATCCAGTCCAAAATAACCCACTCCTTTTTTATATGGGAAATAGGCAATTTGGTCTCTTTTTGCTGTATACCCAATGCCGAAAATACGAATTTCCTTTTTTTCGGTGAAAGCAATGAAATCTTTTGCCTGTTGGTACTTTTCCCTGTCGTCAGCATCAAAAATAAAACCTGCTGTAACAGCACTTTCAAAGTTTTGAATACTGCTTTCACGCTTAAAAGATTTTAACTCCTTATTAAGCGCTACTATTCCTGCTCTATCTTTTATATCACCTACAAATTTCACGCTACAATATTACAAAAAAAAAACTCAAGTTTTTATAAAAACCTGAGTTTAAATAAAATGCATGAAAATATAAGTGTTTGATTATCAGTATCTAATTTTAATAAGCTATTCTTTTTTGTTAGTATTTTGTAAATAAATTGTTTTTCTTAGGTCTCAGTCCTTTCAGAATGAAAGATTAGAAGAGGTATCTTACTCTGGTAAATCATTTTTTTTAGGTTGTTCGGAAATACAAGTTTGTAAAATATGCTTCTTTTAGGAGAGGTAAATGAAATAATGTCGATATTAGATTCATCTATGAAATTTTGAATACCCTCTAATAAGTTTGGATGTTTTATTAAATGACATTTTATTTCAGTACCTGGATATAATTTGTGCAAAGAAGACTCTAATTTAAACATTTGCATTTCTTTCCATGGGGCATTCTCGTTCGATTCTATGTGAATGCAGTTAAAGCTAATATCAAATGGTTTTGTAATATCTAATAACTTGTTAAATGCACTGTTGTCAGAGTCCTGAAAATCAGTTGCATAAAGCATGTTTAAGTGCGTGAAATCTTTGTATTCCCAGCTTTCAGGAATAGCAATTATAGGCACCTCGGTGTTTTCAATCACTTTAGTGGTAACGCTACCTATTATATCATTTGGCATTTTTCCTGCGCCCTGTGCACCAACAACAATGATATAAGGGTTGTAGGTCTCAGCCATATTAACTATTTGATATTCGGGCTTGCCTCTTCTTAAATTATAGTGGAATTTGACATCACTTAAATCAAACTCATTTAGTTTTAGTTTTAGTTCATCCATAAATGCAATGAGGTTTTTTTGTGCCATTTCTTCAATTTCATGCAACACATTTCTTGAGAAACTTTGATATGATGCCCTTGTTGGTATGTAACCACTATCTACAAATGGATCATTATAAACATGCAAAAGCTTTATTTCTGAACCCAGTTTTTTTGCTAAAGTAAAAGCAAATAAGCAGGCTGTCAGTGAGTTAGGTGAAAAATCTATAGGGACAAGTATTCTTTTGATTGTCTTTATTTTTTCATCAACAGAAGTAGTTTTAAGTTCATCCCTTACATTAAACATAACTTCTATTGCCTTTTCTACTTGATGAATATTGACCTGAACCTTAAGTGCTGTACTCTGTTCGGCTCTATTTGCAAAGTTTTCAGGAACAGGTTCGACCAAATATGCATCAATCCCTTTTAGACCTAATTGAAATTTCAGGTAATAGGCTTCCTTAGGGTTTTTGAAGGTGGCTATAACAACATAATTATCCATAATTTTAGTATTTGATTAAGGCCTTTCTATCAAATTTACGACTTTTTTTCGGCTTAATCAAGTACCGAGCATAGCTTTGAAAGCTGAATTACAAATGGTTGGGAGAGAAACAAAAAGCCTGAAAATGGCTTTCAGGCTTTTTGATGATATGGCATTTTACTATTTTTTATCTATACATCAATATTCGCATAAGTTGCATGTGTTTCAATAAATTCCTTTCTTGGAGCAACATCATCACCCATTAAAACAGAGAAAGTTCTATCTGCCTCTGCAGCATTTTCAATGGTTACCTGCCTTAGTGTTCTTTTCTCCGGGAACATAGTTGTGTCCCACAATTGTTCTGCATTCATTTCTCCAAGACCCTTGTATCGCTGTATAGTAACAGATGATTCCTGACCGCTTCCAAGCTCTTCAACAGCAGCAAGTCGCTCTTTTTCTGTCCAGCAGTATATTTCTTTCTTCCCTTTTTTTACCAAATAGAGTGGGGGCGTTGCAATATACAAATACCCTTTTTCAATAATTGGTCTCATATACCTGAAAAAGAAAGTCATGATCAAAGTTGAAATGTGGCTTCCGTCCACATCGGCATCCGTCATGATAATGATTTTATGATATCTCAGTTTTTCTAAGTTTAAAGCCCGGCTGTCTTCCTCAGTTCCTATACTTACTCCAAGAGCAGTAAATAAGCTTTTAATTTCCTCATTTTCAAACACTTTGTGTTGCATGGCTTTTTCTACATTCAGTATTTTACCACGCAAAGGAAGAATCGCTTGAAACTTTCTGTCTCGACCTTGTTTTGCAGTTCCACCCGCAGAATCTCCCTCAACCATAAATATTTCGCTAAGCTCTGGATTTCTTTCAGTACAGTCGGCTAATTTTCCAGGAAGACCAGCGCCTCCCATAACTGTTTTTCTCTGAACAAGCTCTCGTGCTTTTCTTGCAGCGTGACGTGCTGTTGCAGCTAATACAACTTTTTGTGCTATTGCTTTGGCATCCTTTGGGTTTTCTTCAAGATAATACTTTAACATATTGCTTACTGCCTGATCAACAACTAAGCTAATATCCGAGTTCCCTAATTTTGTTTTTGTCTGACCCTCAAATTGAGGTTCTGCAACTTTTACTGATACAATTGCAGTTAAACCTTCTCTGAAATCATCACCATTTATTTCAAATTTCACCTTGCTTAAAGCTCCAGATTCTTCAGCATATTTTTTCAAAGTACGTGTTAATCCTCTCCTAAATCCTGAAAGGTGTGTTCCTCCCTCAATGGTGTTAATATTATTTACGTAGGAATGAATATTTTCTCTGAAAGAAGTATTGTATTGTAACGCAATTTCAACCGGAACATTATTTACCTCTGTTTCAATGTGCATTATACTTTCTGTCAATTTTTCTCTAGATGCATCCAGGTACTGTACAAATTCTTTAAGTCCTTCTTCAGAATAAAACTCTTTGCTTTTGAATTTACCATTTTCATTTTTCTCTCTTCTATCAGTTAAATTTAGCTTGACTCCTTTGTTTAGAAAAGCCAATTCTCTTAATCTGGCTGCAAGAATTTCATACTTATATTCGGTAGTTGTAAAAATATCAGGATCTGGCAAAAAAGTTATTTCCGTACCTGTTGATTCAGTTGTTCCAATCTCCTGTAATTCGGCTTGTGGAACTCCAATTTTAAATTCTTGTCGGTATATTTTTCCATCGCGCTGAACAGTTGCAATCAAGTTGGTTGACAATGCATTCACACATGAAACCCCAACGCCGTGTAAACCACCTGAGACCTTATATGAATCTTTGTCAAACTTACCACCTGCATGAAGAACTGTTAATACAACTTCGAGAGCAGATTTACCCTCTTTTTCGTGCAGATCAACAGGAATACCACGACCATCATCTGTTACAGTAATAGAATTGTCTTCATTAATAATTACATCAATCTGATTACAATATCCTGCAAGGGCTTCATCAATTGAGTTATCAACAACCTCATAAACCAAGTGGTGCAAACCTCTTTCACCAACGTCACCAATGTACATGGCTGGTCTTTTTCTTACCGCTTCCAGTCCTTCTAAAACCTGAATACTATCTGCTGAGTAACCGTTGTTTCCGTTTTCAACTGTTTTCCCGTTTTCTTCTTTCATCACTTTGAATAATTATTTAAATTATTGTCTTGCTGTATTGTATAGTTGCTCCAGCAAAAAAGACAGAACCACAAAAATAGTCTATTTTCTACTGTATTTAAAGGATTTTTACAACAACTTATCAACTGAAATTGTGAAAAAGTCTTAAATTTGGTATTGTTAAATTAGGACAATTTTTGACCTTGCATGAATAGTAAGTACGCTGGTACGATTTCAACGAAAAATTTGCAAAAATAGTATTGTTGTTGACAAGTTTATTCGTAAATCCTCACGATTTTTTACTATTTTTCCATCGAAATTTAACTTAATGAATTTTAGGAGTTTGAGAAATGCAAGAATCTGTGATTCAAACAAAGAATAGTTCGATAGTTCAGGACGGGAAAATTGTCATTCAAAATGTTAATATTGAGCTAAATAAAGGAGAATTAGTTTATTTAATTGGAAAGGTGGGGAGTGGTAAAACAAGTTTGATTAAAACTTTATATGCCGATTTGCCTTTGGCTGCAGGTAGCGTTAAAGTAAACGGATTTGAATTAGACCGGATTTCTCATCAAAATATTCCTTTTTTAAGACGAACGTTGGGCATTGTATTTCAGGATTTTAAACTTCTTACAGACAGGAATGTTCATGATAATTTAAGGTTTGTATTAGAGGCTACCGGCTGGAAAGATAATGTTGAGATTGATAAACGTATCTCTGAAGTTTTAAATGATGTTGATCTTGCTGATAAAGAACCCAAAATGCCAAATGAACTATCAGGTGGAGAACAGCAAAGGGTTGTGATTGCCAGGGCATTACTGAATAAACCTCCTGTTATTTTAGCTGACGAACCTACGGGAAATCTTGATCCTGATTCTTCAAAAAAAATTATGAAGATTCTGCATGCAATAACTCAAAAAGGAAGTTGTGTGCTTATTGCAACACATCAATATGATCTAATCAAGGAATTTCCCGGGCGTGTTTTTCGGATTACCAATAATCATGTCCGAGAAATCAGGGTTGAAGACGTTTAGTTCATTTACTAACTTAAGTTTTCATAGAATTCTGTGAGCATTTTTTCCTGACTTTCCCAGGAATAGTTTTTGTTGCATTTTGCAAGGTTACTTTTTATTTCAGTAATCAAGTTTTCATTGAAAAGTAACTCATTTATTTTATTTAATAACTCATTTGGTTCAAAACCTTCTACTAGTAAACCTATTTTTTCTTTACTGACAATTTTATTGAGTTCTGGCAAATTTGACGCAAGAATAGGTGTTTCAGCCTTCATAAAATCAAAGAGGCGGTTTGGTAATACGTATCGATAACTTAAACTGAGATTTTCCTGGAGAACTAATCCTAAGTCCGCCTTTTTTGTCAGTTCAGAAAGTTGTTCCAGTGGAATCGCACCTGTAAAAATAACTTTATCATTTAACTGATTTTTATTTACTAGTTTTTTTAAATCATTTTCAATGTCTCCCTTACCAGCAATAACAAAAATGACATCGTCAATTTTGTCCATAATTTTAATGACATGTTCAATGCCTCTGCCAATATTCAACGCTCCTTGATAGAGGATAATTTTCTTATTTTCAGGAAGATTGATGCCTAATATTTTGTTGTTAGGTATTAAATCATTGTAAAAAGGAAAATTGGAAACTATGTGCATTTTTATTCCATATTTTTTTTGATAATGGGTTGCAATGGATTGGCATACAGTATATGAATTTTTGATTTTTGGGAGGATTAATTTTTCGAGAAAAAGCCAGGTTTTTTTTACAAAATTTCGTCCGTTTAACTCAGGAACTTCAGTGAAAAGCTCATGGCTGTCGTATACTAACTTAATAATTTTATTGCCAAATATTTTTTTTAATCTGTATGCAAAGTAACAGGCAGGAAGAGTATCTAAATCATTGGCCACAAAAACCCCTGATTTTTTAAATAGAAGAAAAAAGAATAATCGTATGTTGTAATTTGCGTAGAAAATTGGCCCTTTGTTGAACAAAAGCCTAAAACGTTTGGTTGTGTAGCTCCTCTCGCTTAATTCTTCCGAAGTTTTAAGTTGTCTTCCCACAAGCATTGGAGAAAAACCAGTTTTTTTAATAGTTTCAGCAACCTTATGCACACGTTGATCGGTTGAAAGATCATTAGTAACAGCCAGAATAATTTGTTTATTTTTCTTTGACATATAAAATTCGATAGCTGGGCAAAATTAATAAATTTGCAAGCCAATTAAATTGATTAGATGGAGATCTTAAGAAACTATTCGCTGAAAGAAAAGAATACATTTGCTATTGATGCAAATGCAAAACTGTTTGTTGCCCCAAAAACTATAAATGAGTTACAAGCTGTTTTAGCTGATGATATACTAAAAAAAGAACCTCTCCTAATTTTAGGGGGAGGAAGTAATATGTTGTTTGTCAGTGATTTTGATGGACTAGTTGTCCACCCAAATCTTCATGGAAAAGGAATTATTAAAGAAACTGAAGACGAAGTTTGGGTGAAGGCACACGCTGCTGAAGATTGGGATGAATTTGTTGCCTGGAACGTTAATTTAGGGTATGGAGGTCTGGAAAATCTGTCGTTAATTCCAGGATCTGTAGGAGCATGTCCTGTGCAGAATATTGGAGCCTACGGTGTTGAAGTTGCTGAATTAATTGAAAATGTAGATGCTATTGAAATTAGCACAGGAAAATTACATGAATTTTCAAATGCTGAATGTGAATTTGGTTACAGAAATAGTGTTTTCAAAAATAAATTAAAAGGGGAGTTTATTATTATTTCTGTTACATTTAAACTTCAGAAGTATCCTGAATTCAAGACTCATTATGGTGCAGTAAATGCTGAGCTAGAGAAGATTGGTAATGTAAGTCTTGCTTCGGTTCGTCAGGCTGTAATTAATATTAGGGAATCAAAGCTTCCGAAACCTGAAATAACTCCAAATGCAGGTAGCTTTTTTAAGAACCCTGTTGTTAATATGGAAAAGTTTATAGCCTTGAAAGAAGAATATTCTGAGATAGTTGCTTATCAAATTGATGAGGATAGTTACAAATTGGCAGCTGGCTGGATGATTGATTATTTGGACTGGAAAGGAAAAACTTTTAAAGGTGCAGCTGTACATGAAAAGCAGGCACTTGTGTTGGTAAATAAAAATAATGCGACAGGAAACGAGGTTGTTGAATTAGCAAAAAAGATTCAACGATCTGTTAATGATTTGTTTGGGGTTAGTTTAGAGTTTGAGGTAAACCTGATAGGAGCTTAATAACTAAAGAGTTATTTTTCATTGCTGGCAGGCTGTTGGTTATCAATTACTTTTTCGTCTGTTGAGACTTTTTCTTTTCTTTTTTTCTTTCTCTTTTCTTCTTCAATTACTTTTGAATCTTTGGTGAAATATAGCTGGCTCTCAGCCTTATACCCTTTTGTTTTCCCATTTGTATTGAGCAAATGCTCTCTTTTTGCAATGCTGCCTACCATAATTCTACCGTCATCATCAAATACAATTGGTCTGGACCTTAGGAAAAGCACAGATTTCCCTCTGACGTCAATTTCCTGATCTCTGGATAGTTCACCCTCTATTACATAACCTTTCTCATTAAAATAAGTTGGTACATTGTTTTTAAACAGTAATCTGAGTTTTGCGGTCCATAGATGCGTTCTATCCACTAAGACTCCTGAAATAACATTGCCTTCTTCATTAAGATATACCCTGTGCCCGGCTTTAAAAAATAACAATCTTCTGCCAGTCCATAAATAGGTGTCATTTAGCAAATTGCCTTCAATGGCTTCACCACTTGAATCAATAACTATAGTTGTATCACCTGCAAAGTGAATTTCTGGCCCTGTTGTAATTAAAATGCTGTCTTTTTTTATAAAAAGAGTATCCTGTGCAAGAGTAATTGCCGGGCTAATAATTAAGAAAATACTGATAATGAGAAAAAAAATGCGCATCGATTTATTGCAATAGGTTTTTGTATAATTCGTAATTGGTATAATTGAAGGTCACAAAAATAACTTCATCAATGCCTTTATTTTCATTAACGAATTTTTTTACTTCTGCTACTGCAATTTTTGCAGCTCTTTCAGCAGGAAACCTGTAAATACCAGTACTAATATTCGGAAAAGCAATTGTTCTTACACCATTTTTAAGAGCAACTTCTAAACTTCTTCGGTAGCATGAAGCAAGTAATCTGTCTTTTTCTTCCGGATCTGGACCCCAAACTGGGCCAACTGTATGGATTACATATTTTGCTGGAAGTTTATAACCTTTGGTAATTTTTGCATCACCTGTTTCGCATCCATTTAGTGTTTTGCATTCTTTCAACAGATTCTCACCAGCAGCAGAATGAATGGCTCCATCAACTCCTCGGCCTCCCATCAATGAATTTTTCGCAGCGTTTACAATTGCATCAACATATAATTTAGTAATATCACCATTGTGTATTCTAATTCTGGTTTCCATATATTTATTGTTTTACATTTTCAAGGTCTAAAAATACAGGCAAATGATCGCTGTAACCTCCTAAATATTTGTAGCCTAAATAAGTTCTGAAATTCTTCTTTCCTGTAAATGTTTCATCATCTGTTAGTAGAAAGTCTGCATAAAAAATATGTGCATTTTCTTTTGTACTTTTTAAGCCCCTGTTGGCATTTAATAGTGCCCCGGATACAATTATTTGATCTAAAATACCCCAATCACCTTCGTACTTATGGCTGCCAATATTTTGCGTTTGCTCGATAAATGCACTTAGATTATACAGTTTGGAATTTTCTGGTTTTTCAAAATTTTTGTTTGCTTTCAGCACTTCCGTGATGCTTTTATTTTCTGGATAATCATTAAAATCACCCATAATTATAATTTTTGCATTTTGATTAATGTTAAAGATTGAATCTAACTCAGTTCTAAGAGTTTTTGCGGCCTGTATTCTTCTGGCCTCGGATTCCAATTGCCCACCCCATCTCGAAGGCCAATGATTTACAAAAACATGGAGCGTGTCTTTGTTTTTTGTTATACCTTTTACGTAAAGTATATCTCGGGTTGTAGATTCAGGACTAAAAGGAAAGGTGACCCGAATAGCCTTGTAAGTCAAAGGTTTAAACGAATCTTTTTGATAAAGCAAAGCCACATCAATTCCTCTTTTGTCAGGAGATTCTTTATGAATAACCCTGTAATTCAGGTTCTTAAGCCCTGTTTTTTTGCATAAATCATCCAGTACTTTTCTGTTTTCTATTTCACAAAGCCCGACAATTTCTGGAGGAGACCAACCTCCTAGTGATGCAATTGTTGTTGCTATTTGATTTAGTTTAGTGTAATATTTTGTTTTCGTCCAGAACTTGGGACCATTTGGCAAGAACTCATCATCGTTCTTTATGCTGTCGTTTTCTGTATCAAACAGATTTTCAACATTATAAAACATTATTCTTAGGTATCTTTCTTTTAATGCAAGATCATTTGCTGACTGTGAATATCCAGAGCAAAAATAAAAGAAAGTGGCTAGTGACAGTGTTATGTTTTTGATATAAAGCAATTTAATCGATATTTGTTAAAAATTGTTAACATTATAAATTTAGATATTTTTTTTATTCTGGGGCAAATTATATATTTGTACACTCTTTGAACAATTTAAAAAAACAAAACAATGAATAGACTTAAAAACCTGATAGCAAAGTTTTCTTTTCTTGCTATAGCCTTGTCACTTTTTGCACTTGGTTGTGGCAATGGTTCGACTGAACAAACTGATGAAAATAACAAGGATTCTGTGGTAGCAATTGCTGATCAAGCTGAAAAGTTGGTATATCCACTTCCAACACCTCTTGAAATAACGAATATGTTAAACAAAGCAGGTGCTAATTATATTCTTGACTTATCAAATCAGCCAGGAAATGTTGACAAGTATTTTACAGAGTCACAAAAAGCATTAAATCTTGGAGTATATGGCGCAGATTTGAGTTATTCAGCTACTTACAATAAGTCACAAGAAACAATGGACTTTTTTGTTGCCACTAAAAAACTTCGTGATGGAATGGATATCCAGACTCCATATAACGAAGATTTATCTACAAGAATTGAGGCAAATATCGAAAACAAAGATTCTTTATATGAAATTCTTACCACTTCTTTTAAAAACACTTTTGAATATCTTAATGATAACGGAAAAGGAGCTATTTCTGTAATGGTATTAGCTGGTGGTTGGGTTGAAGGTCTTTACATTTCTGCCCAATTGGCAATGTTAACTGAAAATAATGGTGAAATTATGCAGGGAATTGCCGATCAAAAGGAAAGCCTGAACAAATTGATTACCATCATGGAATCATACAAAGACAATCAGGATGTAAGTGATGTTTTAGTTGAATTGAACGACATTAAAGCAATTTTTGCCGAACTTCAGGAGGTTGAAGGAAAAACTAAGATGACTGAAGAGAGTTTCAAAAAAATTAACGGAGAGATTAATTCTCTAAGAAAGAAGATTATTGATACACCATAAAAGTTTTTTAATACATTATAAAAAAGAGGCTTTTTCAATGCGATTAAGCCTCTTTTTTTATCTGGCATAGTTTTCACATAGCATTATTTAGTAGTTTTTGTCGTGATATTTTAAAATTCAACTCTTTTCTTGAATTAGGGAGAATTTATTAAATTGCAGCTTCAAAAAAAGTAGCTTTAAAAAAATAGAACAACTTTAACATGAACGAATCCATTTTAAAGGCCTTAATGAGACTTTTTGCTATTGTAGCAAATGTAAATAAAGATGACGTATCAAGCGATGCTCGTGAAATTGTAAAGTCATATTTAAGTCTTCAGCTAAATAAAGCTTTGGTGCAGGAATACCTTGATTTATTTGATGATTACATTAGTGTGCATCATAAAAAAGTTACTGATGGAAGCAAAAAGGAGCGTAAACGAACTTCTTTGAATTCAGTTAAGGTTCTTATGATTTGCCATGAAATTAATGAACAGCTTGAACAAAAGGAAAAAATTATTGTACTGATTCGTTTGCTTGAGTTTATTCATGAAGATAATGTTATTACTGAGAAAGAGCTTGATTTTGTAAAAACAGTTGCAGATACATTTAATATTAGCGAGAGTGAATATTTTGATTTAAAGTATTATATCATTGATGGTATAAAATACATAAGATCTGAAAAGAAACTTCTTTTAGTAAATAACAAAAAGGACGAGAAAAAGGTCTTAACCCAGCCAGATCTGTCTTATATTCACATGACAGATCCAAATATACATGGTGAAATTGCCATCTTACATGTTGAATCAACTAATACCTATATTCTGAAATATAGTGGAGAAGACAGCCTCTACATAAATGCAATGAACATAAAACCTGGCAGGGCTTATGTTTTCGAAACTGGTTCAGTAATAAAAGGAGGAAGAATTACACCGGTGTATTATACTGATGTGGCCAGCCAATACATTCATGATGATGGTTCGGCACGGATAGTTTTTACAGCAAAAGATATTGAATTTAGGTTTAAGAATTCGACCAATGGAATACAACGCTTTAGTTTTTCTGAAGAGTCAGGCAACTTGATGGGTATCATGGGAGGAAGTGGCGTTGGTAAATCAACTCTCCTGAATGTTTTAAACGGGAACTTACCGTTAAACAGTGGTCAGATTACAATTAATGGTTATGATTTACATGAAGATAGGGAGTACCTTGAAGGAGTGATTGGTTTTGTGCCTCAGGATGATTTATTGATAGAGGAATTGACTGTTTATCAGAACCTTTATTATAATGCGAAATTGTGTTTTAGTAACTTTGATGAAGAAGAGATAGCGAAGGTTGTTGAAAAGGTTCTTCTAGACTTGGACCTGATTGAAATTAAGGCACTTAAAGTCGGTGATCCTTTAAACAAATTTATCAGTGGAGGCCAACGAAAACGTTTAAATATTGCATTGGAACTGATGCGTGAGCCTTCTGTTCTGATTGTTGATGAGCCAACTTCAGGGCTTTCATCGCAAGACTCGGAAATAGTAATGAGCCTTTTGAAAGAGCAAACCCTGAAAGGAAAACTTGTATTGGTGAACATTCACCAGCCTTCATCAGATATTTTTAAATTGTTTGATAAACTATTAATTCTTGATAAAGGAGGCTTTCCTGTTTATTATGGTAATCCGATTGATGCAGTAGTTTATTTTAAAACAGAAAGTAATCATGTAAATGCTTCCGAAAGTGAGTGTGGGGTTTGTGGTAATGTAAATCCTGAACAGCCGCTTCAAATACTTGAGGCTAAAGTGGTTAATGAATATGGTCGATTCACAAGGGTCAGGAAAGTTTCTCCACTTGAGTGGTACAATAAGTACAATGAAAAACTTCAGCCCAAAATAAAGATTCCTGAAAACCATGAGAAGTTACCATTGCCACAGAACAAGTTTAAAATCCCCAGTAAATTTAGGCAGTTTAGGATATTTAGCATCAGGAACTTGTTATCGAAACTAACAAACAAACAGTATCTGCTGATCAATTTTCTGGAAGCTCCGCTATTGGCTGTTATTTTGGGATATTTCACTAAGTATATTAGTGGAACTTTAGATGATCCAAACAAATATTTATTCAGTGAAAACGAAAACATCCCTGCCTATCTATTTATGTGTGTGATAGTTGCATTGTTTATTGGTTTAACTGTGAGTGCTGAAGAAATCATACGTGACAGAAAAATACTAAAAAGGGAATCATTTCTGAATTTAAGTTGGGCCAGTTATTTAAATTCGAAAATAGTTGTTTTGTTTGCTTTGGCTGTTATCCAGTCGTTATCTTTTATATTGGTAGGTAACTTTATCCTTGGAATAAAATGGATGACTTTTAGTTACTTCATAATTATATTTTCAACTGTTGCGGCTGCAAATCTTATCGGGTTAAATATTTCTTCGGCTCTTAATTCGGTCGTAACTATTTATATTACAATTCCTTTCATCCTGGTTCCACAGTTGTTGTTTAGTGGAGTAATTGTAAGTTTTAATAAGCTGCATAAAAACTTTATGTCTGTTGAATACGTCCCGGTAATTGGTGACTTAATGGTTTCTCGCTGGGCTTATGAGGCCTTGGCTGTTAACCAGTTTAAAAACAATAATTTTGAAAAGTATTTTTATGATGTTGAGAATGAAATTAGTCATTTATCTTTTCAATCAATGTTTAGGTTACCTGATCTTCAGTCAAGAGTTGATAGAAGCATTAAAAAGTTAAAAGCTAATGAAATAGATAAACAATTTGAGGAAGACATGTTGTTAATATCAAATGAATTTAATCAGCTGAAAAGTGAAGTTCCAGAAATTCAGTTTCAAGTAATGGAGCAACTTAGTAAAGATAAATTCACTGAAAAAACGGGCGCAATAGCAACCAAATATATTGAAGACTTGACTAGTTATTATCGGAACAAAGTGTATTTTGCCAACACAAAAAAAGATGAAATCTTTAATCGATTGATAAAGGAGTTAGGTAGCACAGAGGCATTGGCTAAGTTAAAAGAAGATTATTACAACAAGCGTCTTGCTGAATTTGTTTTAAACAAGAACGAGGTAAAAAAAATTGTTGAGACTGAGCATCACACTTTATTCCAGGTGAAAGACCCAATATTTATGAAGCCAGTAACAAATTATGGTCGGGCCCACTTTTACGCTGCTGAAAAGGTGCTTTTTGGAAAATCATTTGATACGGTTTGGTTTGATGTTGCGGTTATTTGGATAAGTACTATTCTTCTGTATATTCTGTTGTTATTCAATGGATTAAAGAAATTTGTGGATTTCCTTTCTGGGGTGAGTTTATTCCCAAAATCAGACAAAAAAAAGAAAGCAGGAGATTAATTACCTGCTTCTTGTTATTGTGAAGTCAAATATAATGGCTCTGGTTTAACTTTGTAATGATTTATTAGGATAAAATCCTTGAAATGAGATATAAGTCATTAGTCAATAGATATTAGTCATTTGTTTTTGACAATTAATGACTAACGTCTAATGACAAATGACCTTAGTATTAAGCTGATAGAGTGTATATGGATAAATCGTTACTATTTTAAGCCATAGCTAATATAATTTATCAGGTCTAATAACCTGGGTCCTTGGCTAGTGCACTTGGGGCTGTATCAAAACTAGTTTTGCGATAAATTTTTCTTTCAATCTTGCATCAATTCAATCAATCTGCTTTCAATCTTGTTGAAATACGCTCTTTTGTTGTTGAAATGAAAGTAAAATGCATTGAATTAGACTTTTGATACAGCCCCAAATAAGTCTTACATGATATTTTTTTGAATTATTATAAACTCCCAAACCTTTCAAAAGTAGCTCTTTCCAGAGCTTCTCTGTGATCTGGATGTGCTATTTTGATCAATTCTAAAGCTCTTTGCTTCAAAGTTTTTCCAAACAAATAAGCTACTCCATATTCAGTAACGATATAATGAACATTTGCACGTGTTGAAACTACTCCTGCGCCAATTTTTAAAGTAGGAACAATTTTACTCACACCTTTTTTTGTGATAGAAGGTATTGCAATAATTGGTTTTCCACCTTCTGAGTGCGAAGCTCCTCGGATAAAATCGATTTGGCCTCCTACACCTGAATAATGCTTTGTTCCAATAGAATCTGAACATACCTGTCCAGTCAAATCAATTTCAATGGCGCTATTAATAGCAGTAACTTTTGGGTTTTGTCTGATTATAGAAACATCGTTAACGTAAGCTAAATCTTTGACATTTACTAGAGGGTTACTATCTAAAAAATCGTATAATTTTTGAGAACCCATTGTAAAGGTCGAGACAATTCTTCCTTTATCAAGTACTTTTTCTTCGTTAGTAATTACACCTTTTTCAACCAATGGCAAAATTCCATCAGCAAACATTTCAGTATGAATACCTAGCCTTTTATGGTTCTCAAGTTCGGCAAGAACCGCATTTGGAATTGAACCTATACCCATTTGCAGAGTAGCGCCATCTTCAACCATTTCTGCAATGTATTTTCCAATTTTTGTTTCTTCAGGAGATGGATCAGAAAAGTGAGCTTCTAAAATTGGGCGGTCATCATCTACAAAAATGTCAAAATTGCTAATGTGTAAAAGTCCGTCACCGTAAACTTTAGGAACTCGTGGATTAACCACCGCAATGACAGTGTCTGCACTTTCGACCGCCGATAAAGTAGCATCCACACAACCACCTAAAGAACAGAATCCGTGCTTATTAGGAGGCGAAATTTGTACAAGGGCAACATTTATTGGCAAGATTTTTTTTCGGAGTAAGCGAGGTATCTCACTTAAAAAAACCGGGATATAATCCGCTCTTCCTGTCTGGGTTGCTTCTCTCACATTGGCCCCAACAAAAAAAGAGTGTACCCTGAAGCTTTTCTCATACTCTGGTCTTGCGTAAGGAGCGTCACCTTCGGTATGCAAATGAACAATTTCAACGTCTCTTAATTCATCAGCTCTGTTAACCAATGCCTCAATGAGAATTTGTGGAGCTTGTGCTACACTATGAATAAAAACTCTGTCGCCCGATTTGACGACTTTTAATGCCTCATCAGCTGTTGTTGATTTATACATAATTAATTTTTTGTTGATAGTTTTTTAATTCTGATTGAGTGGCCATGTTGATTTCTGAATTCAATAAAATATGAATTTTCTACAAAGATAAATAGTCATTCAAGAAGTTAATCAATTGTTTTCAGGCCTAATCTTTCTCCTTCCTCAAGCATAAATTGGTAGGCTTCTTCGTAATTATTTTTGATTTTGCCATCTAAAATAGCCTCTTTAATACTGTTTTTAATATCTCCAACAACTTTAGAAGGTTTGATATTAAAAGTTTTAATAATTAATTCGCCTGAAATAGGAGGTTGAAAATTCCTAACTGCATCTTTTTCTTCAACTTCTTTAAGTTTCTGCCTGACGATTTTAAAGTTTCTCAGGTATTTCTGAACTTTTACATCATTTTTTGAAGTGATATCTGCTTCGCAAAGGGTCATTAAATTTTCCACATCATCACCTGCCTCGTTTAACAGTCTTCTTACAGCTGAATCTGTAACAATATCCTGGGCTAAAACAATGGGGCGTAAATGCAGCAAAACCATTTTTTGAACAAATTTCATTTTTTGATTCATAGGTAACTTCATTCTTCTAAAAATGAAAGGGACCATCTTAGCACCAAGTGCATCATGTCCATGGAAAGTCCATCCTGCTTCTGAGAATCTCTTGGTGTCAGGCTTTGCTATATCGTGCAAAATAGCAGACCATCTTAACCACAAATCATCAGTGTGTTCACAAATATTATCAAGCACTTTTAGCGTATGTAAAAAGTTGTCTTTGTGACCTTTGCCATCAATTACCTCAACACCCTTTAATTTATCCATTTCAGGGAAGATGAGCTTTAGTAGGCCTGTTTTGTCCAGTAGCTTAAATCCGATTGATGGTTTTTTTGAAAGTACAATTTTATTTAATTCGTCAATAACCCGCTCTTTTGAAATAATTTTAATTCTATCGCATTGATTTGCAATAGCTTGAAGCGTATTTTCTTCAATTGTAAAATCAAGCTGTGTTGCAAATCTAATGGCCCGCATCATTCTTAGCGGATCATCAGAAAAGGTAATTTCCGGATCTAAGGGAGTGCGAATTATTTTGGATTCCAGATCAGAAATTCCACTAAAAGGATCAACAAATTCTCCAAACGCTTCAGGTCCCAGATTAATTGCCAACGCATTTATTGTAAAGTCTCTACGGTTTTGGTCGTCCTGTAAAGTACCATCTTCTACAATTGGTTTTCTTGAGTCTCTTCGGTAAGATTCCTTTCTAGCACCAACTAATTCAATTTCCCAATCCGGGAGTTTTATCATTGCAGTACCAAAATTTTTGAAGACGGATAATTTACTTTTGCCTTTGATTTTATCATTCAATTTTTCAGCAAAGTCTACACCATTCCCAACTACAACAATGTCAATATCCTTTGATGGCCTGCCAAGCAGAGCATCTCTTACAAAGCCACCAATTACATAAACTTCTTTATTTTCCTGCTTTGCAAGTTCTGAAATTATGTTAAAAACCGGATGTTTTAAATATTCTACCACAAATTTGCCTACCTTTGTTTTAAGTTATGACAGATTTACATATTTAAATCTGTCAATATATCAGATTGCTCTTTATTTTTCAAAAAGCGGTGACAAAATTACAACATTTTGCATATATTTTTAAATAAAGTGGCCAGTTTTAAAGACGGTATGCAATTTGATGACTCAATTGAAACATTTAACAAATATATTCAAATGGCGAAAGTAGAATTTTTAACAGAAGAAACTTTTAAACAAAAAGTTTTCAATTTTGAGGAAAATAAAGACTGGAAATTCGAAGGCGAGCTTCCATGCATGATTGATTTTTATGCAGACTGGTGCCAGCCTTGTAAAATGGTTGCTCCTATTTTAGAAGAGTTACAAGCTGAATACGAAGGTAAGATTAATATATACAAAGTTGATACTGAAGCAGAAAGAAACTTATCAGCAATGTTTGGTATCCAAAGTATTCCATCTTTACTTTTTGTTCCTAAAGAAGGTCAACCACAAATGGCAGTTGGTGCCTTACCAAAAGAAACTTTTAAAAAGGCAATTACTGACGTATTAAAAGTAGATGAATAAAATCAAATAAAATGGTGAAATGGCTGTTAGCAAAAGAGTTCTCAGCCTTCCTTCTTCATAAATCTAAAACAAAAAAGGCTAAAGAAACCGGAATTTTAAACAATAAATTCCTAAATAAATAGTTTAAATATAACAGATAAAGGTCTTTAAATAATTATTTATACTTCAGGTATATTTTGAAGAGTATTGTTGAGTAGTTAGTAGACCGGATTGTTCATTTTAAATAAATTACACATGAAGAAAATATTTATTTTGTTCAGCTTACTAATTTTTGCTGCAGTTACGCTTAAAGCTCAAAAGCCAGTACATCTTGACGAATCTTCGTTTAAACAGGAGGTGTATGATTTTGAGAAGAATAAAGATTGGAAATACGAAGGAAAAACAGCAGCAATTGTTGATTTTTATGCTGATTGGTGTGGTCCATGTAAATATGTTGCTCCTTTTCTTGAAGAATTGGCCGCTGAATATGGAACCAAGATTAAAATATACAAAGTTAATACTGATAATAACAGGAGTGTTGCCAGGGCTTTTCAAATTACAGGCATTCCAACTTTCCTTTTTATTACATCCAATGGTGAGATGAAGAAAATGGTTGGAGCTATGGCAAAATCAGGTTTTGAGAACGAAATTACAAACTACCTAAAACTTAGTAAGTAGTTAATATAAACTGTTTATAATTAACTGATTAATGGTTGGCTGTTTATTCTTGCAGTCAACCATTAATTTTTTAACAGGTACTGTTTTGTATGATCAAATAAAGCTGACTACTAATGCAAACAGGGCTTGCTCTAAATATCAATTTCTCATAAAAAGGTTTCTTTTAAAATTATTTCCTTTTTTTTAGAAAAGTATTATAACTTTGCGCCATTCTTTTGGGGTGCCTTACAGGCTGAGATCAAACCCGTTGAACCTGACGCAGGTAATGCTGCCGTAGGAAAAAGAACTCAACATATCTTTTGGTCCATTTTGTAACATTCACCACAAGAGTAATTTATCTTGTTTTAAATGATGTTGTTTCTAAAAATGAAACATCCATGATTAATTTTAATCACACACGAGCATGATTATTAGCAGAAACTGTCTGATAGCATGTGAGTTGAGTTTAATGGATGTTCCATATGACCATATAAAATAATTAAAAAATAAACAGATGAAACACATTCATATATTTTAACTAATTAACTAACTATGAGAAAGATACTTTTACTCCTATTATTACTTTTTACATCAAAAGTAATTGTAAGTGCCCAGGTTTTAAAAGGGCAAATTAAAGATGGCAAAGGAGAAGTTCTGAGTGGAGCTTCAGTTCAAGTTCAGGGCAGTTTCAAAAGTTATATTACTGATTCTGAGGGACGATTTGAAATTAAAGGATTAAAGAAAGGGAAATATGCCATTTTAGTTACATTTGTTGGTTTTGATAATTTAAGTCAGGAAGTTGAACTTGTTACAGATGATGTTGATTTGAAACTGACAATGACAGAATCAAATAATTTAACTGAAGAAGTTGTGGTAAATGCTTTAAGAGCAGGAAAAAATACACCAGTGGCTTCTTCTGATATTGATCAGGCAGAAATAGGCAAGAATAACCTGGGACGTGATATTCCTTATCTTTTGGAATTAATGCCCTCTGTGACTGCAACTTCTGATGGTGGTACAGGTGTTGGATATTCGAAGTTGTCAATAAGGGGGACCGATTTAAACCGTATTAATGTTACTGTTAATGGAATTCCACTTAACGATGCTGAATCGCATGGAGTCTGGTGGGTTGACTTGCCTGATTTAGCTGCTTCAGTAGAGAATATTCAGGTACAACGCGGTGTTGGTACTTCCACAAATGGACCTGCAGCTTTTGGTGCAAATATTAATATCCAAACCAATCAGTTGGAAAAAAAGCTGTATGGGCAACTAGCTGCATCATATGGGAGTTTTAATACTTACAAAACAAGTGTAAAAGCAGGAACAGGGTTATTAAAGGAGCACTTTGCTTTCGATATTCGGTTTTCACAAATCCATTCTGATGGGTTTATTGACAGGGCAACAACTGATATGCAAAGTGTTTTTGCTTCTACCAGTTATTCTGATAAAAAAACACTGCTGAAGGTTAATTTTATTCGTGGGTATGAAAACACCTACCAGGCATGGTGGGGAGTGCCCAAGGTTCGACTCGAAAATGATGCTGCCGGAATGCAACGGTATCTTGATCATTGGTTGTATAATCAGAAAGAGTATGACAATATGATCTCTTCAGATAGTAGAACTTACAACTACTATACCTATGATAATGAGGTGGATGATTATACTCAAACACATTTCCAAGCATTTTTAACAAGAGAACTAAATCCTTATCTAAATATAAATCTAGCATTTAATTATACGAAAGGAAAAGGCTATTACGAGCAATATAAATCAGGATGGGATCCAAGTACTGCAGATGATCATGTTCAGCAAAAATGGCTGGATAATGACTTATATGTATTAACTTATTCATTGAATTATTCAAAGGATAAATTGCTTGCTACCGTTGGTGGTTCATTGCAAGACTATTATGGCTTGCATTATGGCGATATAATTTGGGATGGGACCGTTGGAGACAGAAATGACAGATGGTATTACAACACTGGAGATAAAAGAGAATTGAATGTATATGGAAAATTTGAGTATTTGCTTTTTGATAAACTAAATCTATATGGAGATTTGCAGTATCGGACAATCAATTATAAAATGATTGGACCTGATGATAGCTCAATTGATATTAGCCAAGAACACACTTATGATTTTGTTAATCCAAAGTTTGGTCTGAGTTATGATATAAACAATAATCAAAATGTTTATGTTTCTTTTGGTGTTGCTAACAGAGAGCCATCAAGAGATGATTTAAAAGATAGGGTTGAAGAGCAAGCCCCGGTGCAAGAAACACTTTTGGATTATGAGCTGGGATACACGATTGCAAGCAGCAATGCGCGATTAAATGTGAATTTTTATTACATGGATTATAAGGATCAGCTTGTAAAAACTGGTCAAATTAATAATATAGGAAATGCAATTTCTATAAATGTTCCGGAAAGTTACCGAAGAGGTGTTGAAATTACTGGAGGCTTAAGATTATTTGATGGACTTGACTGGCAGGCTAATGTGACTTTTAGCCAGAATAAAATACATAATTATACAGAGTATACAGGAAGCTTTGATGGAGAATGGAATCCTGCACCTATGTTGGAGAATTATATTGGTGAATCAAATATTTCTTTTTCGCCTGAAGTTATCGCTGGAAGTCAGCTAAGCTATAGACCTTTAGAGGGACTTGAAATTACTTTTCTCAGCAAATATGTTGGTGAACAATACATTGACAATAGTTCTGCAAAGGATCGTATGTTGGATGCTTATTTTGTAAATAATCTTCGTTTAAATTATCATTTCAAATCGAAATGGATTAAAGGGATTGATTTACAATTCGCAATAAACAATATCTTTAATGAAGAATATGAAACAAACGCATGGGTCTGGAGATATTATTGGCAGCCAGATAATGCTTATTACAACCAAGATGGTTATTTCCCTCAGGCCGGAACAAATTTTATGGGAGGAGTTGTTTTGAGCTTTTAATCAATAAGAAAGAAATATATTGATGTACCGAATACAAAAAAAAGGAAAATTTGGTTTTATAAACTCAAAAGGGATTGAGGTAATAAAGCCCAAATTTGAACAAGCATTTGACTTTAGCGAAGGTTTGGCTATGGCTGTGATAGAAAAAGAAGATAAGTGGATGGCTGGTTTTGTTAATGAAGACGGCGACTGGGAAATTGAACCTGTTTTCTCTGGTTATGGCTTTTCTGATATGGAAAATAGCCTTTTTATTAATGGAATGGCTCCAGTTCGGGCATCAAATAGCAAAATGCTATACATTGATAAGGTGGGAAAACCTATAACTCAGAACTTTTTTGATAAAGCATATAATTTTTCAGAAAACAGGGCGCTTGTCGCAAACAATGGAAAGTATGGCTATATTGATTCGCTTGGCAATATGGTGATAGATTGTATGTTTGATATTGGTTCGTTTGCCGATAACAGCAGGTTTTCACATGGACTTGCTGCTGTTCGCTTTAATAAAGATGATGAAGGATTTGAAAGCAGCAATAATTTTGGCTATATAGATGTCGATGGGGAGGTTTATTTTGAACCAGAAGACCATTTTGCAAATGCTTTTTCCGAAGGTTTTGCAATGGTGGGCAATGCCTATGAATATTATTTTATTAACCGGGAAGGAGAAATTCCTTTTGATAGAACAACTTTGGTAGCTACAAGTTTTTCTGAGGAACTGGCAGCTTTCTACGATACTGAAACAGAGTGCTTTGGCTATATTGGTACTAATGGGGAATGGGTTATTGAACCACAGTTTAAAGAAGCTTTAAGGTTTACCGATGGGTTAGCTTGCATAAAAGGGGTAGGTAGCAAAAATTATGGCTTCATTGATAAAACAGGAAAAGTTATTATTCCAGATAACCTTAATATTGCATTGCCTTTTAAAAATGGATTGGCATATGTGCAACAGAACAACAAAAGGAAATATATTGACAAAACAGGAAATTTTGTTTGGTCAGAGTAAGTGATTTTATTAGTTATTTGGTGTTCCTCTATTTTATAGGTTATAATCTAATAGAAAAGAGCCTGTCAATATACTTTCAATTTATGGACAGGCTCATCAATTTTTAATACTGTAATTTCAACACTGCGCCAAAGCCTGTTTTTTTTGAAAGCACATAAAGCCCATCATCTCCATTGCCTCTGAGAATTAGCTTAATGTTATTTTTACCTGCAATTTCCGATTTTATTAGTTCCACCGAAAAACTTCTGTTTTTGTTAACATTTGTGATGTTTCCAATTTTCTTATCTCCCAAATAAACCGAGCATCCGTTATTTGATTCAGCATATTCAACATTTGAAACATTTATAATTAGTTGTATACTAGTTGGTTGTCCATAGTTACTGACGCCTGTGAATTCAAGTTCTACATATCCCTTGGATTCGTTACCATCAATAATAAAATCGTTTTCACTGCAACTTACACAGTTTTTAGGTTCGGTATTTTCTCTAATATTTTTGTCATTTACAACGTTTAAATAACGCACTTTAGAAGCAATTTGTGAGGAAACTAATTGGGCATTTAAAAAAAATGCAAAAACTAAAAAGATGTATTTCATGATTTTCAATTTGAGGTTAAACATTACTTTAAGATGAAAATAACTAATTCTTTGTTAAAAAATGCAAAATTGCTTTGAGCAATGCTAAAAGTTTATTTTATTTGCGCAATAAATGAATGAATGTTCACTCAAATTATGGCACGAAGCATTGATTATACAAAATTGGAAGGTGTTAAGCAGAGCGCTGTTAAACTAATTGTTGAAAAAGGTTACGGTGGGGCTTCGATTGCAAACATCGCTAAAAAAGCAAATGTGGCTGAGGGATATCTTTATAGATTTTATAAAGGAAAAGAAGAGTTAGTAAGTGATTTGTTGAATTCAAAGATTAATGAAATTGCAGATAACCTTGAAGAATCAATTAAAAACAGTCAATCGTTTGATGAAATTATTGAATTACTGATTCGAGGTGTGTTTCAAATAGCCAAAAAATCTGCTGATGATATCAAATTCATTTATGTAATGATGAACGACTATAGTTTTTCGGTTCACTCAAACCTGAAGGAACGAATCAGATTACTATGTAATGAGGCTAACGAAAAAGGAAGAGAACTTCACCAGCCTGATGAGCTGATAAGTGTTGAAGAGCTTTATATGTTTGCTGTTATTTATCCAATCCAGTTTATTAACCTACGGTTAAAGAATTTCTTTGGTGTTAGTAAGTGGACAGAAAAAGATATTGAAAGAATGATAAAAATATGTAGTAAAACCCTTAAAAAGTAAAAATGAGCAACAGATTTTATAAGTGTTTATTACTTCTTGTATCAATTACATTTACAGGAAAGATTTTCGCACAGGATTCTTTAAAAACAAATCTAACATTTGATCAGGCTATTGAACAGACATTTCAACAAAGTCACGTTGTAAAGCAGTCAAATTATTTAAAGGAACAAAAAGAGCAGGAATTAAAAGCTGCAAAAGGAATCAATTATCCTAATATTGGCCTTTCAGCTAATTATGTTTACATGGCTGAAGATCTTCATTTAGATTTAAACCCAGTAAAAGATGCAATAACTCCACTTTATGAGGGACTTAGCAATTTCGGTGTGTTTTCGGGTGTGCCAAGTCCGGCAGGTGGTGTTCTTCCTGATGAAATGTCCACTCAGTATATGAGAGGACAATATGCTCAGGGTCTTGAAGCAATTGAAGCAGGAGAATGGGATCAAATGATTCAAAAACAGCAGTTTGCAACCGTTAATCTTAACGCCACCTTACCAATTTACACAGGTGGAAAAATTAGCGCAAAAAAGAATGCAGCAAAGTTAGGTGTTGAAGAAGCTGAACTGGAAAGTAAATCAAAAAATAATGAACTAACAACTGAGTTGGTTGAAAGGTATTTTGGCTTGTGTTTGGCACGCCAGGCTGAGGAAGTACGAAAAGAAGTTTTACAGGCGATGCAAGAACACTTAGAAGATGCTAAAAAAATGAAAAACGAAGGAATGATTGCCAATGCAGAATTACTACATGCGAAGGTTTATTTTTCGGAGGCAGAACGTGAGTTAAAAAAAGCAGAAAGGCTTTCAATAATCACCAATAGGGCCTTACTTAACACATTGAGTGATAGTTCTTATCGTGATGTTTATCCGATTTCAAATTTGTTTTACCTGGATGAACTGGAATCATTAGCGTATTTTCAGGAAGAGGCTGTTAAGAATAATCCTTCATTAAAAAAAGTAGCATCTAAAAAGTCATTGGCTGAAATTGGTGTAAAAGTACAAACAGGAAATTACTTACCAAGTGTTGCCGTTATGGGAACCTATGATTTGTGGAACTATGATTTATCTCCATACGTACCACATTGGATGGTAGGAGTAGGGCTTAAATGGACCATTTTTGATGGCTTTGCAAGAGAAAGAAACCGTAAATCTGCGAAATTAAAGGTGGCACAGGTTGAAGAATTTGAGCAAAAAGCTTCAAAAGATGTTCAAACTGGTGTTGAAAAATATTACCAGGAGCTTCAAATGAGCCTGGAACAAATAAAAGACCTGGAAACCGCACAAGAATTTACTGAAGAATACTTTAGAGTAAGACAAAAGGCATTTCACGAAGGCATGGCTACCTCAACTGATGTTGTTGATGCAAATTTAGCATTAGTAAAAGTAAAAATAGAGAGACTGCAAGCTGCCTATCAGTTTGATGTGTCACTGGCAAAACTTCTTGAAATATGCGGACTTTCTGAAAAGTTTGGTACTTATCAAACAAGTGATAAGGCAAAAGTTGAAACATTTGATAATAAATAAAATAATCATTTAAAAAGATAGAGAAATGAACAAAACCCGAAACATTTTAGCTATTTCAGCAATAGTTGTATTAGTTTTCTTTCTTACCTACACTGCTGTTATTGTTTCAAGTCCTAAAAGTGTGATACTGCAAGGACAGGTAGAGGCTACGCAAGTGAAAGTAGCTTCAAAATTAGTGGGTAGAATAGATAGCCTTGGTATTAAAAAAGGCGATCAGGTAAAAGCAGGACAAGTGCTTTTTACATTGAATAGTCCTGAGGTGGAAGCTAAATTGAAACAAGCTATGGCAGGCAAACAAGCAGCACTCGCGCAAAGCAATAAAGCTAATAACGGAGCAAGAACAGAAGATGTACAAGCTGCTTACAACACTTATCAGAAAGCTCTGGCTGCTGCTGAATTACACAAAAGAACCTTTAATAGAGTAAACAATCTTTTTAAAGAAGGTGTTGTACCTGAACAAAAAAAGGACGAAGCCGAAACACAAATGATAGCCGCAGAAGAAACTGCAAAAGCAGCTAAAGCAATCTGGGAAAAAGCAAAGAATGGTGCCCGAAACGAAGATAAATCTGCAGCTTTTGCAATTGTAAATCAGGCTGATGGCGTTATTTCTGAAGTTGAATCTTATCTTAGTGAAAGGATAATTACCGCTCCAATTAACGGTGAGGTGGCTAATGTAATTTCAGAAAGAGGAGAATTGGTCCCTGCAGGTTTCCCTGTTGTTACTATCGTTGATTTAAGTGATATCTGGATAACTTTTAACATCAGAGAAGATTTGCTTAGCAAAATTCAGATTGGAACCACCTTTAAAGCAAAATTTCCTGCCTTAGGGAATAAAGAGGTGGAGTTAAAAGTAAATTACATGAACCCATTAGGAAGTTATGCTACCTGGAATGCTACCAAAACTTCAGGCGATTTTGATATGCAAACTTTTGAAGTGAATGCAGTTCCTGTAGAAAAAGTTAATGGATTAAGATCAGGAATGAGTGCTTTGGTTGATTGGTCAAAAATTGATAAACAAGAATAATAGCTTTATAACATTTTTAAATGCGAGTCAAACAAGTAGAATTTTATGCTTAAAAGTTTAGAACCTCTTTCTATAATCATTCGTAGGGAAATTGACTGGATGCGAGCACGATGGGTGTATTGGTTTTTAACAATTGTTGGGCCATTGCTGGGATTTGCGTTGGTACTAGGTATTTTCAGCCAGGGAGTTGTGCGTGATGTGCCTGTTTCAGTGGTAGATTTGGATAAAAGTGCCATGTCTCGCCAAATCATCAGGATGATTGACGCAACTCCAATTGCAAAGGTGAATAACGAATGCAATAGTTTAGCTGAGGCAGAAGAACTGATGTTAAAGGGCGAAACCGATGCAATTATTTATATCAATGAAGATTTAGAAAAGAAGTTGCTTAAATCTTCATCACCGGAAGTGTTGCTTTATATTAACAATGCAAATATACTAAAGGGAGGGCTACTAAAGTCAGGTCTTCTAAAAGCTGTGTCAACATTTAATGCAGGAGTGAAGGTTCAAATTGCAATGAAGAAGGGTGCAAATACTCAGCAGGCTATTTCAGAAGTGCTCCCCATTAATTTAGATACGCATGTTCTATTTAACCCTTACACAAACTATTTTTATTTTTTAGCTACTGTTTTAATGCCAGTTATCCTGATAGTTTTCACTCTGTTAGGTTCAATTTATAGTCTCGGGTATGAACTAAAAAATGCAACCGCATTAGCTGCTCTGCAAAAAGCAAATAATAGCATTGTGGTGTTAGCTGTTGGGAAATTATTACCGTATACCATTTTATTTTTTATTCAGGCATTAATTTTTAATTACCTGATATTTAATGTAATGGGTATGCCTTTAACAGGAAGTTATTCAATGTTACTGCTCTCTGAACTGATGCTGATTATTGCCTATCAAGCCCTTGCAGTGTTTATTGTTGGGATTTTAGGTAACCTTCGTTTAGGAGTTTCTATCGGAAGTGCCTACAGTATGATGGCTTTAACCTTTTCGGGCTTAACATTTCCTGAGGTTGGAATGCCGCTTGTTGCTCAAATATTCAGTCAACTATTTCCATTATCTTACTGGTTGAAGATATTTCTGGGACAGACAATGAGACATGATCCTGTTGTTGAAGCTCTTCCTCAGCTGCTTTATCTATTGGTATTTATCTCGATGGGAGCAATCAGCCTGTTTTGGTTGAAGCAAAAATACAGTAACAAAAAGTATTGGAGTAAGGTTTAATAAACGATCAACAAAAATTAAATGAAAACGTTTTCCAAAAGAATATTATCAATTGTTTTATACGCCAGGGAAGAACTAGCTACAATCGTGAAAGATCCCGCAGTTTTGCTGATTTTTGTGATTGCCAATATCATTTACCCGGTTGTATATTCTGTGGCTTATAAGCAAGAGCAGGTTAAAGAAATTAAAGTAGCTCTGGTTGATCTGGATAAAACCAGTGCCAGCAGGCAACTGCAGCGAATGATCGATGCAACCGAAGGAATATCAATTAGTTATGAAACAACCGGACTCGAAGAAGCAAAAGATTTGTTTTATCAATCAAAAGTGCAGGGAATTGTTTTATTGCCTTATGAATTAGAGAAAAATCTGCTGTCAGGTGTGCAAAGTTCTGTAAGCGTTTATGCCGATGCCAGTTACTTTTTATTATATAAACAGGTTTATTCATCTGTAGTAAAAGCATATAGTACTTTTTCTGGTGGTGTTCAGTTAAAGAAAGGTATGGCGAAGGGCAAAAGTTACGAAGCAGCTATGCAATCATTAAGTCCTGTTGATTTTAAAACCATTGAATTGTACAATCCAAATTCGTCATATGGTTCGTTTGTGATGCCATCTATTATTTTAGTCATTCTACAACAGACTCTTTTGTTGGGGATTGGTATTTTGGGTGGTACCCGAAAAGAAGTACAGCGATATAATTTTATGTTACCGGTAAATGATAATCGAAAAAAAATACTTCCATTTATTTTAGGAAAAGCCAGCGCCTATTTTATCACTTTCTTGGTAATTGGTGTTTTTACATTGGTTTGGGTGCATGAGTGGTTCGGATTCCCGGATAAATCTGGTTATTTGAAGCTATTATCACTTTATGTTCCCTTTGTTATTGCAAATATATTTTTAGGGATGAGTTTTTCTGTATTTTTCAGAAGAAGAGAGAATGCCATGCTTTTTATGGTGTTTTTATCCATTCCTGTTTTGTTTTTAAGCGGAGCTTCGTGGCCGGTTGAAGCAATTCCAACATGGTTGCATCGACTGTTTTCTGTATTTCCAAGTAGCTTTATGATCCCTGCCTATCAGCGGGTTAGAACAATGGGAGCAGAATTGTATCATGTTCAGACTGAGATTTATGCCATGCTTATTCAGTGTGTTGTTTATTTTGGACTTGCAGTGCTAGCTTTTAGAGTGGTACTTGGTCGTTTGATAAAGCATCCTGAGAATGAAGGCGGACTTACAAAAGCATTATAATGTGATGACGGTCTTCTTTAAAAATAGAGAAATTCAAGGCGCAAGCAAATTTAAATACCGGAGTTTACTATTGTAAATGAGGATTTTAAATTTGTGATGTAACGCAGAAATTTGCATTTTTAGAGAAGAGCCCAAAAGAACTTGAATTTTTGTATTAGGTTAGGGTTTACAAATTTTAGAGGTTTGTGAATCTGTTTTTCTATCGCCATTACCACTTGTTGGTTTTGGCGATAGTTTTTTGTTGAGGCTGGTGTTTTACCTATCTTTATTGACTGAAAGCTCTTTTATGGAAAAAAGTAACTTTAACATCATTTAAAATAGAAATCAAAATTGCCTAAGAAACTATTTTTAACATAACCTTGATAACATGAAATCAAAACTCCTAATTTTATCAATCCTGGCTATTTCTATCGTAGCTTCTGCCCAAAACGATTTTAAACACAAGCGAATTACTGTTTTTAAAGATGGAACTTCGTTTATCGAAAAAACGGTTAATATTTCAACCAGTAATAAAACAATAAAGTTTGAAAAACTACCAGTTAGCCTGCGAGAAAAAAAAGATCAAAGATATGGTTATTCTGTTGATAATGACAGAATTACTTTGGGCTCTTTGAGGGTTTTAGCAAAGAATAATGAGCTTATTGAGTTGGCGGTGAATAAAAATGCTGTTGATTCAATGATTGTGCAAAAAGAGTACGAATCAATCGCTGATTTATTAAAAATAAATATTGGAAAGAAGGTGAAAGTCACCTGGGGAAAGGATGACAAACCTATCGTTGCAAAAATTGGGAAATTAACAGGTGTTTTTGTAGTTTTAAAAGAAGGAAACAGCTTTTATCAGATTCCTGTTTCTGAAATAACGAATGTTGACTTTCCTGAAAAGTATTCAACCATCAAAAAAGATGTTAAGTTTAAAGAAGAACCATCTGTTTCTTTAGAAATAAAATTGCAGAAAGATTCTAAAAATCAACAGATTGATATGTCTTACCTGCAAAAGGGAATTACCTGGTTGCCGACCTATTTTATCGAATTAAAACCTGATAACAAAGGACAGTTGACACTTGAGGCAAATCTTTTGAATGATATAGAGGACTTTGAAAACACAGAGATTAACTTTGCTGTTGGTGTTCCGTCATTTAGTTTTAAGCATGTAAGTGAGCCTTTGTTTTCAAACAAACCAATCTGGGAAATTTTAAAAGAACTGAGTAACCAGCAAATTCAGGATTTTTCTGCCAATATTCAAATGAATATGATGTCGCAAAGAGCTAATTATGTGCGAAATGATGAATCGAGAGAATATGTTCCTGAAATGGAAGGAGTAGGAGGAGAGGATTTGTATTTCTATAAAAAGCAGAATATTAGTTTGAAAAAAGAGGGGCGTCTAAAGACTCAGTTACTAAAAATGAACTTTGATTACCAGGATGTATACTCTTGTGAGTTAGAAAAAAATGCAACAAATAGAAATTATAATTCGGATACTAAATCAAATGTTGTTTGGCACTCCATAAGGTTTAAAAACAGCAGTGAACATCCTTTAACTACTGGAACAGCTTTTTTTAAGAAAGAAGACAATGGCCAGATTGCTTTGGTGAGTCAGAATCAACTGGATTACACACCTAAAAATGAGTTTGCAACTGCAAAAATGACCGTTGCTCCTGATATTATGATAACCAGTTATGATATTGAAACTGACAGAAAAGAAGTTCACACCGATTATTTATTAAATATTGATGGCGAAATTAATATTGTAAACTACAAAGCTTTTGAGATTGATTTAATTATTGATCGGAAAATAATTGGCACTATGCTCGATTCGGATAAAAAATGGGAAGTAAAAAGTAAATTAGATACTTATAATAGTATGAATCCAACTAATAAAGTAGTTTGGAAATTGAAAATACCTGCAGGAAAATCAGCAAAGATTAAATACAGTTATAAAATTATGGTTGACTAAGTATACGGATATGAACAAGTTTTTTCTAATTGTAGTTTTAATGGCGGTAAATTTAAATTTATTTGCCCAAAAAAGAATAAAGTACCAGGGAGAAGAGTATTCTCTTGCTATTCAAAAGGTTGAGCTTGAAATGACTGCACTTGTGAAAGAAAGGTTCCCCATTACAGTTAAAATGACGGTGCTAACTCACTTTAAAGAAGAAGATATTCCGAAAATTCATGAGCAATTAGGTGTAAAATATGCTGCGTCAATTCAGGAATCAATAATAAACAATGCAGCAAGGATAGTATTTGGTAAATATACCCTGGAAGAACTACTGGTTCTTAAACGTGAACTTTTTGAAAATGAATTATCAATGAATATTCAAAAAGAATTTTTGAAGTACAACATTTAGTTAAACAGTGTTTTGATTGAGCAAATATTACCTCCTTCTGATATTGGCAGAATACTGGAAGAAAAATACCTTACTTTTCAGGAAAATGAAAAGCAAAAGCATCTAATAGAAATAGAAAAAATGAGAATTGAGGCTGAAGCGGAAAGAAACATGATATTGGATAAAAGTTTAACAGAAAAAGTTCTTCAGCTAAAATACATTGAAACATTGAATAACCTTGCAAAATCACCAAATGCAAAAGTGATTATATTTAGTGATAAAAAAATGAATATTCCAAAGATGCTGAAGGATGAATAAATTCAATAATTGATTTTAGCCGGACATGAATTTTGTTTTATCGTAGTTAAGTTGCTTGTAGTGAGTATGTTATATTGGAAGAAATCTCGAATTCCTTTACGGTTAATTTAACTTAAAAGTAAAAGAAACAGTATGACATTATTGATTATGAGAATCATAAATAAGTTGTAATGTCAACTGTTTCTTAGATGAAAATAATTTAATCAATATTGATTAATATTCATTTGAATTAAAGTGTAATTTCAGGACATTTGCAAGTAATGCATGTTCTTTGAAGTGTTTGAGGCAGACATTTAATTGGTGTTGTATTCAAACAAATAATTTGAATAGATGGACAATTAATAGTTTTAATTACAAAATCCCCACCTTTAAGCATTCCCATTTCATGGTTGTCTAAACTGGCAATTTTCTCTTTGTTTAATGCCAATTTTTTGTTTAGTTTTCGTTTTTTCATAACATGTTAAATTTAATTAGTAATAAAATGAAAAATAAGGTATTGGTGTAATTATCAGTACATTAAAAGTAAAGTGGTTTAGCTTTACTCTTTTATTGGTTGTTTAAAACATTTTTTACATTATATTGAGTTAAAAATGTAGATTTTTAAAGTAGTAAGATGAAAAATGGATGTTTAATGAAAGAACTTTGTTTTGGTTTTCATAGTTTGGTTTGTTTGACTTAGTTTATTAGTATTTTTTCAGTTAAATGTTAGATCAAAGTTAACACCTTTTTTACATTTCAGGTTTAGATTGGTCAAAGAAAATACTCCATTTATCAAAACCAGCATGGAGAAATTGAATTAAATAAATGGGATTAACTCTGTACTAATCAATGATATATGCATGTAAGTATATGTAGCGAAATATACAATTTAAAGGTAATGAAGACAGTCAATGGAGATGTTCGAAAAAAGTGAAGAATGCCTCTGATTAACCAGAATAATAATTAATGGGCTAATAAAAATCGGGTAAAATCATTAGTCTTTTGTATTTTTGAGATTAATATTCAATCATATAATTCGGAAACCAATACTATGGGACTATTAATATTCTTCCTTCTACTGGCCTTAGCCATTTCATTTTTATGTTCAATTATGGAAGCTGTAATTCTCTCAGCAACTGTAACTTTTATAGAAGAAAAGGAGCATAGCGGAAACAAAACTGCAAAAGTATTAAAGCGACAAAAACAGAATATCGACAGACCTTTGTCTGCTATACTTTCTATAAACACCATTGCTCATACTATAGGAGCAGCTGGTGTAGGAGCGCAGGCAGTTGCAGTATTTGGCGAAGCCTATTTTGGATTAATTTCGGCCATTTTAACATTGTTAATATTGTTTTTTTCCGAGATTATTCCTAAGACTCTTGGTGCTAATTATTGGAGAACCTTTGCTATGCCAGCAGCCAGAATCATACAATTTATGATTTTGATATCTTATCCTTTGGTTTGGATTTCTGAGTTATTAGCAAAATTAATCTCCAAAAAGAAAGGAAGTACAATTAGCCGGCAAGAAGTAGTAGCAATGGCAAACATTGGTAAAAGTGAAGGTGTGTTAGAGGAAAGTGAAACTACAATCATTAATAACTTATTGAAATTGAGGAAAATAAAAGTTCGGGAAGTAATGACTCCCCGTACTGTAATGGTTACTGCTTCTGAGGATATGAAACTTTCAGAATTTTTTCATGATGCCTCATTTTTGAATTTTTCCAGAATTCCTGTTTATAAAGGTCAGCTTGAAAATATTATGGGATACGTGCTAAAATATGATGCACTGGAGAAGATTGCTAAGGATGAGTTTGATATGAAACTTAAGGAACTCAAACGCCCTGTTTTAATGACCTCTGAAAATGAATCGTTGCCTGTTCTTTTTAATGAACTATTACAGAAAAAAGAGCACTTTTCTGTTATAATTGATGAATTTGGTGATGTGGCGGGCATTGTAACTATGGAAGATATTATTGAAACCATTATTGGAGTAGAGATAATTGACGAAACTGACAGTGAAATAGATTTGCAAAAGCTTGCCAAAGAAAAATGGAAAATAAGAGCTAAGAAAATGAATATTGATCATTTAATTGATTAAGTTGGGTTTATTTTCAACTTTTGCTATTTTTTTATAGGAGCACTAACTAGTTTTCATTCAATTACTTTCCTGATTTTCCCTGAATTATACAATTGGATTGAAATAAAACATGTTGTTATGTGAAAAACTATTTGAATGTGATTACGGTAAGAGTGAAGTCTAAAAACAGATGGCGAGGATTTCTGCTTTGTCAATTTAAATCTGGTTATTTCTATCCATTGTTGATGTTGCTGCTTTGCTTTACTGGCTCCAGACTGTTTGCGCAGAGTGCGAATAAAATATTTTACACTTTTACTGAACAAGATTCAAGCTACATATTTCATGGAAAATTTTTGGTAAAAGCTGATGCACTATGTGCCCTGAATATGTGTTTTGAAAAAGAACATCTTGAGGCATTGGCAGATGAGGGAAAGGAAATTGATTTAGTTAAGAATGGTGAAAACTGGAACCTACTAAGATATACTTTTAAAAAATTCGGTGTATTTGAAAATAAAACGACCTGGTTAAGAACTATTTATCCTGACAAAAACAGGGTGACTTTTAAATTGGTAAATTGCAAGAATAGCCATAGCATTATGCCTAAGATCATTACAGGAGAGGGTTATTATGTTGCTACTAAATCGGGTGATTACATACAGTTTGAGTATTACTCGAAATGTACCTTATCAAAAGTGGCATTGACTGGATTGCTGATTAAATTTGCTAAAAAAGGGGCTGTTGATTTTATGAAAAGACTAAAAAGCTATATTGAGATTAATTGTAAGAAGAATTAGCCTCATCTTTCAATAAATAGGCCGTTGTTTTTACCTGCTACATTTTGCAGAAAAACTTTGTCTGTTCCTTCTCCAAGACTGATAGTGTGAATGGTGACTTTGTTATCAATATTCCATTCATTAATTTTCTCAAGAAGATACTCTGGTTTTTTAATTTGGCCCATAGACGGAGCCCCGTCTGTAAGCAAGAAAAATGTCACATTGTTATTCTCCCTTTCTGTAATTTTAAAGGCCTCTTTAAGCGCATTGTAAATGTTTGTTTCTCCTCTAGGATTAATTTCCTTGACAAAAGATACTGCATTGAATTTATTTCTTTCATTTGCAGGAACTAAACTATTTCTCCATTTCCTTATTTTCGAATTAAAAGTGATAATTGTAAAGTTATTTACTTCAGTAAGTCCATTTATTGCAGCAGTTAACTCTTTTTCTACAATTCCAGACTTATTTAAGCGAGATTTTCCTTTAAATAAATATAATGTATCCAGGAACATCCAAAATTTCATTAAGAGCTAAATTTGCAGCGATTTCGACTCCACCTTTAAGTACATCTTCACCAGTTAGATTTAGACCTTTTTCACCACCTCCAACCATGCTGCCGGAAATATCGACTAAGAAAATGATTCTACTGCTATTTCTGGTCTCAATGCCAAAGTAGTTAGCTGTTTGCTTTTGAGTATGACAAGAGAAAAGCAGAACCCCAATAAGAAGAGAAATGCAACTGTACTTTTTATTTTTTAATGGCATGTCGTATTTTATGATTTTTTTAACGTACATACAAAAGTGCTAACCTTTATTGTGTAAGTGACTGATTGCAGTGGAAGTTTTGATGAAAAGATATTATAAAATGTTTAAATGTCGAGATTATAAGATTTTTATATGGAATAAGCAGTTATTCAATAATTCTTGCTACCAAGACTCCATCATTCTTTTTTATACTTGCTAAATATTCACTCATTGGTTTTTCCGAAAGAACCACCTTTTTTTTCGACGAAGAGGCATGATAAAAATGTAATCGGCCATTATGAAAAGCTGCAATCGCTACATGCGAAACATCTAATCCATTAATGGTGGTTGTAAAGGCAATTAAATCACCGTCTTTGATTTTGTTGGCGTTAGCTTTTAATTGATCTTTTGTTAAGTATTTCAACTTTGCTTTGTTAATTGAGTCTTCCTGAATGGCTATTTGTTTTACAAATTCAGGGCTGTTTGCCAGTTTTTTATATTTATCAGGATTTTTTGACATAAAACCAACTGTAGGAGCAAAGTCTGCATTACCGAAATCATTGCTCACTATTTTTATAAGGCCTTTGTGCTCATTATCAATTAACCAGTCAGTAAAATAATGCAAGCGGGAAGGATATTTATTGATAACTCCATCCCTGTACCTAATCATTTTCAATATATTGCAGTAATCATTAAAGCTTGTGTTTCCTGCTTTAATACAAAAAGATATGGCTACTACATTTTCAAGAAAAGTGGTACAATCCAATCCTCTAAGATTTATTACAAGTTGTTCTTCGCCATCTTGTTCTAAAGTGGATGCAACATATGGAATATCGAGCAATTGTTTCACTACTTCAATTTCAATTTCTGGCAATTTCTTGTCGCCCAATTGCTGCTTGTTTGCAAATGAGATAATGCTATCATATATGGCAATATCTTCATCTGTTGCAATGTAATTTATTTCATCTGCAGCAAGCAAAGGGTCAACATTTGTTTCTAACGAATCTGTTTGCGATTGGGCTCCATTGTTTGAGTTACAAGAACTGATAAAAACAATGGCTGCAATTATAATAAGTAGCTTTTGCATGATTTTCCTTTTTATGATTTAAAAAATCTGAAGTAGCGAAAGTAGCTATTTTTTTCTTCATATTTTCGTGTTGAAAAATTGTCAAGTAACTTATGTTTTTTTTCTATTTTAACGGTCTTAAACAATGTAAAACTAGTTAAATGTTAAAAAGGGGTGCATTTATTGGCGGGCTAATAATATTAGGCATTATTTTGTGGCTAAGTCCTGATTTTAAAGTAGTTGCTTTTGGCGTAGCTATCTTGTTGTTTGGGATGATTTTGTTAGAAGATGGTTTTAGGGCTTTTACTAAGGGGCCTTTACAGGAAATTTTGAAAAAGGCCACAGATAAACTCTATAAAAGCATTACAGTTGGAACTTTTCTTACCGTGCTTATTCAGTCAAGTTCATTAATCACTGTTATTGCCATATCGTTTATAAGTGCTGGTTTAATAGATCTTGCTGCTGGAATTGGAATTGTTTTCGGGGCTAATATTGGCACAACTTCCACAGCCTGGTTAGTTGCAGGGTTTGGGTTAAACATAAAAATAGCTTCGCTTTCAATGCCCATTTTGGTTTTTGGAACAGTACTTTCTTTTCAAAAAACGTCCAATCTAAAAGCCATTGGAAATATTTTAATGGGTCTGGGTTTCTTTTTTCTTGGTATACATTACATGAAAGAAGGGTTTAATACATTTAGTGATAGTTTCAATTTGGCTGAATATGCAATTCCAGGATTTACAGGCTTAATTGTCTACACATTGCTTGGAATTATTATTACAACCATTTTACAATCAAGCGGTGCAACTTTAGCGCTTGTGCTAACCGCCCTTGCAGCAGGTCAAATAACCTATCACAATGCATTGGCCCTGGCAATTGGAGCTAATATTGGAACCACTATTACAGCAATTATAGGAGCAATTAGTGCAAACGTTGCTGGAAAAAGACTGGCTGGTGCCCATTTGATTTTCAATATCATAACTGCTGCTGTGGCGTTAATTTTTATTCATCCATTGGCAGGTGTGGTTAATTTTTTAACAGATGAACTTGGTATTGCCAGTGATAATTATGAATTAAAGTTAGCCATGTTCCATACTATTTTCAATGTTTTAGGAGTGGCTATGATGATTCCGTTGATTAAAAAACTCGAATCAATTCTTCAAAAAGTCTTTAAGTCAAAAATTGATCAAGCTGATATTGAACAACCCAAATTTCTCAACATGGCTGTGCTCGAATACCCCGCAGCAGCCCTCGAAGCTATTTTAAACGAAACAAAGTTTTTATTTAAAAATGCTACGTTTGAGATTGTAGCACATGGTTTAAATCTACATCGTGAGGATATAAAATCAGATATCAGCATTAAAAAAATAATCAAAATGTCGGATGAAGACATTGATTTAGATGTAGACGACATCTACTACAGAAAAGTGAAAACCATTTATGGTAAAATCATAAAATACATTTCATACATTCAGTTTTCGTTTAAAATGTCACCTGAAGTAACTAATGCGCTTACAAAAGTGAAAATTGCCAACCGGAAAATTGTGGAAATTATTAAGAGTATGAAAGGAATTCAGAAAAATGTAGACGATTATACCAGCTCAGACAATAAATACATTAGAAAAGAGTATGATAAACTAAGGATGAAAGCTTCCAAAGTGCTGAGAGAGACCTATTTGTTGAGAAAAGATGACGAGCCGGAAAAGAGATTAGTTAAATTGGAAAAGCTGCATAAGGAAATTGAAGCAGACAGTATTTTTACAAACGGAACAATTGATAAACTAATCCGAGAACAAAAGATTTCAAGTAGCATGGCCAGTTCGTTGATTAACGATGCCGATACCGTTAACAGCATGATTGAAAACTTTATTGAAATGGCCGTAATGCTTTATGGTAAAAAGGACCGACTATTTGAGGAAAATGGGAAGAGTGAAAATATTGTGACACCTTAGCTTATTTTATTTTCTTTGAAGCGCGAAATATTGATTATTAATGTAACCTCACAAATGAAAAAAGTTCTTTTTCTATTCTGCTTTGCAGCAATCTTTATTTTTAACTCTAAGGGCAGAATAAATTCTTATTTTATGTTGAAATTTCGCCAGTCTATTCTTACAGGGCTTATGTAGCCAAAGAATCTGAAATACCAACTTGACTGTTTGTATCGGAGCAAGGCTTTTTGAATGCAATTACAGAAGATTATGACAAGAGAGAAAGTCCCAGGTTTGGATATAGTTTAAATTTTGGTATAAATTACAAAGCAAATAACTGGTTTGGGCTAAAAACAGGTGTTGGAATAAAAAATATTGGAGAAAAAGTTGAATATCTGGCAATGCTAGGACAATCCGAATTTAATAATCAGACAATTTCTGTGTATGGTGATGAGATACAAACTGTAAATAATAAGTTTTTATACCTAAGTTTCCCTTTTGACTTTCAGGTTTCTATTTTAAATAAAAAAAGATTTACTTTAGGAGTAAATGCTGGTTCAGGTTTAGACATTTTACTAAGAAAACACATTACTAACAATCAAGAAAAATATAAAACAGACACAAAATATGAACTTTCTGAAATTTCCAAATTAGCTACTAATATACATGAAGGTATTTTCGTAAACTTAAAGCTAAATGAAAAACTCACAATATCAATAACCCCTCAATTTGCCAAATATGTTACACCAAACCTCACTTTTACAGTAGATGAAAACCAACTTTATGTTAAAATAAATCAATATAACTATTATGGACAACTTAAAGTTGGAATAGTATTTAACAAATAGGTTTGCTCTATAAAATTTTTTTAATTCCCATTTAATTATCCCTAAAATAATTTTCCAGATAAAACCTGCCCAGCTGTTCCCTGGTTATCAGCTTACTTTGGTAAAGATCATTCAGTATAAAAACAGGATTTTTTGTTGTCATATATTGATGAACATTAATACCGCTTTTTACCAGTTTTTCTGCTTCATTAAAAATAATTGTAAGCCCCCTTTCAAAATCTTTTTCAACTTTTTTACCCTTAATCAACCATTCGGCAACCTTCAGATGACTTTGAGCATTGCCTGATTGCAATAACAATTCAATAGCTTCTTCATAGCGACTTCCATCTTCGTAAATTCCTCCCAAAAAATCAATAGTCCAGGTATCTGTGGAATCGTATTTTAACGAAAGTTCAAGATTTTCCATGGTTTTTATTGTATCAACCTGAATCTCTTTAAAATTACCATTGTAATACAGCAAAGCCATTTGACGATAAGCATTTGCTTTATAGGACGAATCACCGTGTAGCATAAATCTTTCAAGATATTCCAAAGCTGTCTTTGAATCTCTTTCAATTGTCATAAGACCATATTTGTAGGCTGTGAAAAGGAATTCTTCTGCCAATGCAAGGTTCTTATCTGCTGCTTTTTTATAGTAAAGAATGGCTGTATCGGCACTTATAGAGTCTCCCAAACCATAAGGGTATAAATCGAAAGTATTTGCATAAATATACTCACCCAAAGGATCATTTGCATAGGCATAAGGGCGAGCAAAATTTCTGTATTCTATCAGTTTGTCCATGGAGAAGTTTAAAAAACTTAATGCCTTTCTATATTTGCCTAAATCGGAGGTGTCGATTGCAGTAAATAGCTGAAAATCTTTAGATTGTCCTGGAATGGAAATCGTTTTTTGTCCAGAAATATTATTATTTGTCAATAAAAAAATTAGGATGGTTAGAGTTAAGCAATATCTCATAGAATCTTTTCTAGTTTATAAATCGGTATATTCAACAATTTTACAATTTAAACCACAAAGTTTGTGATAGTTTTTATCTAAATTTTCATGAACCAGTTAATTGTTTTTTTATCCTAGTTTAGGAAGAAATAGATGTGCAACAATGGTAATTATGTGTGCGTGATAGTAGTTTTTAATATTATTGATATGATTGTGGATACAAAAACGATTACGCGTTAGTTTACACTTTGGTGAACTGACCGTTCTGAAAATCAATTTGTTTGCCCTGTCCCATATTGGGAGCAAATTGCTTTTCTTCACTCCCTGGCAGGGCTGGGGTAAATGAAGAAAAGCAATTTGCGGTTGGAATAAACTACCGCAGAATCAATATGCAAAATTATGAATTATAAAACATACACAAAATAATTATAGTTTGGAGGTTGCCTTTTTTTAAATTACTTTGCCTTTTTATTAACATTCAAACTATTCAGGATGATGAAAAAACTCATATTGCTTTGTTTTGTGATACAATTTTATGTTTTGGTTCAGTCTCAAAATATCTATTATAATCCAGTAATAATATATTCATTATCTGAAAACACAATTGTTAGGGTTAATGGTGAAAAAGTTAGGCTTGACTCTATGTTGGTATGTAGTTATAATGAACAGATTGAGATAATTAAAGGGACTGTTGGTTTATATAATGGCGATGAATTAAAATTGAATGAAGGGAAAGTAATTAAGATCGTACTTAAACAAAAACAGCGCGAATATAACCAAAAAGTAAAGGACATTGATAAAATATCGAGGTTTATAAATGAACCTTCAGTATACTTGCCAAACCTGTACAGTGCAAAAAGAAGCTATTTTACTGTTTTTCCTTTAAACACAAAGGTGTTAAATCCTGCGAATATCAAAATTTATTTTCAAAAGAACCCAGCACCTAATATGAGTTTTAAACTATATTCCAAAAAATCTGATTCATTAATTTGGGAAACAAATAATCTAACAGAAAGGTTTGATTTAAGTGAAGTAGAGTTAGTTGAAGGAGCGTCCTATTATTGGAGAATATATAATGGCATTGAAGGCACAAAGGGAGAGTTTGAGCTGCTATCAAAAGAAAGAAAGCATGAACTTCTAATAAATAAACCAGGAGCTATAAGTGATTATCTGGAGGTCTTTTTTCTATTTTTAGAGAATGACTGCAAATTTGATGCAATTGCAATTTTATCTAAAGCTATTGATAAGTTTCCTGATTGTAAAATATTTAAAAATATTGCAAATCGAATTCCAGTCAACATTGATTGATGCTTTAATTTGAACTTTTTATTCTAAAATTATTTTACTTCCTGAAGGTTTTATTTCTGAACTGGATTAAAAATCATATTTTTGCAAACCATAAACTATAGCCAAAATACTACAACTCATTTTATTATGTGTTTAATCTGATGATCTACAATTAATTACTGTATGGCTCCTTTTTATATCCGAATTAATATTTTTTTCCTAGTTCTTTTATCAGCCAATACCATTTTTTCTCAAAAGTTGGTAATTACAGATTTAAAAGAAGCGGAGCAAAAGTTAATAGTCACCTATGATATTCTTGACTATAGTAAAGAAGATTTGTTTGATGTTTATGTGGAATTGACAACATCTTCAGGTAATGTTGTCCGGGCCCGAAGTGTGGATGGTGATATCAACAAGAAGGTTGTAGGGGGGCAAGGTTATAAAATTATTTGGAATCTTGTTGAAGATAGTGTACTTATTGATGAAGATGTTGACATTCAGGTCAACGCTGATGTCACCGTTGATTTAAGTTATTTTAAATACCCAACCTTAATGCTTTCGTCCACTCTGCTGCCAGGTGCAGGGCTGAAAAAAATTACAAGAAAGAGACCTTATTTACTATTAAGCCTTTTGGGATATAGTGGAATTGGCGCTTCAATATATTTTTATACACAAGGGCAAAAGGCATATTCTGACTATGAGAATGAAAGTGATCCCGTTTTAAGACAAGAGCATTATGATTTGGCAAATAGAAATAATAATAATGCAACTGTTGTGGGTTTATCATCGGCTGGAATATGGCTTATAAATTACATCTGGTTGACAACAAAATGGAACAAGTTGAGAAAAGAAAATGCATCTTTATTAAACAATAAGTTAAAGGTTTATGGAAATTACAACCCTGTTTTAAAGAAACCAATGTTAACCTTATTGTATCAATTTTGAATGCAGGAAAGTAAAAACAATTCTTCAAATTAATATATATGAGTAACAGTTTTAAGTTATTTATTTCAGTCATTATTATATTTTTTAGTTATAACTCGTTTGGGCAAAGGATTACCAGTGAAAAGAAAAAGGTTCGAATTACGACCGGGAAAATAGAAATAGATGTTATTTATCCAAAAACAAGAGGTTTTAGGCCAAAAAAAGAGAATAATCATTACCCGGTAATAAATACTGAAAGCGTTGAAGTAATTATAGATATAAATGGTGGTGTAGGTTGGAAAAAAGTGAAAATAGATAATGAAAAAGCCACGCAGTATGCTGATAGCCATTATTATAAGCACGTTAAGTTATCAACTGGAGAAAACATTATTAAAATAGAAGTTGAAGATAGTAGAAGCAATAAAGCAAGTGACAGTATCAAGGTTATATGTACATATCAGTATGATATTGAAGTTAATAATGGAAAATATTATGCATTAGTAATTGGTATAAATAATTATGAAGATAAGGAGATTACTGATTTAGACAAACCCGTTGAGGATGCAAACAGGCTTGTTGACCTGTTAGAAAAAAAATATACATTTAATAAAGAACATATTCTTTTACTTGAGAATCCAAAACGAAGTGAATTACTAAAAGGGTTTGAGCAAATTGCTGATAGTTTAAATGAAGAAGATAATTTGTTGATTTTTTATGCAGGGCATGGAATATTCAATGATGAAAGAAAAGTTGGCTATTGGCTACCTTCCAATGCAGATGCCTTAAATTCAGATAATTGGGTAAGAAATAGTACAGTTAAAGATTATATAAGTATGATGAAATGTAAACATGTATTATTGGTTAGTGATGCATGTTTTAGTGGTTCAATATTTAAAACAAGAGGTGTGATTGGTATTTCTGCCTATAATAAATTATACAAACTTTCCAGCAGAAAAGGTATGACTAGCGGGAGCTTAAAAGAAGTACCTGATGAAAGTGTTTTTACAAAGTATTTGCTAAAAAGATTAGAACAAAACGATGAAAAATACCTGCCAGCTGCTAAGTTATTCAACAGTATTCGTGATGCAGTGTTAAACAACTCTCCAAATGTTCCCCAGTACGGAGTAATACAGGGAGGAGGAGATGAAGGCGGAGAATTCATTTTTATCAAAAAGTGAAGTTCATAGTTTATTTGATCCACTTGAATATGAAAAACGTTGTTAGGAATATATTCCTATTGCTAATATTTAGTATAATTATTAGTTTATTCAATTCCTGCAAAAAATATGGTAAAATGATGGCTGTTGAAACTGGTGGCCTGAATAATATCAATGCAAGTGGTGCTGAAGTAGATGCCTTGGTGATAGATGTAGGTGAATCAGGTCTTTCGGAATTTGGTTGGTGTGTGGGAAGATCACCAAGTCCCACAATCAATGATTGCAAAATTAATAATGGCGCAAAAGAAAGCTATGGCAATTACAGCAACATATTAACAGGGCTTAATCCAGGGACAAGATATTACGTGCGCTCCTACATTTCAGGCGGAGGACAGACGTTGTACGGTGATGAGTTGGAACTAATAACAAATGATTTAATATTTACCATAGATTATCCGGAAGGAAATGCAATATTGGCAAAAGGGCGGAGTTATGATATTACATGGAATGTGAATATCAATGATAAGTTAAAAATAGAGTTGTTTAAAGCCGATTCTTTCTCAGAGATTATCTGTAACGAATTGGAAAATAGCGGGAAATTTATTTGGACAATTGATACTAGCTTGATAGACGGGGATGACTATAAAATTGTAATAAGCTCTTCAGTAAACGAAATAATAAATGCTGAAACATCCTTTTTTGGAATTTATAAAGAAATGTTGCCAAAGGTATCAACAATTGAGGTTTCTAATATTGACTATTTTAGTGCGCAAGCTAAAGGGAATATTGAGCATTTTGGAACGGAAACATCTGTAAGTCAGTATGGCCACTGCTGGAGTACAAACGAAAACCCAACAATAGAAGATAGTATTACAGAATACAGCAACAATATTTCATTGGAGCCTTTTACCAGTTCTTTAGATAATTTGCGTGAAAATACTACTTACTATGTGCGTACATATGCAATAAATAGTATTGGAACGTCGTATGGAGAGCAAATTAGTTTCACAACATTAGATGCTAAAGAGCCAACTGTAAGCACATCAGCAGTAACTGAAATTAGTTATACAGAGACTACATGTGGAGGGACTGTGTCAAGTACAGGAACTCATGCAGTAACAACAAGGGGAGTATGTTGGAGTACTATAGAGAATCCTTCTGTGGATAATGACAAAACTGTTGACGGTTCAGGAACAGGATTGTTCTCAAGCAATATAACTGGCTTACATAATAATACAACTTATTATTATAGGGCCTATGCAACAAACAGTATTGGGACTTCTTATGGAGAGCAGAGAATAGTTACTACTGTTGAAGCAACCCCTCCAACAGTAATTACAACCTCAGTAACAGATATAAATTATACTTCAGCTACATGTGGCGGAGAAGTACTGAATGCAAATGGATATGAAGTAACTACACGTGGTGTCTGCTGGAGCATATCTTCGAATCCTACTATTTTTGATAATAAAACTGTTGATGGTTCCGGGCTAGGCAATTTTATAAGTAGTATCGAAGGATTGACAGAAAATGTAGTCTATTATGTCAGAGCTTATGCAACAAATCAAATTGGAACCTCTTATGGAAATGAGATTAGTTATACAACAACTAATTATATTCCAGGAACCGTAACTGATTATGATGGTAATATTTATAATCATTTATTAATAGGTAATCAAATATGGATGGCTGAAAATCTAAAAGTAATACATTATTCAGATGGTACTTCCGTACCAAATGTAACTGACGATAATGATTGGAATTCATTAACCATTACTGATAAAGCATATTGTTATTATGATAATTCATCATACAATGGAGATACTTTTGGAGCATTGTATACATGGGCTGCTGCGATGAATGGTGCAGAGGGAAGTAGTTCAAATCCCAGTGGTGTGCAGGGTATTTGTCCAGTAGGTTGGCATTTACCTAGTAATGATGAGTGGGAAGAACTAATTGATTATCTTATCGCCAATGGATATGGTTATGAAGGAAGTGGAAATGATGTTGCTAAATCGCTAGCTTCCAGTTCATTGTGGTCAACCTCTCAAACAGAAGGTGCCATTGGTTATAACGCTTCGAGTAATAATAGTAGCGGCTTTAATGGTCTACCAAGTGGTTATAGAGGTTATGAAGGAGGATTTTTTTTGATTAGCAATATATGTGAATTGTGGAGTTCTTCGGTAGGGTTCAATTCACAAGCTGCAAGTGCTCTTTATTTAAACTCAAATAGTATTGGAGTATCAGTAACTAACAACCTTCATAAAAATGATGGTTTTCCTATTCGGTGTTTGAAGGATTAGTTGCTGGTTTGGAATTATCTGAGCATTAATATTGTTATTTTTCTATTAGAAAAATAAGAACAACAAGGTTCAAGTATAATTATTTATCACTAACGTTTATTATTTTCAATAAATGTATCAATTAAATAGAATGTTTTTGAAATGAAAGTTGATATGATTGTGAAAAGCGAAATGAAAAATTTTGAGTATGAGTCTATTGTTAAAATATTTAAGTAAAGTTATGGTGAAATTTTAATTTTATTGGTTAGATTAGATGGCTGATGAGAGCGATGCTGAAAAAAGAGACATGTGTTTTATTATTGATGCTTTTAATAATAAGTTTATATTTATCCTGCAATAAATATGGAAAAATAATGTCCGTAGAAACAGGGAACGTAACAGATATTAATGCTAGTGGCGCGATTGTGGATGCAATGATAGTTGACATCGGAGAGTATGGTGTTACAGAATATGGTTGGTGCCTTAGTCCAAATAAAAACCCAACTATTAATGAAACTAAAATTAATAATGGAAGTGCTGAAAGCCCTGGTAATTACACTAATGTTTTAACCGGTTTAAGTCCATCAACAAAATATTATGTTCGTTCATATTTGACAGGTAGTGGGCAAACAATTTATGGTAAGGAACTTGAGTTAACAACTGATGATTTAATATTTAATATAGATTATCCAAAGGTCAATGTTGTTTTGGGAACAGGATTGATTTATAACATTATATGGACCGCCAATATAAATGACAGCTTAAGAATAATGTTATATAATGGAACATCTCCATATATGGTGATTGAAGATGCAGTTGCTAATAATGGCCTGTTTACTTGGGAAATAAGTTCAGATATTCCTGATGACGAAGATTATAAACTTGTAATAAACTCCATAGAAAATGGGGAAATTAGTTCGGAAACACCTTTTTTTAGCATAAATAAACACCTTCCTCCCATCATAAATTCAGGCAAAATTTCATCTGTATCATACTATTCAGCACAAATTAGTGGGAGCATTGAACATTTTGGTACAGAAAACTCATTAATCCAGCATGGTCATTGTTGGGATACAATAGAAAATCCAACATTGCTAAATAATAAATCAGAGCTTGGGAGTAAAAGTAATCTTGGAGATTTTACAAGTTCAATGGAAAATTTAATAGATAATACAATTTATTATGTCCGTGCATATGCAACAAACAGTTTTGGAACTGTTTATGGTGAACAGCAAACATTTATAACCTTGGATGCTGTTATTCCAACTGTAAACACTGCTGATGTTTCTGATGTCAATTATACCGAAGCCCTTTGTGGAGGAACAGTTACTAGTTCTGGAACACATGAAGTAACTAGCTATGGGGTATGTTGGGGGACTGACACTGAACCAACAATTTTGAATAATAAAACAGTTGATGGTTTGGGAACAGGTGAATTTACAAGTAATATAACGGACTTGGCAGAAAATACAACTTATTATATTAGAGCTTACGCAATAAATAGTGTTGGTACAGCATATGGCGAACAAAAAAGTTTTGAAACCATACCAGAATGCATTGATTATGAAGGTAATTCTTATGAGGCTGTTAAAATTGGGAACCAATGGTGGATGAAAGAAAACCTCAATTCAGTGTATTACTCAGATGGAACTCGTATTAAAAACATTACAGAATATGGTGATTGGGAGCTATTTACTGAAGAAGATAAAGCTTATTGTTACTATAACAACTCTTCCTCCAATGGCGATGTCTATGGAGCACTATATTCTTGGGCTGCAGCGATGAATGGTGCTAGTAGTAGTGGTCTTAATCCAAGTGAAGTGCAGGGTATCTGTCCCATAGGATGGCATTTGCCCAGTGACAGTGAATGGATTGAGTTATCAAATTACTTAGGTGGTGATGTTGATGGTAAGATAAGAGAGACCGGAACATTGCACTGGAACCCACCGAATACTGGAGCCACAAACAGCTGTGGTTTTACAGCGCTTCCTGGTGGGTCTTACTCCTATGCATGGGTGTTTCAAGGTATTGGAAATTCTGGTATGTGGTGGTGTTCAACGGAGAGTGATCAGCATAATGCCTGGAGTAGAAGAGTATTTTATAATGGAGCAGACTTCTTTAGAGGATCTGCTTCTATGTTATATGGATTCTCTGTTAGGTGTGTCAAAGACTAGCAGGATACATAAATATTCTCTAGATCATCTAGTTAAAGAAGTTTTTGGCCACAAAATGAGGGTAGTCATAAATAATTTAAGATTAGGGAATTATATTATAATAAAATTATGAGATTTTATGCGAATATGAAGGGTGTCGTCACAGAAATTCAAGATTGCTGTAAAGAAATCCAAGAGCATCCTTCTGAAATCCACGAAATCAAGATCCGTAAACTATAATTGAAGAAGAAAACTTTGATAGATATAGTAAAAGACTTCTAGAAACTCAGTTTTATAAAAAAAGGTCAATGTAAATTGAAATAGAAATCAATTAAACTAGATCTGGATTACATTTCATTTTATCACAAACAAATTTGTAAATTTGAACTAAAGCCCTTAACCAAATGTTTAAATTTATTTGATAATTTTTATTAAAACTAACTAATATGCAAAACAATCCATTCAATGCTATTTCGAAACTAAAAACTAATAAAGGCGAATTTACTTATTGGAGTTTGAATGCTCTGCAAAATCAAGGTTATGCAATTGATAAAATGCCATTTTCTATTCGGATTTTACTAGAAAATGCCCTGCGTAACTTTGATAATTTTGCCATAACTAAAGAGAATATTAAAACTATACTTGATTGGAAACCAGAGGCTTCGGATAAAGACATTCCTTTTAAACCTGCCCGTGTCCTCATGCAGGATTTTACCGGCGTTCCAGCAGTTGTTGATTTAGCTTCGTTAAGAGCCGAAGCTGCAAGAAAAGGAAAAGACCCAAACAAAATTAATCCATTAATTCCTGTTGATTTGGTGATTGATCATTCCGTACAGGTTGATTATTTTGGAGCTAAAAATGCTTTTCTGAAGAACGTAGAAATTGAATATGAAAGAAACATTGAGCGCTATCAATTTCTAAAATGGGCACAAAAAGCTTTTGATAACTTTTCGGTGGTTCCTCCCGGCATGGGAATTTGTCACCAGGTGAACCTGGAATACCTTGCCCAGGGAGTTATTGAACGTGATGGGAATGTTTTTCCTGACACCTTAGTTGGAACCGATTCTCATACCCCAATGGTCAATGGAATTGGGGTGGTTGCCTGGGGAGTTGGGGGTATTGAGGCAGAAGCTGCCATATTAGGCCAACCCATCTATTTTATTATGCCTGAAGTGGTTGGCTTAAAGCTTACCGGGAAATTACCTTTAGGAACTACTGCTACTGATATGGTGCTGACAATTACTGAATTACTTCGTAAACACGGAGTAGTTGGCAAGTTTGTCGAAGTTTTTGGTTCTGGACTTGATTCATTAACTGTGACAGACAGGGCCACCATATCCAACATGTCTCCCGAGTTTGGATGCACTGTTACTTATTTCCCAATTGATGACAGGACGCTTGATTACATGCAGAAGACTAATCGAACGAAGGAGCAGATTAAACTGGTTGAAGATTATACAAAAGCAAATATGTTGTGGCGACAGGATGAATCAAAAATTCAATACAGTAGTACCGCTGAGCTTGATTTAAGTTCTATTGAACCAACCGTTTCTGGTCCTAAGCGACCTCAGGATAAAATATTGCTTAAGAATTTCAAAGAAAAATTTAAGGAATTGTTAAAGAGCAACTATGATAGAAAATACGTTGATTTTAAAGAAAGAAAGTCAGATGACGGTAAACTGCATCTGAAAACAGCGAGTGTAAAGCAGGGTGAGCATACCTTTAATTTACACGATGGCTCTATTGTAATTGCTGCAATTACTTCATGTACAAATACTTCCAATCCTAGTGTGATGATTGGAGCTGGCTTAGTGGCACGAAAGGCTGTCGAAAAAGGGTTGAATGTAAAACCTTGGGTGAAGACTTCCCTGGCTCCTGGTTCAAAGGTCGTAACTGATTATCTTCAAAACTCAGGTTTACTGGCTGATTTAGAGAAACTAAAGTTTCATGTTGTCGGTTATGGCTGCACATCCTGCATTGGAAATTCCGGACCATTGCCTGAAGCTATTGATAAGACTGTGGTTGAACATGATTTGGTGGTGGCTTCGGTGCTTTCAGGGAATAGAAATTTTGAAGCAAGGGTACATCCCAAAGTTAAGATGAATTATTTGATGTCTCCAATGTTGGTGGTTGCATATGCCCTGGCAGGAAGAGTTGATATTGATTTGAATAACGAAGCTATTGGCATCGGGAAAGATGGTCAATCTGTTTATTTAAAAGATATTTGGCCAGGTAATGATGAAATTGATGAGATTATGAACAAAGTGCTGTCTCCAAGTGATTTTGAGAGAAATTACAGTAAGATATTTGATGGAGATGAACAGTGGGCGAAAATGCAGGCGCCGGATGGAAAAATATATGAATGGAGTGATGATTCTACTTATATCAAAGAGGCTCCGTTCTTTGTTGGAATTAGTGAACTGATAGAAAAAGAAAAAGACATTAAAGGAGCAAATGTATTACTAAAGTTGGGAGACTCTATCACTACAGATCATATTTCTCCAGCAGGTTCGTTTGCTGAAGATAGTCAGGCGGGTAAATATTTGGTTAGTAGGGGAGTAGAACGCAGAATGTTCAACTCTTACGGTTCACGAAGAGGGAATGATGAAGTAATGGTGCGGGGAACATTTGCTAATGTGCGTATAAAAAACCAACTGACTCGAAAAGAAGGAGGCTATACAAAGTATATTCCAACTGGTGAAGACTTGAGTGTTTTTGATGCCGCCTTAAAATACAGGGAATCAAATACACCTTTGATTGTGCTGGCTGGAAAGGAGTACGGAAGCGGTTCTTCGCGAGATTGGGCTGCCAAGGGAACTAACCTGCTTGGAATTAAAGCTGTAATTGCTGAAAGCTACGAGCGTATACACCGCAGCAATTTAGTCGGAATGGGTGTTTTACCACTTCAATATATCAATGGAGAAAGTGCTGAGTCATTAGGACTTGATGGAACCGAAACTTATTCAATAACAGGAGTTTCATCTGGTTTAGAACCGCTGAAAAAATTGATAGTTGTTGCTGAAATAGCAGATAATTCTTCAGTAAAATTTGAAGTTATTTGCCGATTAGATTCTGATATTGAAATTGAATACTACAAAAATGGTGGTATTTTGCATTATGTGCTTCGCCAATTTTTGAAGAAATAGTATTTCACCACAGATAACACAGATTTTCGCAGAGTTTTTAATCTGTGTAAATCTGTGTTCCTCTGTGATGAAAATTATTTTACCTTATAAATTGCTTTTTCAAATACCTTCCAATGCCCTTTAGTCATCCTGTCTGGAGTAAACAAACAGATTCCTTTTGCTCCATTTTCTATTGATGCTTTAATGGCTGCTTCAAGTTCATTAGGTAACAAACCATAGTTCTCAGGATCTTTTTGCTTAGCCTTGGAATCAGGAACCGGGCAAATAAATAATCCGCTTATTACAGGCAGCAAAGTATACCAACCCGCTGTTAGTAATTGGTTTGCTTCACAAGCTTTCAAACCAAAACTGCCAGGCGCGATCGGCATATACAAAGCTATTTTAAAAATTTCAATTTACAATATTTCAAACTGGCTTAGTATAAATCGTAACAAAACTGCTTCCATTCCTGTACTTGTGAAAGAGCTTCAGATGCCTTAATGTCAATTCCTGTTTTAGTTTTGAAATCTCCCACACATTTATCGCAATAGCAATAGTCAAACTGAGGATATTCTTTATCCATTACCAATCCGTATTTATCCCAAAGCCCCTGGCTAAAATCACATCAGGAAAGCGAATATAGTCCAAATGGACTCCATCAATCTCCTGAACATCAGCCACACTTGTATATAGATTTTCCAGGAACTGGTAAACTTCTTCACGGTTCGGACAAAGAAACTTGTAATAATCCACATATGCCGGCTTATCCCTGGCTGACTCTCCATTTCCGTTTATGGCATACCAGGTAGTATCTATCTTTAGATTGGCTTCTTGAACCATGGTAGGAATCCATGCATGAAATTCGAGGCCAGCATCTTTTGCAAGTTTTCCAACACAATGATAAACAGCAGGATCATGATCGCCATTGTACATTATACCATCAATCCCTCGTTCCTTTAAATCGGTAAATTGTTCACTTAGCACTTTATCGGTGAGTTCTCCTGATCCACCCCATCCAGGCACAGCACTTAATCTTTTCTTTGTTACTGCATGAAAACAATACTGCCATAAATGCAAGTAAAAGTAATTTTCTCATTTTAAACTTTTAGATGGTTAATAATCAGAGTTGATAGTTTTTATAGCTTTAAGGCCATCAATTTTCCTTTACTTTCTCGCATTTATTCCAATTATATCGCAACTAAAATATAAAATAATTGTTACCAACAGACATTTAAAATTAGAATAATCATTATTAAAAAAAAAACAATATTTTTAGGCAAAGCTTTATAAAAATTGAAACTTGGAACAAGAAAATTTTAAAATACCATCATATACACTAAAACACAATGGTGAAACAGTTGATTTTGCAATTCGCTCTGTCGAAGAGGTAATTGAGATTTTTGGTACTCAAACCGATATTCCTCACAGGCACGATTACTACACTGTTCTTTGGTCACAAAATGAATCGGGTAAGCATATTATTGATTATAAGGAATATGAAATGCATACCAATGATGTTTTTTTTGTAAAACCCGGACAGGTGCATCAGGTTTTGCATACTCCTAAAGCAAAGGGAGTAGTTATTCTTTTTACATGTGACTTTATGGAAAAGAACTACATTAATATCAACTTCATCACCAACCTTGGCCTTTTTGCAGAAATAGAAGAATCACCACCAATTCAGGTAGATGAAAAAGGCGCTCAAAGGCTCATAAGTTTGACAGAGTTAATGCGAGAAGCCTTTTTAGCCGAGGAAGAGTTTCGTTTTGATTCCATAGGGGCATACCTTAAGTTACTTTTAATTGAATGTAATAAGTTCGCTCCCAGTTTAGATTCTGATAATACGCAAACCATTCAATCTGCAAAATCAATTCTTAGACGCTTTAAAGAATTGTTAGACAAGAACTTTACAAAAATGAAAAAGGTAAGCGAATATGCAAATGAATTGAGTATTTCACCTGATTATTTGAACAGTGTAATTAAATCAGGAGTTGGGAAAACTGCAAAAGAGTTAATTCAGCAACGTATCATTTTGGAATCCAAACGTTTGGGTATTCATACACAAATGACTACAAAAGAAATTGCCTATCAGTTGGGTTTTGATGACCCTTCACATTTTAGTCGCTTTTTTAAGAGCAATGAAGGTATTTCGTTTGCTCAATTCAGAACTGAATTGGAGAAAGAACTAACACAATAGTTTGCATTTTAATCTTTATTCGGATAAATACATCTTTTATTCGGATTTTGACATTGCCTGGCCTGTTACTTCACTTTATCTTTGCATTATCATTTAGAAAGAAAGTGAGGGTAGTATGGAAAAAATAGTATATAGAGCTAAAACACGAGGGCATTTTCGGAATGAATGGTTAAATACCTGTTACAGCTTTAGTTTTGCAGATTATTACGATAGAAGCAGGATGAATTTTGGATTGCTTCGTGTATTAAATGATGATGTTGTTCAGCCATCTAGCGGGTTTGGAAAGCATCCGCATGATAATATGGAAATTATTACTGTGCCTGTTTCAGGAAGACTTACGCACGAAGATTCTATGGGGCATAAACAAACGATTAGTGCCAACGAGGTTCAGGTAATGAGTGCAGGTACCGGTATTTTTCACTCAGAATTTAACGAAAGCCCTACCGAAGAAGTTAAATTGTTTCAGATTTGGATTTATCCAGCAGCCAGAAATATAAAACCCAGGTATGACCAAAAGTTTTTTGAACCAAATGATGCTCAAAATAAATGGCAGCTGCTTGTTTCATCCTTCAATACAGAAAACAATTCTCTGAAAATCAATCAGGAAGCAAAAATATCAAGAGTTTTTCTTGAAAAAGGCAGCACGATTAATTATAGTGCTGCTGAACAATCGTATGGTAGTTTTGTTTTTATTATTGATGGTGAAGTAGAAATTGATAGTGAAACAATTAATAAACGGGATGCAATTGGAATTATTGGAGCAAATAAGTTTGATATTAAGGCAAATGAAGCTTCGTATGTTTTAAATATTGAGGTACCGGGAAGTAATTAAATAGTAAATCTTAACTAATAAACTAAATATTAATAAAAATGAAAGTGATGAGAAATTTTTTTATAGCAATAATGGTTTTTTCAGTAAGCGGTTTAAGTGCACAGAGTTACAAGGCCGACACCGACAAAACAATGATTAAATGGACAGGTGAAAAAGTTACCGGAAAACACTGGGGGTACATTAACCTCAAATCAGGTGAGTTAACTCTGGAAGATGGTAAAATTACGGGTGGTACATTTATCATTGACATGAGTTCAATTGTTGATAAAGATATCGAAGATGATGATTACAACAAAAAATTGGTAGGTCACCTAAAATCTGATGATTTTTTTGGAGTTGAAAAATATCCTACAGCTAAGCTTGTAATTACAAAAGCAACTGATTTTAAAGATAACAAAGCCGATGTAAGAGGTGATTTAACCATTAAGAAAACCACAGAATCTATTTTGTTTACAGTAACAAAAGATGGTGATAAATATACTGCGAAAATTGTAGTTGATCGTTCTAAGTTTGATGTTAGGTATGGTTCAAAATCATTCTTTGATAATTTGGGTGATAAGGTAATTTATGATGAATTTACACTGGATGTTGATTTATCTTTGGCAGCAATGTAATTATATATTATAGTAGTACTTTTTGTGAAATGCCTGGGATTCAGTTCCAGGCATTTTTGTTTTGGTGTTGAAAATGAATGGTGCATTTACTAAATTTGAATAAATCAAACAAATTATGGCTAAAAAAGATTGCAAAACATGTGAGATGATTCCTGACAGGGTTGAAGAGGATAGCAAGATTAGCAAATTCAGAAAATTGTTGGTGCCGGAAGGTAAAAAAGGCAGGTATTACAGAGGAGAATCTTTACAGCTTACAACGTTCCAGTTATTGAAGTGTACTGAATGCGGAACTTTTTTCGAAGATGCTCATTATTACTACTCTGACCCTAAAAGTACCATGGGACTTGATCGCGATGAAGACGATTGGTATGTATTGAAACGACTTACCAAAAAGGAAACTGATGATTTGGTATCCAGGGCATTATAATTTCTGAAAGTTTGACTATAAAAAAGGCTAGTCTTTGGCTTTCTGCCATTTACTTTTAGTTATATTTGTTAAGGATATTCTAAACTAAAGTGAATTATGAAGCGAATCAAAAGATTTTTTATTTTTCTTATTATTTTGGCCATCGTGTTGTTTATTTCTAACCCGGATAAGCAAGATCACCAGGATAAAATCATTGAAAAATACAAAGAAGAAAACCCGCTTACAGGTGCTCTGGGAGCCGGTGATTTAGTGAAAGAAGTAATTGCCTACAAAAATTACCATATTTGTTCTGTTGGTAAGATATCAGTTACGGATGAGTCAGTAAGCATTGGCATTGCAGGATTTGTTTATGTATATGGAAGCCTGGATTTGATGAAATATAAAGACAGAATTCAAAGATAGTTTTTGAATATAAAAATCAAAGCCTAATCTAACTACTTCTATATTCAACTGAAAGAATCTAATCAATATTCCGCTACTCTGTAGCTACAGGAAATAGAAAGAATTTATTAGCTACAAATATTTTGCTACACTGTAGCTTAAGAAGCAGCAGCAGAGCTGCGAAATATTTGTAGAATAAGTTGATCTTTGCCAATCCAATAAGCTCCGGCGGAGCGAAATCTATTACTTGAGAATAGGGAACTCCAATTATGCAACCATACTCGTAACCAATAACTTACCATCAATGCCTTTTATCAGAGCTTTTAATTTTTCCAATAATTGGTTTCGCTTCATCAGAAAGCAAAAACCTGAGTGTGTTTTCAGGTAAAGAATCGTAATACAGTTCAAGTGTATCATCTTTTAATGCTTCCCTTATTTTTGATGCACTTATGTAAAATTCATTGCCTTCAACACTGCTTTTTATTCTTTCATTTTCAATAACCTGAACCCCATAATCAGGCAGTATTTTATGCATGGCTTTGTTATAAGCAGCAGTTGTCTGGCAGTTTTTTTCTGTTCCTACGTAGCGATGAGTGATATCCAGCGTTTTAATAATGTATTTTCTAAAAATGTGGATATCAAGCTCTGCCTGGTTTTCAATAATTGCATCAGTTTTTGCTGATTTTAGAAAATACGAAGGGAAAGTTGCACCTGATACCACATAGTGACTTCCTTCAACCATGATGACATTGCTTAAATGTTCAATTCCTTTTTTAATTAATTGCCAGCGAATTTTAAAAGGGAAAACAGATAAATCTTCCTGAACAACAATTAGATAAACAATGTCATTTTCTAAAGAGGCTTTTTCAATCAGGTGTTGGTGCCCTTTGGTAAAAGGATTGCAATTAACAACAATCGAAGCTATTCTTTCGTGTTTCTCCGGGGATTTAATCTTTTTCAAATAATTCACATAATCTTTTACAGAAGCAACGCCAAACTCAAGCATGCAAAACAGTGGGGGAGCTTTTGCAACCAGCTTAAAACCAAGGCTTTCAAATAAAGGGATGTGTCTTGGCAAAGTATATACAAAAATATGCCTGTGATTCTCAAGTACTTTGTTAATCAGGTGAGTGGTTATTTGCGCAGAAGCATTGCTTTCCCTGTGAGCAGCATCAACAAGTACGTATTTTAAAATATTTCCCGAAAAAGAACCTGTACCAACGATTTTATCATGTTCATCAAACAGCGCAATTGTATAATCGACTGAACGTTTATCAAATGGCAGTTCATATGCGTTTGTGAATTCCTCAACTAATTTCAGATCTTCTTTTAACACAAGATCCATTTCTTCAATTCGGTAGTTCGTAAAGTCTTTTGTAGAAAGATCCATAGGCTTAAATTGTTTTCTGTAATTGAAAAATAAATATACTAGCTGCCAGTAAATCAGCAGATCCTCCTGGCGAAATATATTTATCAATGCAAAAATCGCAAAGTTTTTTGTAATTAGTGTTGAAATCTACCTTGTTTTCCATACAGTTGACTGCCATGGTCTTTAATTGCCTGAGTGTTTCACTATTGGAGCGATATAAAATATTGCTGTCATTATTGATGCTGATTATTTTAAGCAAACATTTTATTAATACTGGTTGTGCAGTCTGTTCGCTTTTCAAAAAGTCTTCTTTTTCATTGGTTTGTTGCATTAAAATTGGCAAAGCATGATTAAAAACAATGGGCAAACCTAAGGCCAATTCCTTACGAATGCCTCCACCAGTTTCGTTTCCGTATTTTTCATAAATTTTTTTGCCATGCGTAGAAGTACTTTTTGCTTTCAAAAGTTCATCATCCAGGTTTTTATTATTTAAAGAAACCAGCTCATTTTGAATGTTGGTATCGGTTAATTCATCTTCTTTGAAAATTAGTTTTGCTGCTACATACACCAGCATCCCAATCAGGAAAATAGCTCCCTTTTGTGTATTCACTCCATTAGTAAATTGAAGCATTGTACGTTCCATGGCAATTCCGATTATTCTAAGCTCTTCTGTTTCATTTATTTGGTCATCTGATAAAATTCGATGAGCAAAATCGATTAAGTTTGACCAATAAGCCGATAATGAGGAGGTTGAATTAATAAAGCTGAAATAATCCATGTCCTTATGGGCACCACTTCCAAACTTATCAACAAGTCCAGGTTTTGGACTCAGAGAAATTTCATAAAGCAGACATTGGGTAGCAAGTGCAGATAAATGCACTTTAGTTTCGTCAAGCTTTTTACTTCTTAAAAATGTGTCAATCTTACAAGAAATGTAACTGTTTAATTCCTCAATGCTATGGGTTTGTTTTCGGGCACAAACCATGGCAGGTTCATTGCAAATGAAGCATTTTTTTGCTTTTCCTGAAGAAATAGAGGAACCGTCTTTATCAACAACATCAACATCAATGAGTCTTCCTAATAGGTGATTCTGTTCAAAACGCTCGCATAAATCTTTAACCTCTTTAATGCTTTTTGAAGTCTCAATAATTGGAGTAATGTAAAAATCTCCAGCTGCATCTGTCCATCTTTGACTTTGTCCTTTATTGGTTAAAACTCTGTTTGCCAAAAAGAAATCTTCCAACATAACTACGGAGTAATCAAATGCTTTTTGAATGCGATTATTACTCTTTACTGCCCCGGGAATATTAAAGGTAAGACTTACACTGGCAAAACCATCTTTCGCAAAAGCAAGTCTCTGCTCTGTCCTTAATTCTCTGGCTTTAAGGATGCTTTGAAGATTCATGTGGTGTTTCTTTTTAAATAATAAAACACTAAAGTTGTTAGTAAGTTATTACCTTAAAATATCAGTTGAAACTTTAAATATTAAACTCTTCATAAAGATCTTCAAGATTACCTGTTGTTTGTCTGATTACATCAATGATAGTTCCGTCCCTGTATTCAATGATTCCAACAATATTATCAAGGAACTCGACTTCCTTTGGTGTACCTGTAAACTTTTCAACCTCTTCAGCCAATTCTTCTATTTTTCTAATATTTAGTCCGGCTTCTATCAGTTGTTTTTCAAGTTCCGGTCTGTTAGGATTAACACACGTTCCTCTTTCAGTAACCACAATATCAATAGATTCTCCTGGAGTAACAATGTTGTGAATTTCTTTTTTGATGATGGGAATTCTGCCCCTGAATGATGGACAAACTACCACAGTTAACTGAGCCCCAGAAGCTGTATCGCTGTGTCCTCCCGAAGCACCACGCAGATTGCCATCATTTCCGGTGATTACGTTTATATTAAAATTAGTATCAACTTCCAAAGCACCCAATACAACCACATCCAATTTATTAGTCATACAGCCACAATTGTAGGGGTTTGCATACAGTCCGGATGGTATCTCAATGTGATAAGTATTGTTCAAAATTGATGAACTTACAGCAGCATCAAACGACTGAACATCAAAAATTGATTTAAACAAGCCTTCTTCGAGCATTTCAACAAGAACAGATGTTACACCACCAAGGAGGAAACTACCTGTAATGCCTTCTTTTTTCATCTCTTTTCTTAAAAACTTAGCAACTGCTAAAGAAGCTCCTCCAGCACCTACCTGGAAGGAGATTCCATTTCTGAAATAATCTGAATGAATGATCGTTTCAGCGGCAAGTTGGGCAATTCGTAAATCAAGGGGAGATTTAGTGATACGTGTGGTTCCCGTGGCAATTTTGCTTGCATCGCCAATGCTGTCTATTTTTACTACGTAATCTACATAGTTTTGTCTTATTGAAGGTGGCACGCAAGGGTACTCCACCATATTATCGGTTACCACAACTACACGGCTGGCATACCATGCATCAATCATGGCGTAACCAATTGATCCAAAGGCACTTTTGCCATGGCAGCCTGTAGCATTGCCCTCTTCATCCGCAGCTGAAGATGCAATAATAGCCAAATCAATTCCAATTTTCCCGGTTTGAATTGCACGAACACGTCCTCCATGAGAATGAATTACAACTGGTCTTTTAAGGATTCCATATGAAATAGCTTCGCCTAATTTGCCCCTTATCCCCGAGGTAAATATTCTTGTAATAGTTCCTTTTTTCAAATAAGGAATTAACCCGTCATGTGCTGTAGTAAGTGATGATGCGGCAAGTGTAATATCTTTAATCCCAAGTTTGTCAAGTATTTCAATTGTGTGGATTAGTAAGAAATCCCCGCCCCTAAGGTGATGATGAAATGAGACTACCATTCCATCGTAAGGCTCACAATTATTAATAGCTTCCTCAAGTGTTTCACAAACCTTGTTGAAATGTGGTTTGCTTGCTTTAATTGGTGGTGGATCAGTTTTTTCGTTGATCCATCCTTTATTTAATTTAGTCCAGGCACCTTGATATAACTCTGTTTTGCCATAGCCTTCGATATATTCCGGAATTTCTTTTCCTAAACTGTTTTTCATGATTTTTCAGATTCTGATGTTGATTGAAGTCGGTTTTTAATTACTAAGTTCTACTTTTCGAGTTCTTTTAAATCAATTTCTGCCAGCATTAAAACATGCTCAGCTCTTTTCATCACAGGTTTATCAATCATTTTTCCATCAACAGCAAATACTCCGATGCCTTCTTTTTTGTTTTTAATAAAGGCTTTATAGATTTTTAAAGCTTTTCTAATTTCTTCGCCAGTTGGTTTATACACTTCGTGTATTACTTCAATTTGTCTGGGATTTATTACTGCTTTTCCAGTAAATCCAATTTTTTTAGCGTATTCAGTATCTTTTCTTAGTCCCTCATGATCATCAACATCAATATATACCGTGTCAATTGCATCAATTCCATTTGCTTTAGCAGCCATTATGATTTGTTTTCTGGCCAAATCAATTCCAGCGTTGTCTTTAGTGCTTTCAATGTTCATGTCGGCAGTAAGATCTTGTCCACCAATAGTTATTGCATCAACTCTTCTGGAAAACCTTGCTAAATCAAATACATTCTGAACACCCAATGCAGTTTCAATCATGATATGAAGCGTCATTTTATCGTGTGGAAGGGCGTGTTTGTCTTCAATTGCCTCAATTACCCTGATTAACTGTTCCAGTCCTTCAACAGTTTCTGTTTTTGGTATCCGCAAAGAATCTGGTTGCAGGGGGACAATTGTTTCTAAGTCATAGATACCAAAAGGAGTATTTAATGCATTGATTCGTACACTTACTTCTGCATTATAGTAATCAACGTATTTAAGCATGTTGCGTACAAGAATTCTTGCAGCATCTTTTTGGTTAAGAGCCACTGCATCTTCGAGATCCAATAAAACAGCATCGGCACCATAAACACCTCCCTGTTGCAGCATTGCCGGATTATTTCCCGGTATGTACAACATACTTCTGCGTTTTTTATTTTTTTTCATCATCGGTGGTATTAATAAGACCTGACAAGTAAAAACCTGCCAGGCCCCACTATTAAATATTTTTATTCAGATAATAAAGTCCCTTCTTCAATGCCTATTGAGCGTTTCAGTGCAGTTTCTACCCTGGCACAAATTGTAGGGTGCAAGGCTCCCTTATCCTGGGCAATTACTTTTACATCTTTAACTTTGAACTTGTCAAGTACATTATTAATCTCGGTCATGATATTGTCGCCAAATTGCAACTTAACGGATGAATCCATTTCAATAATTCTACCGGTTTTTGCCTCAACTGGTTCAATAATTACCAGAATATCGCTCGATTCAAAACTTCCGGCCTGAGCCCTTTTTTTTACTTCCATTTTTTTTGAAATTAGAAATTCGATATTGGAACTTGGTTTTTTATGAATTTACAGCTAATTTCTAACTTCTAAGTTCTAATATCTATTTAGGCGACAAAGCTATGAAAAAGTAAGATTAGTAGAATGACTTAAATCAATTTTAACTGGTGTCATATCAAAATTGACTTAACACTAGTTGTTTTTACTAAAAATTTCATGGATTTTATCAAGAATAATTCTGCATTGTTTAGATACAATAATTATGGTCGAGTGAAGTAAACTATGGAAATCTCAGCCATTTTGGGATGACTACAGCTTTATAGAGTTGTTTTGGATAATTGCGGAGCTAAAAAAATTAACCGATATCCCCTGAATTTTCTAAATAGTATTTTTCGAGAAAATGATTGCATTGCTGAGGTCGATATAATTCATTAAGTACTGCTTTGGTCATTTTCTCGCATGACAGATAACCACAGGCACCACAATTTCTTGAATCTTTTTGTTCAAACTTTCCCATTTGTTGGTTTATTACATCAATCATCTCATTTGAGGGATCTTGTAACCTCCTAAAATGCGCCGATTTATCTGTATATCTTCTCGAGAAGTCAATCTCGGACATACTTTTCAGCAGATTTTCAAGCTTTTCTAATTGTTCTTCATCATTGTAGAACTCATTTTTATGTTTTTCAAACCTTTCTGCTTGTGTTTTCAATACATCATCCGTTGTTCTTTCATTGTACCTTGTTCCCGTGCCTCTATTACAACCATGTTCACAATTCAAAACATCAACCACCACAACATCGCATTCCCCGCGATTGATTTCATCTTCCAATTCTTCAAAATATTCTTCGTAAATAGTTAATCCTTCTGTTACTCGCACCTGGTTTATTTTTAAGGGTTTATTGTATCTTTTAAAGGTCTCAAATAAGCCACCCGGCTGAGAATACAGTAGTCCTTTTTCTGCTTCCATAGGACCGTCAAATTCAGTTGGTTCAACATCTTCAATGTTTATATGATACTTTTCCAAGTAATCTTTCAGTTTTGCAACGGTAACATTGTAAGAAACCATTCCTTTAGTATTCGGATCCTCTGCTTCACGTTTTTTTGCTGTACAAGGACTTATAAAAGCTAATTTATAACCTGGATGATTTTTATGTACCCATGCTGCCATATCCATGGTAGGGCTTCCTGTTGGTGCAAGATATGGTAATAAACTTGGTTTGTACAACTCAATATATGAAACCACACTGGGGCAAGGCTGAGCAATAACAGGGGTTTTGCCCCCGGCTTCAATTACCTTTAGATATTGATATGTGGTGATTTCGGCCCCAAATGAAACATCAAAATTCATTGCAACTCCTATACTTTTTAACCACCCCAGCAGATAATTCAACTGGTTTGGGAAGTTCACTCCAACAGCAGGAGCAACAAGCGCTGCAATCTTCTCACCATTTTTTAAATCTTCAATAAACCGTTCCGTGTCGTCAATATATCCTCGTGCATTGTGTGTACATGCTTTAATACAAGCACCACAAGCTATGCAAAGATTCGCATTTACTACTATCCCTTTTTTAGTATCCGAAGCGTTATTACAATATTTTACCGGGCATACTCCAATACACCTATGGCAGTTTGTACATTTTTCTTCATCAACAGTAATAATTTCCGGCAAATCGTAAGTTGTATTCATGCTTTGCATCTCCTTTTTTGGATTGGTTATTTATTTTTGTATTCTTCTCGGATGGTATTCAATGCATTGCTGAAGATTCTTATATTTTCGGATGAATCTTCAATGTTCTCTGCTTTTGGTGCAGGAATTTTAGTAAGAATGGCCAAGCGCATTTGTGCGGAGAAACCACCCACTTCTTTAGCCTGATCATACATTTTTAGCAATTTTTGTCCCATATTTGCTCGATTTATGAATAGTCTATTAAATTTATTAATTAAATCGTTTATTTCCAACGAAATTGCTTATTTGAATTTATTCTAAAAAAGAGAAGGTATTTAGTGCCAATTTTCAACTATTAGACAAGATAAAATTGTCAAATCAAGTGAAAACGGTGAGGATATATAAATTTGAGAAGGATTATACTACTTTACTAAACTTAAAAGGTAGAAATAATGAATATTGATTAACGAATGATGAATTTCCAAGTATCCATTCAAACCCGGGTCTTCCAAAATCAAAAATCGTTAATCGTTATTCATTTTGATATCAAAATATCACCTAATCAAAAATGGTTTTACCTTCCATATTTTTTCACAATAATCGCGAATGGAACGATCTGAGGAGAATTTGCCCATTCTTGCTACATTCATAATAGCCATTCTGTCCCATTCCGATGGATCTTCCCATGTTTTTGAAACCAAATCCTGGCATTTGATATACAATGGATAATCGGCCATTAGCATATATGGATCGTGCCATAACAAAGTATCGGTAATGGATTTAAACAATTCGCTGTTGCCAATTGAAAAATGCCCAGAACTAATCAGGTCGATTACTTCGTGCAATTCATTGTTATGCTGATAAATATAACCCGGATTGTAACCATTGCGTTTGGTCTCTTCAACCTGTTCAGCAGTAAGTCCAAACAAAAAGAAATTTTCTTCTCCAACTTCTTCTCTTATTTCAATATTTGCTCCATCCAGAGTGCCTATGGTAAGTGCACCGTTCATCGAGAATTTCATGTTCCCTGTTCCACTGGCTTCTTTTCCTGCAGTTGAAATTTGTTCCGAAAGATCGGCTGCAGGATATATTGGCTGCGCATTGGTAACATTAAAATCAGGAAAGAAAACCACCTTAAGTCGGCCTTTCATATCAGGATCATTATTTATTACTTCTCCAACAGAGTTTATGAGCTTAATAATGAGCTTGGCCATATAGTAACCAGGTGCTGCTTTTCCTCCAAATATAAATGTGCGGGGAACAATATCGATGCCCGGATTGTGCTTTATACGAAGATATTGGGTGATAATATTTAAAACGTTAAGATGTTGCCTTTTATATTGGTGAATGCGCTTTACCTGAATGTCAAACATGGAAGTGGGATCAACAATAATACCTGTTCTATTTTTGATAAGCTTTGCCAGGTTTTTCTTGTTTTCAAGTTTTACATTTCTAAATTTTTCCCTAAAAGCTGCGTCATTGGCAAAAGGTTCGAGTTTACGCAATTCGTTAAGCCGGGCTGGCCAGGTATCTCCAATAGAATCAGAAATGAGTTTGCTAAGTCCTGGATTACTTTGTAATACAAACCGGCGTGGTGTAACCCCATTTGTAACATTATGGAAACGCCCAGGAAACATCTCGACCCAATCGTGCAACACATGTTCTTTGAGCAATTCGGTATGCAGCGCAGCCACTCCATTAATTGCATTACTTCCCACGCAGGCCAGGTTTGCCATACGTACGTATTTTTCACCCGATTCATCAATAATCGACATGCGTGATAATTTGCCAATATCGCCAGGAAAACGTTGACTTACTTTTTTTAAAAAGTGATAATTAATTTCATAAATAATTTCCAATAAACGTGGCATCAAATAACTAAACAGCCCAACCGACCATTTCTCCAAAGCTTCGGGAAGCAAGGTGTGGTTGGTATAACTGAATGTTTTACAGGTAATTTCCCATGCAGTGTCCCAATTAAATTTATATTCATCCATCAGCAGGCGCATCAACTCAGCTACTGCAATAGCAGGATGTGTATCGTTTAATTGAATGGCCCATCTTTTATGAAAATCCTCAGGTTTTCCATCAAATTGCAAATGATAATTCATCATGTCCTGCAAAGAGCATGAAACAAAGAAATATTGTTGCTTAAGCCGTAATTTTTTACCGGCAGTGGTCTCATCATTAGGATAAAGTACTTTACAAATATTCTCAGATTTCACCTGGTAATCAACGGCTTTATAGTAATCACCAATGTTGAACGATGAAAAATCAAAGGACTGTTCAGCTTCTGATTTCCACAAACGCAGAAAATTGCAGGTATTTACCTTGTAGCCCATTTCAGGAGTGTCGTAAGGTATTCCTTTTACCAGGTAATCTGGTATCCATCTGCGGAAGGTACGGCCATTGTCGTCGACATACGATTCCGTGCGGCCACCAAATTTCACATTTACGGCATCCGAAGGTCTTGCAATTTCCCACGGATTCCCATTTTTTAACCAATTATCTGTTTTTTCAACCTGCCAGCCATCACGAATTTCTTGATCGAAAATTCCATATTCATATCTTATTCCATAACCTATAGCTGGAACGCTTAAAGAAGCAAGTGAATCAATAAAGCAGGCTGCCAAACGCCCCAAACCACCATTTCCCAAACCCGGTTCTTCTTCCTGTGCAATGATTTCTTCCAAATCAAAACCGAGTTCTTTTAATGCCTGTTCTACTTCATTGTAAATATTAAGATCTATCAGGTTGGCTCCCAACTGAGGTCCCATCAGAAACTCGGCCGAAAGGTAGCTGACCAGCCGTACATCATTTTCGTAAAACGCAGCATTCATGGTTTTGTGTTCATGCTGTTTCAGCCGGTCGCGCACGGTATACGATACCGCTAAGTACAGATCGTTTGGCGAAGCATTTACAATATTTCGGCCCTGTTCGTAAAATAAGTGTTCGGTAATGGCCTGTTTTAAGGTTTCAACATCAGTACCTGTGCGTACATCAATACACTCTTTCTTCATAGTTGTATGCATTGCTTTGGTTGATTCGGTCTTTTTTGCCATGGGTGAATGGTTTTAATAATTTGCTTTATTATTAGGTTAATTTTTACTTGCTTTTAAAAACTAACTGTAAGTTAGTGATTTTTTTGCTTGTTTTTAAATCTGGGGGAGGATATTTAATGCGACAGAAGGAACTAATGTCCTAGTGTAAAGTCGGGTATGATATCCTGGTAATTAGCCAGGTGACAACACCTTGCTGGTGCACTTAGGGCTGTATCAAAACTAGTTTTGCCATAAATTTTTCTTTCAATCTTGCATCAATCCAATCAATCTGCTTTCATTCTTGTTGAAATACGCTCTTTTATTGTTGAAATGAAAGTGAAATTGCATTGAATTAGACTTTTGATACAGCCCCAAATTAGCCTTGACATGACACTAATAGCTTTCAAATTCGGTATCTATTTCGTTTTTATAACTTTCAAGATTAAGTTTAACAACAGGTTTTTTTATAGATGCGCCCGTTTTATTGTTTCCGTTTCCTCCTTTATCAGGAAATTTAGGAACCTGTGTCTCTTTTGTTGGAGTTATATTTTCATAGAATGATTGCCCGTTTACTTTAAAGAATGAAATTAGCTGTTTAAGTTGATCCGATTGACCAGATAGTTGTTTAGCTCCGGCAGCCAGTTCTTCGCTTGATGATGCATTTTGTTGGGTAACAGAGTTCATTTGCTGTATTGCTCCGTTTATCTGGTTTGTCCCTTTTTTTTGTTCTAAACTCGCTGAAGATATTTCACTTACTAAATTTGCTGTTTTCTCAATTTCCGGCAAAGTTTCTATCATTTTTGTCCCTGCTTCTTCCGCAAGCCTGAAACTTTTTTCTGCTAAATCAATTATTTCATTAGCTGCATATTTACTGTTTTCTGCTAATTTTCTTACCTCTGAAGCTACCACTGCAAAACCTTTGCCGTGTTCTCCGGCACGAGCAGCTTCTACTGCGGCGTTCAGTGCCAGGATATTCGTCTGAAAAGCAATATCATTAATAATTTGTATCTTATCAAAAATAGCTTTATTCGATTCAAGCACATTTGAAAGACTGTTTCTTACCTCATTCATTTTAGCTGAAGCCTTTTGAGCTATTGTACTTGTTAATTCTGAATTACTGGAATTTTGTTCAATATTTGCACTTATTTGTTCCATTGTTGCAGAGACTTCTTCAACAGATGAAGCCTGCTCGTTTGCACCCTGGCTTATTTGCTGGGATGAACTACTTAACTGTTGACTCGCTATTGCCATATCACTTGAGCCTGTAATTATATTCTCAGTAATATTACGCAGCTTATTAACCATATTGTTCAGTGCTTTACTTAAAATACCAATCTCATCATTTTGTTTAATTTTAATATTCTGTGTTAAATCTCCTTCGGCTATTTTTTTAGAAAATTCAACGGCAGTTTTTATTGGTTTGGTAAATTCTCTGGCTATAAAAAATGATACAACTATTATTATTGAAAAAATGATGAGTGAAACTATCAAAATGGAATTTCGTAAATGGTCAGAAGCTTGTACAGCTTCCCAAACATCAATTTCAGTTAGAATTGCCCAATTAAGTCCTTCAATATCTATTTTATCATAACTACTAATTACATCAATACCTCTGTAATCTTGAACAATTTCAATATCGGAAGGGCCATTAAATACTTTTTGTACAGCAATTGAATTTACTTTTGTGTTTAGTACAGCGTTTTCCTGGAATCTTGAATCCGAACGCATGTAGTGGTCTTCACCTACCAAATAAGACTCACCTGTTTCTCCCAACCCTAAACGATTTGTCATTATGTTGTTTATTAATGAGTCAGGAACCTGTATTGCAAACACTGCTGTAAGTTTATGGTCTTTATTAAAAACAGGGCTTCCAATAAACTGGGCCGGGGCATTATTGCTTGGTGCATATTTGAGTAAATCAGATATTGAAGTTTTTTCTTTTTCAACAACTTTCTTCCAGGTAGTTGCTAAATGACTGTTTTTTAACTCTCCTGAAGACAAGTTGGCTCCAAAATCGCTTTCTTTAGCTACTGTAAACATTACATGTCCATGTTTCGGACATATTAAGAATACATCGTAGAAACCATTTATTTTCATAAATGATTGCATCTTTTTAAATCTCTTGTTGTAGATACGATTATACTCTTCAGTATTCACATTAAAGTTATCATTATCATCAAACTCTTCCGATTGGTGATATTCAATTAATTCGTTTATCAATACCTGAATATCTAATGAATTTGCATAACTTTCGATATTCCTAAAAATGTTTTTATAGAAATCTTCTATTGCCTTCTTTTTTAAATTTGAGAGTGCTTCTAATTTATCAAAGCTGGCTTCATTAAGTGCATTTCTTGAAGAAATAATTGAAAATAGCCCTATTGATACTGCGGTTACCAGTCCAATTACTAATCCAATAGTGGTAAGTTTAAAGGAGATATTTAAATTTTTCATTGTGGTGTGTTTGTTGGTTAGTAGAGTAAACCTTTTATTAAGTTATAAAAAATATTTCTTTTTTAAAAATTATAATTAGAAATAACGAATTTGCGGTTTGTGTAAACTACCGTAGAATCAAAGTGCAAGTAGTTTATAATATCCAATCCATTTTGTTTGATTAGAGTTAACTATTTTTTACATATGGTTTTTGTTGCTTCTCTTTTAAATAATCCAGGCAATATTTTCAAGATAGAGTATACATCTTTTTATAACCCGATTAAATTGATAGACGATAACATTCTGTTTATGAGGTAATTTACCCTGTTGCTGCCGCGCGATTTCATCGCGTGGTTTTTTTTAAGTAAAAAGTTTGCTATTGACTTTCCTTATTCTATTACCACACGAAAGGATTCGTGCGGTAGCGATGAGGAAATTTGATTTATTTTTCTCGTTAAATTTTAGCAACTTTACAGAAGTTGGTTCCTGTTTTCGCAATCAAACTTTAGTAATAAATAAATTCATCCTAAAAGTTTATTTATCAGTATGCACATCCAAACTACTGAATTTAATAATGAATCTAACATAATAGAGTCCTCGTACTTCATAAACTATACAGGAATAATAGATCAGGGTATAATAATAAACAGTATTATTAATATAGAAAAAGAGATTTCCTTGCTTAAATATAGTAAGCAGCAAAAAAGAAGAGTATTACCAATAGCTATAGAAGCAATGTGTTTAATTAGGGAGATCTCACCTTTGCCAGCCAAAATTATTTTTGGTCAATACGAGCAATATTTTAAAGTACTTGTTTCAGCAATGATTCCGGAAAAAAAGCATGCAATAAAAATTGCCAAAGCATTAAATTACTTGAATAGATACCAGTTAACAGCAAAGGAATTAAAAAAAATATATTTAAAAAAAATCACCAGTTTTAGTTGTGAAGATTTGAACTCGCCAATAAACCGTTTGGGAATTATTAAAATGAGACGAATAAATAATAGAAACTGGAATTTCAAGCTTAATGAAAAAGAGAGCAGTATCGAGTTTTCACTTGTCATATCACTGTCTTTAGATAGAAACACTGCCAACGATGATAATTTAGCAAATCCGATAGAAAATAAGCTGGAATGTACTGAGATTGATAACTTATTGCTTACAGAAGAACTAAATATTGCGAAAGAAGAAATAAATTATTGGAAAGTAAAATACAATGTAGGATGAGATTTTTTGAGTTGTAATTTGCTTGTAATTTACCCTGTTGCTGCCGCGCGATTTCATCGCGTGGTTTTTTTTAAGTAAAAAGTTTGCTATTAACTTTCCTTATTTTATTACCACACGAAAGGATTCGTGCGGTAGCGATGGGGAAATAATAGGATTTAGCCTCCGCTGGTTCGAGCATGTTGCTCGGACTTTGCCTGAAAGGCAATTATTACAACATTTACAAAACTCCTAACATAATAGTTTAACCCATCGCTTTGATGGCCTGCATTCACAGAGTCCGAGTTGAAAACTATTACTCCCTGCGGTCATGAGATAAGTTCTCGCGCAGCGATAGCGAGTAAACTCTAACTAGTGCGGCATTGCTATGCTCGGACCATCAGGGGGGCTTTGACTTGCTAAAGTGGCTCTGCAATAAGTATGCTTTGCATTGTTAGTAGTTATCAACTTCAAGTATTTTGGATCCAAGTTAAATAAACTTGATACATGACAGGTGTTTCATTTAATAAACTTGACTTCAATCTCTTCAAGTCGTAACTTTGAGTTATATTTTGACAATTAACTTTGTCACCTACCTATTAAGGAACATACTACTGAAAGAAGTTTTTATTGGGCAATAACAAATTTGATTTCAACAGGTAAACAAATCTTTGGTGCTTCATTTTTATCTAAAACGCTTAATTAACTAAAACAGAGCATCATGAAAAAAAAATTACTAAAAACAATCCTCCTTTACTTAAAGGTGAGCCAATTAAAGCTATTTGGCTATTTACCATTATTGGGTCTCTTTGCATTATTAATCTTTAACTCTTGCGAACGTTCTGAACAATTTGAGAATGAATTGACTACCAATGACATTAAAGATGGTTCCTTGTTAAAAAACGATGATGGCAGATCAGATGAGTTTTATGAAAATTTTGAACTAAATGCCAAAATATTATTGGGACCGGAAAAGCTGGTAATTGAAAATGGAAATTCAAACTTTTACACTTTTCAAATTGATAATAAAGTGTTTAATCAATTTGAAGAACCTTTTGTTTTATACCTGAAAAATGGTTCTGATGATTTTGGAACAAGAGTGAACGGTGCAAAAGTTATAATTGATGGGAATGTGATTATTAGTCCCAGGGGGTTTACACAAGCAATTGAAAGTTCAAGACAAGAAATCCAGCTAAACCAAAATTCACAAATTATGGTATTTATTGAAGGTGAGCTGAATAGTTTTTGCGAGTTAACAATAAAAGGGATTCCAAATTCTAAGACAATTACCGATTATGACGGAAATGTGTATAAAACAGTTAAGATTGGAAACCAGGTATGGATGGCAGAAAACTTAAAAACAACCCATTTTTCTAACGGAACTCCTATCCAAATGGTTGAAAGCATCGCTGACTGGGCTGCACTTGCCTATGAAGATAAGGCTTATTGTTATTACAATAATGATTTATCAAATTTTGACACATACGGAGCACTTTATACCTGGCCTGCAGCAATGAACGGCGAAGCAAGCAGTGCTTCAAATCCGAGTGGTGTACAGGGAATTTGTCCTACCGGGTGGCACCTGCCAAGTGTTGATGAATGGCAGGAACTTGGTGATTACCTGGGTGGCTTTGACATTGCTGGTGGAGAGATGAAAGAAGTTGGCACTGAACATTGGTTGTCGCCAAATACAGGGGCTACTAACAGTAGTGGATTTACAGGGCTCCCTGCCGGATGGCGATTATACAGCGGTTATTTTACCAGTTTAAAATACATTGATTTTTGGTGGACTGCAACAGAATTAGATGCTACATACGTTCATCGCAGATCAATTGATTATAACAGTACGAGAATTGGAAACAGCCTACACACAAAGGATTGTGGGTTTTCTGTACGATGTGTAAAGGATTAAAACAGGCTTAAATAAAGGTATAAACAATTAATCTCTTTTCGTTACCCCGTTAGCTAAATATTCTGTATAAACGCAAAACGGGGTATGATTTTGGATTTTAAACGATATGGATTTAGGTAATAGAATCAGGATAATTGACTTTTATTGAAAAAATCCAACACTGTAGGTTCAGGTTAAATTAACCTGAATCATGGTAGCCTCTATGCATACTTGAGGCATAAAGGGGAAATAGAATTGTTTCTTATAATCACAAATTGAATTTATCCCCATTCCAATTTTGCGGATTGGTTTGAATATAGGTTTTAATGTGTTGGTACGAATCGTTATCACGAATTACATGATCATGATAATCAGATTGCCAGTTTTTTTGACCAGGTGTGTTGCGGATTAGATTTATTTGTTTGGACGTTTGCATTTTGAATTTACCGATTATTTTAGGAATTATCATTTTTCGGCGTTGTTTGCGATATTGTTTAATGTCGTTGATGGTTGGGGATTGTTGTTGTTGCATGCATGTTGATGGTATCTGTAGGGAAAATTCATGAATCCGTTGTAGGGGAAATTCATGAATTTCCCCTACAGACGCCGCATTAACCACCGACACCCCATTATTAAAATCATCATTACCCAACGTAATAATGCAATGAATATGGTTGGGCATTACAATCCATGCATCTGGCATTATTCGTTGATGATATTCAGGTATTTTTAGAAATTCATTTTTTACAATTTCCCCATATTTGGAATAATGCATTTTGCCATTAACAATTGTACCCAATAAACATTCCCTGTTTTGAATACAGATGGTTATAAAATAGCTGCCCGGGGCTGAATAATCCCAAAATTGCCAGCGGCTGGGATCGTTGCGATATTTATTTTTGAATTTTTCTGGTTTAGGCATGGTGATATATGGTTTGTATTTTTAGTTTGGGCCTTTTAGACATGTTTTGCTGCCGCGCAATTTCATCGCGTGGTTTGCCTTCATTCTCCCTAAAATTATCATTTATTCTTTTATCAAAAAAACGGAGCCGAAGCCCCGTTCTTAACCTTTATTCATTTTCCTGTTCCTCAAGTTCAGCCGGTTGCTCACTTTCCGGAAGTGTATCGTGATTATTGCCACGTGTAATGCGTGCTTTTAACACGGTACCTGTTTCGGTAATAATGTTGTTTAAAGTAGCAATCAAGGTGGTGTATTCGTCTGCATTAGGCGCGTATTTTGCATCAGAATCAATTCTTTCCAATAAACCCGAAAGGTTTTCGATTACTTCCTGCCTTATTTCACTCATTACCGCATATTCTTCTTTCGATACATCACTGGCCTTGTTCTGAAAAGTTTCCTCGAACTCTTTTTGTGCCGTTTTTAGTTCGTTAAACATATCAGCAAGTTGAAGCGTGTTAATGGCATCGGCAGCCTCTTTGCCTTCCAGTTCCGAAATCAACTGATTTAATTCAGCCGATTCTTCCTGGTAGCCATCCAGGTAGATGGTCCAGCCATTGCGTGTGAAAATTTCGAGTAACCTCCTTGCCGATATACGAAAAGTATCATTCAGGCGACGACTATAACCCAGGGTAACATCGCGCAGGGCACGAAAAGCGTCATCGCGATTGGTGTCCTTTTCCTTTAACAATTCCCGGTACGAACTTTTTCGATTTCGGTTAACCAGCGGTAAAAACTTATTATACGCTGTTTTTAACAAGCCCAGAATGGTAGCCAGTATTCCTGTGTTAACACTTGCCACTGCCTCTATGGCTGCAATAATTCTCGAACTAAGGGTTAGCAACTCATTGTGAGTAAGCCTTGAAAATGCAATTCTTTTAATCATAACGCATTTGTTATTAGTTAAAATTTAATTTATCACATACCTAACGTATATATACTGCTAATGTATATATGTTGATAGTGAAAAATTTAAAATATGTCTTAAAAAACCTTAAATAAAAGCATTCTTGTAAATTTTACCGATGCAAAATATTTAACGTTATACACTCTCTGTACTTTGACTATGGTAAATGAACAAACACGAAGTCCTTTTGTAAGTTTAAAGCCTGCAAAAGTTTAGAATGGATGTTTTTTAACAGTTTTGAGGGGTAAAAACATGAAAGGAGTGACACTTTTGTTATTTTGTAGCCTACAAAGTAGCAAAATGAAACGTGTTTGTGTTTTTGTAGCCTACAAAGTTTCAAAATGAAACGCTTTTGGTTTTTTGCAGGCTATAATTTCCCGAAATAAAGGCCTTTTGAATAAATTACCCTGTAAAAAACCCAAACACCAAACATTTTTGTGTTTTTGGAGCCTACAAAGGACTAAAATAAGAGCTGTTTGTATTTTTGCTGGGTACAGATGTTAAAAATGAAAGCCTTTTGCAAATAACTGACAGGTAATTTTAGTAAACCTGATGCAGGTTTGTAAGTTGTTACTGGTAAATTTTCGAAAAGGCAGAGATTTTTCTGAAATTTGAGCTGAAGCAATGCTAATTGTTTCAGGTTTTCATCACTGCTGCATCGTTCAAATTTGAGTACAAAAGGGACTTGGACGCCAAATCAATTCAAGTCTTTGACTTGCTAAACTTGTTCTGAAATATTTATGCTTCGCATAGTTCGAAGTTAAATAAACTTCTAATATTTTTAGTCCAAGTCTCCGCTTTGCTCAGACTTGAACTATGTCAAACGCATTGCATACTTAAGCTAGATGGGGTTTAATATTTATTATGAATTGAATTTCTTTTTTTTGCATAGATCTTTAAAATAGGGTCAGAAAATCTCACATGTCGCCCATCTCGGGATATAATCAAAATGGGAGCAATGTTTTTTGTATCCCGCAACTCATCCATATAGATTGATGGTTTCTCTATTCCAAAACCCTTAGCCTGTTCGTATATTTCTTCTGTTAAAATAATATTATCAGAGGATTCAGCAAATAGTTTTAAAAGTAATTCTCTTTCTGGCGAGGTTCTACATGCCTGAACATATCTGAATTCTTGTGTTAATGAAAACTCTCCACTTATTAATTTATTTTTAACTTCATGATAAAGTTCTAAATCAATTATTTTTTCTTGACGTTTAAATGCTTGTATTAAAGATTCTTTTCCTAACAAGTGGACAAAATAGGGAAAACCTTCAGACTCATTAACGATTTCATCAACTACAGCACTTTCAAATTTAATTTCTTTTTTTATTGATTCTTCAGCAGATTTTATTATCTGAATTAATTCTTTAGTAGGCATTGGTTTAACCAATATACTATTAATTTGTCTGCCAATTGATGAATGGTCTTCTATTAAATCTTCAATACTGTCGCCAATTCCAACAACTCCAAACTTAACAAATTTAGATGAGCATGTTTTTACTAATGATGCAAAACCATTCTTATCATTAATTATATCAAATTCATCGATTAAGATCAATAGTCCAGTTTTGTTTTGGTTATCTTTTTGAGTAACGGATAATGCCTGCCTAAATTCTTGAATCAAATCATCTGTCAAAATATTTTCGTATGACGTCTCTTCTTCCAACTCTCCACCAATTTTTGCAATTGGTACGTTTAATCCTCCTTGAATTTTATTTTTTTCCTTAAATGCAATAGTTCTTTTATCTCCGTTTTTATTATGAGAAAAAATAGAAGGGTTCTGATCATCACCGTATAAAATTCTTTTTATTAAGCCTTTAATATCTGTTACAAACTCATCGCACCGAACGAGATGTACCATGTAGTCAAAGTTTTTCCTTGGTAAGAGGTATTGCAATTGCAAAATTTTTGGTAATTCATTATTTCCTTCAGCAATTAACTTTACCTGATTTGCAACAGAAGATTTTCCTATTCCTCTCAAACCAAAAATTGCAATAAATGATCCTTCTGTAGCCAATGCAGTTATACAAGATTCAATTTCTTCGTAGCGGCCAATAAATTTTTTTGGTTCATGAATTTCATGTGTTGGTGAAAATGCTTTATTTATATCAGTTATATCGAGTTTCATTTTTTCATTTTTTATTATGGATAGTTAAAATTTACCATAAAAATATACCTTCTCCACATCAGCCCCAAAGGATTTTAACTAAAATTCACCCTAGTGAAAAATAAAGTTATTTAAGGGGGTTATATTTTTAAGTTTTGATTATTAATAAGGTTTAGGGTGGTGTGAAATGGTCATTTTTCATTGGTGTTTCGGCACTTCGACAGGCTCAGTGACCGAAGCTCAGCGACCAAAATTAGAACTTAGTGCTTGGAACATTTTGGGTTTTGGATCCAGGATAAATAAACCTGAAACATGGCAGTATTTGTACATGGAATATTAAGGAATTCAAAGAAGTCATTCCTTCTTTAGGGAAATAACTTCTTTGACACAGGCAGGTTTAATGTTGATGCGATAGTATTGATTTGTAATAATCTTTAATTGCATCTCTGTTATCAGAAATTGTTTTGAGTGCTTTATCTTTTTCTTCAGCAGTTCTGATGGCTTGCCATATCTCCATTGCAGTCATAAATACACCTGCAATTGCACCAATACCGGCTCTGAATTTTTCCATCCTTGTAAGTGTTTTAGTCCAGCGGGTTTCCATACCTTCTGGTATCGGATCTGTCTCTAAAGCATTCCAGGATGTTTTGATTGAGCTGAAGTTTTTCTTAATTCCGTATCCGACAATAGCTGCCATTATTACAGTACCAACTACGGCTCCAACCAACTGTGCCACGCTCGTACTTACGTTTGCCATGGCCTGAACAGCGGCTTTAATCTCATCTGTATTTTCTTTTGATACCACATCGTAAAGCTTATCCCCGAGATTAGGAAGTTGTGCTGCCAAATCATTCACATCTTTACATAACTGTTTGAGTTGTGCAAATAGTTGATCATCATTGAGCCCGGGTGTCTTTTGGTCAAGCACAAAGATAAGTGCATACAGGCTCGAATCGCCACGGTAACTTTGCATTCCTGCATTAAGCTGCCCGAGAGTTAATAATTCGGCATTTTTCGCATCGTTCCATTTTTTTGCAGGTGCTAATTCGGGTTGCTCATCAACTTTTTGTTTTAGCCCGTTGGCCTCCGCAACAACTTTTGCGCCTTTATTTTGAATATCAATTTGTAGCCCCATAGCGGTGGCCATGGTAGCAAGTGCTGTTGCATCAAATATCACCGATACAAGCGGAAAGAATGAAAAAATAGAACCACCTGCCATTGCAGCCTGTGATGCAGCCATTAAGGAAGCTTCAGCAATCTCTTCGTCAAAAAAGCCTTTAACATCACTATAAACGTCATTATAAACTCTATCTATTGCAGCGTTTACATTGTCAATGGAAAGTTTATTTAGTTCACTGTTTTCGCGGTACACCGTAATTGCATTCCTAAGCATTGTTTCAGCTTCAGCTTGCGTAACTTTTGTAATCAGGGTCGACTGCCCTGAAAGGACTACCCCCAATATCTCAAGCATATTAGTGAGTGCATTCACCAGTATCCTGTTATCTGCATCATGGTTTGGTTCTTGTTTTGCATCCTTTTCATAAACATCGCATTGCGGTGCGCTTCCAAGCCACTGGGTGCCATTAAAGAATACTGCATCCCCGGGCGAGAATGCTCCGTATTTGTCATAAACATGTCCTTCTAATACCATACTGCTCCGGCAATAAAAAAAGAAAGTAATGTTCGGATCCGAAGCCGCAATTTCCTTTGCTTTTTCAACAGTACAGTTCGGCTCTTTGCGAACAAAATTACTCCAGTCAGCACCTTTGTATTGTGCTACATTTTTTTTCTCAATAAAATTCATTTTTTGTTTGGTTTAAATTTATTCCTACTCTTATGGTTTTTCAGAAATCCACCCTGTTTTTATAGTGACAGCCCACTTGGTTTTTGTATAACAAAAGCATTATTCAATGTTGAGTGAATAATTTTATGAATTTAGGGTTGAGCATATCATTTGTAAATCAATGCTCCATTAAAAAAAATGTGATTATTTCTAATCTCAACAGTACAACTTGTTGAGATTTTTTAATTGCAGGTGATTAAATCTTATATAAAAATAAATCTTCGAATCATCAGAAGCAAAGGATTTTAACTATAATTCACCCTGGTGAAAAATAAAGTTATTTAAGGTGGTTATATTTTTAAGTTTTGGTTATTAATGGGTTTAGGGTGGTGTGAAATGGGCGTTTGTCATTGGTAAATTGGTCATTATGAAATTAGTCACTGGCCTAGTGTCAAGTCAAGTATGATATGCTGGTAATTAGCCAGTTGACAACACCTGGCTGGTACACTTGTCAGGTGTTGTTACCTGACAAATTAGCCTTGACCTGACACCAGGTACTATTGACAAAAAGAGTAAAGTGCTATTTATTTACTAAACGGTATTGATTGGTTATTAGGAAATTGGGCATTTGTTATTGGAACTTTGAAACCAGGACCTGGTGCTTTGATACTTTGACAGGTTGTTAATGGGATGGCTTCTTTCTCTTTTTCAGTGATTTATTGTTTGGTTTATTTATTACCTTTAGTAAAAAATAATAAGTTAACCTTAACACAACAACCATGAAAAACTATCTTTTATTAACTGCTTTATTGTTTACTTTCTTTTCCTGCGATTTTAATAAATCGGTAAATAAGGATTTAATTACAGGTCTCACATCAAAAGGTGACGGAATTTCGTGCGAAAAGGTCTATTTGTCTGACGGACAACGTGAAATTAAAAAAAGTGAGTTTATTTATGGCGAAAAGTTTTACTTCAACTTTAAAAATTTAAAAGGGTTTACCAAAGAAGGCAGCCTGGTTTTTCCAGGATTGGAAATGGTGGTGGTGAATATGGAAAAAGATACTGTTCTTCATGAGCTTGATTTGTTTAAAGATCAACCTGGAGGGTTGGATATAAACCCTTTGGATTTAAATGCCAACCTGGTAGTGGCTAATCCTGTACACTCCAATATGGAGTACGTTGTTTTTATAAATATTTGGGATAAAAAAGGAAGCGGAACATTTAACAGCAAGATGAAATTTAATGTGGTCTCCAATGAAAAACTAACTGTTGAAAGTACCAATATGATTTATGATGAAATTTACTTGTTTTCGGAGACCAGCGGAAATGCAATTACTGATAACAACGTGAAGGTTGGAGACAAAGTTTATATGATTTGCGAAGGGATAGATAAATTTTACGAGGAGGATGGACGAGCTTATCTTGGGATATCAATAAATGCCAAAGATAGTAAGGGAAATACCATTCTGGATACAGGAAATTTATTACAGGATATTGCCTACGATGCCACCGAGCTAAAAAAGCGTGTTACTGCCAGTGTTGTTTTTACACCGGGTGGAATAAATAATCCTATTCATTGCGAATTCCTGTTCTGGGATAAAAAAAGTGAAAGCAAAATTAAGGTTTCTACTGAGTTGTATTTGGAGTAGGTGAAGAAAGCACGTGAGTACCGGGTAAGGGTTTGCAGTAAATGAAGAAAGCACGCGAAGATTCGCGTACTAGATGATAATGATGGGCGTGTTACACAGATAGCTGTATTTTTCTGTCCCTCGCAAAAAGCCAATGCATCAACAAAATAAAACCCATTGTTATTGGAAAAACCAACAGCACTGAAAGACCTAAACCTAGTAAATAAAATCCTATAGTCGCACTCACAAAAACAAGAATCACCTGAAGAATTTGTGTTTTAATATGGTAAACAGGCTTTAGTTTACATGCTGCTGAAGTCATTACACATTTTTCGGAATAAGGTATAATATGCTCTCCTGAAATTGCTCCGGAAATGACTGCTGCTGAGAGAATTGGGATAGATTCTGTAACTCCGTTTGCCTGGGCTAAACTGTATGCAACAGGCATTACAATGGCCATTGAGCTCCAGCTAAAACCGGTAGCCACAGTGATTAACATTGACATAATGAAAATAAGCGCTGGTAATACCTCTGGCGAAATATAAGGGGTGATAATTCCCGAAATATATGCCCCTGTTGCCAAATCATCAGAAACAAAAGATAAGCCTGTTGCAAATATGATAACCAAACTTACTTCAAACATGCTTTTAAAACCTTTCCAGGTCTCAGGTATTATTCTTTTTGGCCTAATGGCCTTGTCTTTTAGCATTAAAACCAACGCAAGTAATATGGAGAATGTGGTGCCCAATATTAAAACATCAATGGAAGGTGCGCTGCCTAAAATATTTATAAGCGTAATTTCTTCGTCATTAGTACTTAAAATGTAATAACCTGAGGCAAAAAGACCAATTATTGCAAACAAAATCAGTGCAATGAAAGGAATAAAAACATGATAAGGGCTAACTTTACCTAAATCATTCTCAATTTTATTTTCAGATAAAGTATATTTAATGGTATCCAGTTTGTAACCGAACCATTTTCCTGTGAAAGCAACAACAAATGTTAAAAATATGGCTAAATACGTATACAAATGATAGGGTAGGGAGGCCAAAAAGAACTCGGTCATGTTTTTTTCTATCCCGATACTTTTTCCGGCATCAACCATTGTTGCCCCTTCAAACGAAGCCCATGTAGAAATGAGCATCACGCTGGCAACTGTTGCAATTACATCGACCATATAAGCCAGTAATGCAGGAGAAACCATGTTTTTCAGGTTGATCTGTCGCATGGAAGCACCTGAAATCAGAACATTGGCATAATCATCAAAAAACAATGATAAGCTTAAAAACCAGGTAACTAAGCGGGATCTTCTTGCATTGTGTAATTTTTTTGATAAATAATTTGCAAAAACTTCATACGCACCAACTGAAGCAATCAATTGAATTAGTCCACCAATGAGAATAATGAATAATACAATTTTTATTCGTTCTTCGTCTGTAAAGGCGCTTTTTAAATAATGCCATGATGCTTTCAGAAAATCAACAAACGCATAATCAGCAAAAACAAATGCTCCTGCTAAAACACCTAATAGCAAGGCAATAGCTACTTTTCGTGTAGACAAAGCAACAATAATAGTAACTATTGCCGGAACCAGCGACAAAAACCCAAACGTATCTCCCATGACCCTAATTTTCTTTTATAAACCGCTTTATTATAGCCTTTTAAACTATAGCTGCGCAAACACTATTTTATCAGGTGACAACACCTGACAACTGCAACAGCCGGCTGTTATCACTTGGCTAATTAACCGAAATATCATACTTAACATTATTCTATACCGATAGAAAATCCTTTGGTTTCCAATTCTTTTTCTTCTTTTTCGGTCATTACTTTAATTTGGTTTTCGTGCAAGCCGTGTATTTCAACTCCGTATTCATTGTAAGTTTGCAATGCGCTTACAATTTCTTTTGAAACTATCTGGCCTGGCACCAAAATAGGTATTCCCGGAGGATATGGTGTGACCATTCGCGTTGCAATTTTTCCAATTGAGTTTTTTAGGCTAACCCCTTCACCATCGCAATAGAAAGCAAATCGCGGACGGAATTTGATTGGACTTAAAGAAAGGTCAAAGTCGCGCATCTCTGTGGTCGCACTTGATTGCTTGGTGCCACTCATTTTTTCAATATTTTCCAGAGCCAGGTACAATCTGTTAAGCTTTGAATAGGTTGAACCAATTGTAATTAAAATAGAAATGGTATTAAATGTTGATTTTTCTATTTGAATATTGTGCTTTGTCAACAATAAATGCTCTATCTCTTTACTGCTGTAACCTGATTTAGAAACGTCTATGGTGATTTTAAGTTTATCTAAACGTATTTTGTCATCTTTAATCTCATCAGAAATTAAATCTTCCAACTCAAGCACCCGGAATTTATTTAACGAATTAATCGATTGACGTAGCGATGCACTCATTTCCAGTGCTTTTTGAAGCATGCTGTAACCTTCCATCGCCATTTGCTTACGCGCTACATCAAGCGAAGCAATCATTGGGTACTGTGGCGATGTGGATGTATGCATACAAAAGTTTTCATCAAAGAAATCCTGGAATTCTTCAAATTCCGGGTCTTTTACATGAATCATGGAAGCTTGCGAGAAGCTACTCATGGTCTTATGAGTACTTTGTGTTGAATAATCGGCACCTGCAGCCATTGCAGAAGGATAAAACTCGGGATGGAAATTGGCATAACCAAACCACGCTTCATCAACAATAATTTTCACACCACGCTTGTGTACTTCTTTTACGATGTCTTCTATATCGTAAATCAAACCATCGTAGGTGCAGTTGGTTAAAATAACCACTTTTAGCTTTTTCCCTTGCGCCAAAGCCTCATCCATCTGTTGAATGATACGCTTTTTAGGAATAGGCCCAAAAATACCATACTTATTATTGACCGAAGGCATTAAATAAAGTGGTTCAGCACCCGCTATAATTACCCCGTAATGCACTGATTTATGGCAATTTCGGTCTAATAAAATAGCATCCCCTGGCTTGAGTAAAGTTTGCAGGAGGATTTTGTTCGAAGTTGAAGTTCCATTAGTTGCAAAATAAGTGTATCTAGAGTTAAATGCTCTTGCCGCCAATTCCTGTGCCTCCAGGATAACTCCTGTTGGATGCATTAACGAATCCAATTCAGGAACGGATACTGAAACATCGCATGAAAAAAGATTGTCGCCAAAAAACCTGTAAAAATCTTTTGCAAAGTAGGAGTTTCGAACAGAATATCCGGATGAATGTCCGGGAGTATGCCAGGAGTCTTTTGATTTTTTTGAATACTCAACCAATGCCTCGTAAAAAGGAGCTCTTCTTTTACTATTAATTACCTCAGCATGAACCTTTTGTACAATATCATCGTAATCGTGTTCTGATTTGTAGAAATATCCATTTAGAATGCCTTCGCTCATTATTTTTTCTACTCGGGTTTCGTTACTGAGTAAGAAAATATTTACCTCGTAACGAATGGCACTGATGCCTTTAAACAAATCAAAAGATTTAATTTTCTTTTGTCCATTATTTTTTAATAAAACTTCCCAGTCTGAAAGCACTACATGAATTAAACCATCACCTAGCAATAGTTCTCTGGCTTCTTCAAACGAAGAAACTCCGATTGTATTCATTTTTCGGCTTTCCAGTTCCTTGACAAACTGCTTTCGATCGGCTTCATTACTATCAAGAACCAATACTTTAAATATCATGATGTCGTATTTGTATTTGAAATTTTGAGGCCGCAAAATTACAACATTCTATTTCACCTGTCTAATTGTTAAGATAGAAAATTAGATGAAAAAAATCAGGTTTTATTTGGAAGAAAGATCTTTATTCCATTTTATACCGAACCGCTGTTAGTAATTGGTTTGCTTCGCAAGCTTGCAACCCAAAACTGCTAGTGTTAAGTCAACTATGATATTACTGGTAATTTGTCAGGTGACACTAGTCGATCGGCATATACAAAGCCATTTTAAAATTTCAATTTACAATATTTCAAACTGGCTTAGTATATATTATGCTCAGGTAAAATTGGTCAATACTATGTTGTATAAGGTTCTCAGTTAAAGTTTGACAGGAAGCAATACAGTAACTTCAGTACCCAATTCTGGTTCTGATTTGTAGTTAATTGAACCATCATGATCTTCAATGATTTTGTAAACTATTGAAAGGCCTATGCCAACGCCTTTTCCTGGGTCTTTGGTTGTGAAAAAAGGATCGAATATTTTGGGAAGATTTTCTTTACTTATTCCTTCTCCATTATCTGTAATCGCTACAGCAAGCTGGTCTTTTTCTTTTTCAATAAATGTACTAATGCTAATTTCTCCATTCGATTTAATTGATTGAGTGGAGTTCATTATAAGATTTGTGAAAACCTGGTGTAAATTATCCTCATTACCATACAACGTAAACGGACTATCGGTAAAATTTTTAGTTATCGCACATTTATTTCTCAATTCATGTTCTAAAAGTACCAGGCAGTTATCAATAATTTCATGTATGTTACATGTATCTTTTATTAATTTTTTATTTCTACTAAAGGCATTTAAAGCTTTTACAATACTCGATACCTTTTTTACTCCCATTTTCATTGCTGCAAGCAAGGTATGAAGGTTTTTTTGCAGGGTTTCCTGTTCTTGTTTGTAATTAATATTTTCTTCAATAGCGAACAAACTTGCCTGGATATAATTTAAAGGATTATTAATCTCATGAGCTACGCCTGCTGTTAACAATCCCAGGGAGGCCATTTTTTCTGACTGAACCAACTGTGCCTGGGCTTGCGTTAAGTGTTGAAGTGTTTCCTTTAACTCTTTATTCTGGTGGTTTATAATTACATTTTTACTATATAGCTTTTCATTTGAAGTCTTTAAAGCCTCTATGGCTGTATCTAATTCTTCAGTTCGTTCAATAACAAGTTTTTGTAAATTTTTTCTGTGGTTTTCGAGTTCATTTTCAGTAGTGCGAAGCCTTCCAAGGTGTTTTTCCAAGAAAAAGTAGAGGATTAAGGCTGTTGCTGTAACATAAAACCATCCTTTATAAGTCTGTATTTTTGTTAAAATCTCACCGTCTTTCATTAATAGATAAAGCACCTTGTCGGAAAATAATATCCATAAACCGCCAATTATTAAATAAGCCAGAGATATTTTAAGTTCGAATTTTGGTTTTAGCATTAAAATATTATATCCAATTTATTTAGTGTATATAGGATAGTAATTTGTTCTAGAGGTTTCTAGTGTTAAGTCACATCTTAAATGACGGTTACAATCATCCGCTTAGCGGGTTCTTAAGTTGTGTAATTAGCTTATTTTTAATGCTTATCATTTTATAATCAGACCCGCTTAGCGGTTTTTATACCATCAAAATAGTATTGACATGACACTTGTGTCATTTCAAGGCTGATTTGTCAGGTGACAACACCATACAAGTGCACCAGCCAGGTGTTGTCACCTGGCTGATTACCAGTAATATCATACTTGACGTGACACTAGTGTCATGTCAAATGTCAGATTTCTGGTAAAGTCATTAGTTACTGGTTATTAATGATAAATGACTAGTAAACAGCGACTTGAGATTATTGAAAATATGTTGTATATTAAAGTAATACCTAAAATATCATACTTGACATGACACTAGTACTGTGCAGCAAAATTAATCAGAATAATTAATTTTCTGTAATTATGAACTTATTTTTAACAAAATTTAATTTATAATTGGCGATGAGCTTCGCCCCTTTATTTAAAAGTTTTTGATTTTATTGTAGTAGAAGTTCTTTTAAGCTAACTCCGCTTATGGCCATAATAATTATTGTAATAGTCATAACAATAGTAAAGAATAGCATGAACAATATGTACCCGCCTAAAAATATTACAAGGGTACCAAACATTGATTTTAGCAAAGAATTCTTGAATATACTTTTCAAAGCATAACTAAAATAGATAAAAGCAAATGTTCCTGCTATCAAAGAATAATAATTTGTAAGAAAAGGAAAAACTAATAATAAAGGGAAAAAAATAATAGAAATTACTGATGTTTGACCAAACAGGAAACTATTCATTATTAAATGTTCGCCATAAAACAGTTTGCGCTTATTGAAAAACCATTTCGAAAATAAACTGATGAAAGGCAACATAAGCAATGTAATTATATTAATATATTGCTTCATGTATCCAATCATGTTTTTTTGTAGGTTTACGGCTTCCTTGTTTTTATTGATTCCAAAAATCTCATTTGTACTTTCAATATTTGCATCCATAATGCCAAACCAGATCATAATTGCTGTGCCAATACCTGCAACCAAAAGAAGATAATTAAGTGGGTTGTAATAAGCCTTTGTTTTTCCTGACAAATAGCCATTAACTACATCACCAGGGTTTACAAAAAGCATTTTCAGGGTATAAAAAAATCCTCTTTCAAAGTTAAAAGCACTAAGAAACTTGATGAAAAAGCTTCTGGTGGTATATCTTTTAGTTATGGTTTTTTGACCACAATGGCTGCAAAATTCTGCCACTTGCTCAGAGCCGCAGTTTTTACATCCAAGTTGGTTAGCATTCATGGTTAAGGTAGTTCGTTTGGGATAAAAATAGTAAAAATGATTAATAAGTAGCTAATACTCTCGGGATCAATTAATACAATTTTTTTTGAAAGCAGATGCTATTGTTTAAATTGGCATAATCGCCATAGCATTTTGTTTTTTTATAACCTTGTTTTAGGTACAATCCAACAGCTTCATGTTGCAAAACTCCAGTTTCTAAGACCGATAACCAATAGCCTTCTTCAATGGCCCATTTTTCAAGCTCGCTAAGTATGGTTTTTGAGATTCCTTTTCCTCTATAAGTCTTTTTAACAAACATTCTTTTTATCTCAATTGCTCCATCCTCGTCAAACTGTCTGAAACAGCCACAGCCAATGGCTTCATCATGGTAGTATATGATTAGCACAGTGTTGAGTTTTCCTACCTGATTGTGTTGATTGTAAGTTACTTGCTGTTCGCCATAATTTTTAAAAAGTTCTTGGTCAAGTAACTTAATTAGGCTAATGAAATCAATATTTTCAGAGGTAGTTCTAACTAATTTAATATCTGCTGCATTCATTTTTACTGGTTCTTTAATTCCTGAAATATTTTTACAAATTTTGCTACATGATAACCATCTACAAGTGCATGGTTTGCATGAATAGCAACTGATATATTCTTTCTATATTTTGTTCGATAGTAGGAGCCAAAACTTATTTTAGGTACTGAATCGTTGTATTTGAAATTTCCGGGATGATTCAATCCTGTAATTTTTATCCATGGTAGCGTGGTAAAGTGAATGGCATCAATTCGTTTAGCATCCTCATTCAATCGCAAACCTGTAGAATTTTTAACTGCTTCGATTTCCTTTCTTGCATTTTCTTTAAATTGTTCGTAATCAGTATCAAACTTAATAAATGAATAAGCAAAAGTTTCATCATCACGACCAATGGTTGAGGATGTATTGATTTTATCATAACAAACCACCTGGTCATTTTCAATTCTGTACCTGAACTCTTCCACTTCATTTGCAGCCATGGTTGCTTTATGCAAATAATACAGAAAGAATGATTCACCTGTCCAGTCATTCTTTTCATAAGCTTCAGTACAGTCAATTTCTGTAACTACGCCAAGATAGGGTTCATCAAAGCCCTTAAAAAACTCGTAATGTTCTTTTCGCTTCCAGTTTTTCGTATCTATTGTTCTTTTCATGGTTTGCTTGATTTTTCTTTTTACGAAGCTTATTATAGGCATCAAGTTTAAACTAAATCTCCGCCTCAACCATAATCTCGACCTCAACCTCAGCCTTATCCTTAATCTTACCCCTAAGAACCTATCAAATTTAATACTTCCCTAATACTTTCAACTTTATGATAGCGCTCCTGATCCAATTCACTCTCATTCATTTTTTCATGCACCCATGTGGTGTGATACGGAATATAAATTGCATTACCTCCAAGATTTAAGATGGGCAAAATATCCGATTTTATCGAATTACCAATCATTAAAAAATCATTCGGATTAATATCAAGATGTTTAATAAGTTTTTGATAATCATTCTCTTTCTTGTCACTCATGATCTCGATGTGATGAAAATATCCTTCAAGGCCAGACTTTCGCAGTTTACGTTCCTGGTCAAGCAGATCTCCCTTTGTTGCCACAATTAACCGGTAGCCCTTCTTTTTCAAACATTCCAGTACTTCAACAACTCCGGGTAACAATTCAATATCTTTGTTCAATTGCTTCTTTCCTAAATCAATTATTTGTTGTAAAATGTTTTGGGGAACACTGTTATTACTTACTTTCAGAGCAGTTTCAATCATAGAGAGCATAAAACCTTTGGTGCCAAATCCATAATCCGAAAGATTCTGAAATTCTGTATTATACAGTTCTTTAGAAATGCCTTCTTCTGTTCCAAAACTTTTCAGTAGATTGCAAAAAGCTTTCTCTGTTTGATGAAAATAGGGCTCATTTATCCACAAAGTATCATCTGCATCAAATGCAATTACTTCAATGTTTTTATACATGTTTTAGTTTTATTTGGTTTCTTTAATTTTCTTAAGGATAAACCATGCAAAATAATCACCGTATTTTTCTTGCAACTTTTTATTTTTCCAGTCTTCTCCAGTTATTTTACCACGACAACTGCCTGTTCCACAATTACATGCCAGCTCATAGTCAGTTGTCATAGCCATTGCATAATCCAAACAAAGTTCTTCACCAGGTTCAATATCTCGTATTGCTACATAATTAATTTGCCCATCCATTCCAATATTCGGCTCGCAAGAATGATTTATATAGATAACAATATCCTCAATCTCAGCTTTTGTTTTAGGACAAATAAAAAAATCATCCGCAATTTGTAAACTGAAGTCACCCAGTTGTTTATCTAAAGCCATTGCTTTATCAAACGTAACAATATGACCGTTTTTTATAGCAACAATTTCATCTTTAAGGATTTTCTCGACAGCGAAAAAGCCTTTACCTTCTTTTTTACTGTTTTTCACAGATGTTTTTGGTGATATATATGTTTTCACAAATGATTAATAAAATGATTTATAGATTATAGCAAATATAGTTAAAGCATCTAAAGAAAGCTTTTTGTTTTTGTAAAACTTGTTATCTTTTGATAATTCTACACAAATTAACTATTTTCGTTTCAATATGGGCAGGATTAAAAGGACACATATCATTTTCATTATTATATTTAGCATTATTACTTTATTGCAAGCCTTCTTTTGGCTGTTTGCAAACCGAGCAGAACCAATTATTCTGGGGATGCCATTTGCCATGTTTTTTATTGTTTCCTTAATCATTTTTGAATTTGTTGCTTTACTTCTTCTGTACTACGTAGATGAAGTAAAATCTAATAGAAGGGAGAAAAATTGATGTCGTGGTTAATAATAACAGCTATCATTTTTATTTACCTTTTTTTCATTTTGTTTTTAGGAAGTTTTGCCAGCAAAGGGCAGAAATCCACTGTAGTTGAATACATTGCTGCAAGTCGAAGTCTGGGCTTTTTTGTGATGTATTTTTTAATGGGCGGAGCTATTTTTAGTGCTTTTGCATTTTTAGGCGGGCCAGGTTGGGCTTATTCTAAAGGAGGGGCTGCATTTTATATGCTTGGTTTTTCTGCAATTGGAATGGTTCCCTGGTGGATTTGGGGCACAAAAACCCACAGGGCAGGAATAAAATTCAACTATGTGACTCAGGCTCAGTTATTCAGCAACCGTTTTCAGTCTAAAGCCCTTTCTGTAATTATGGCTATAGTTTCTTTTTTAGCCTTTGTGCAATACATAGGACTTCAAATGAAAGCAAGTGGGTATATTTTTGAAATTGCTTCGGATGGAAGAATTCCTTTTTGGGGAGGAGCACTGATTGCCTATTTGGTTGTTTTGGCATATGTTTTCTTAAGCGGAGTAAGGGGTGTTGCCTGGACGCACGTATTTCAAGGAATGTTTATGGTTGTAATAGCCTGGTCGTTAGGTGTTTATTTGGTAATTCATTTATACGGTAGTCCAACTGAGATGTTTCAAAAGATAATTGATTACAAGCCTAATCATTTATTAATAGGTTCCGGAACCAGTATTAGTTTTTCATCATATAGCAGTACTCTGTTGGTTTCGGTATTGGGATTTACCATGTGGCCCCAATTATTCATGAAGGCTTTTACCGCTGAAAGTGAGAGAGTTATAAAAAAGACTGTAGTAATGTATCCTACTTTTGCTTTATTAACGATTCCTACTTTGTTTATTGGTTTTGCCGGAATTATGCAAGTAACGCCAAATGAACTTGGCGAACCTGACAGAATTCTGCCCTGGATGATTATGAACCTTGACTTCCATCCAATTGTTATCGGCATTGTGCTGGCAGCAGCTTTGGCGGCAGCAATGTCAACACAGGATACGGTTACTCATGCAGCTGGCTCTGTATTTGCTCAGGACCTGATAGAACCTTTTAAGAAAACAAAATCATCCGATAAACAGGCAACTTTATGGATTCGTCTTTCTGTAATTGGTTTTGGAGCAATTGCTTATTTTATAGCTATTTTTGGTGGCCAAACTATAGTCGCATTACTTTTGGGAGCCTATGGTTCTATTGTTCAGTTTCTTCCATTGGCTTGTGCTACTTTTTTTTGGCGAAGAATTACAAAAGCCGGAGCAGTCACTGGGTTGCTTGTAGGGTTTTTCTTTAACCTTGGTGTTAGTTTAGGAATTATTCCTAAAATTTGGGATATTGATCCTGGTATTCAGGGACTTGTATTAAACTTTGCGGCAATGTTTATTGTATCAGTATTCACTAAAAAGCTTCCTGAAGAGCATGTTGAAAAGTATATCAAACTTTAGAACTTTGAATCTGGAAATTAGTTGCCAGGCTCAAAGTTCCAGGTTCTAATTTCTAATTAATTTGTCTGATTAGCATTCCTTCATAAAATTTCCCACTTCCTTTGAAAGTTGTAAAACCTAACTGACTGGCCGGATTAGAATCATCTCCACCATCACCAGCCATATAGCGGTTATCCCAAATGTGGTCTTTGTTTACCTTTATAATGCCTTTACGTTTATATTGGGTCCTACCTTCATTTGTCATTACCTGTTCCAATACTTCAAATTTGTCGCCTTTTTCCAATCCTTCCTTTAACCCAATTTTTGCAGCAATTGGATCAATTGATGACAATGGGGTTTTTGTTCTAAATACTTCGTATTTTCTTTGTAATTTAGCAATTACAGCATCTATAGCCCTTAATGATGCAATAGTAATTAATTCCTCTTCACTTTTTTTAGTGTAAACGGTTGATTGTAAATCAGCCCAGGCCACTTCCCAACCAACAAGTTTTAATTTAAAGATATCTGAGTTTTCAAAAGCTTCCTTTCTGGCTTCATCCTGAGAACCCTCACTCATCCAGTAATCATTATAAAACACTGCTGCTACGGAATCATTCCATTCGAGCTGATATAAGTAAGATGTTGTGCGAACAACATAACCTTTACCAAAGGTGGTAGCCGTTTCATCTAGAAGACTTGTTTCAATTTCCTCATCTGTAACTAATTCTGTCACTTCTTTTAGTAATCCCAGACCAGCTTTAACTTTATCTGCAACCTCTTCTTTACTTACATAATCAAAATCGTTTACTACAACAAAGGTGTTTCTAATCAGTTCTTCACCTGCATCACCCAGCAAAGCCATTCCTCGTTTACTGCTTTTGGCCAGTTCAACATCCATTTCTGATGCATTATACGAGCCTCTTTCTGCGACAAGGTTCATATCAAAACAGCCATTTGGTTTTCGGTTAAACCATTTAGCTACCATGCTTTTTGCAATATCGTTGGTTTTTAAATAATCAGTTATATGAACCTCTTGGGCTTTCACTTTTTCTTCTCTCTTTTTTAATTCCGGGGGGATTCCGTTGTCAATTGCCCTTGATTCAAGTACGTGATTATTAAATTTATCCGGGATAGGAGATTCAAAAAATGTTTTTTGAATTATATCGGCATATTTTCTATTTGGTTCCACAATCATTAGCGGGTATAGAGAACTTCTTCTGTAAACAGTTTCTTGTTCTATTTTTTTTTGTCCAACTGTAAGAAGCGGAAGGAATAGTAGGACGATAAGGCTAATTGTAAAGGTTTTCATTTTCATTATTTTAAGTTTGATGTCAATTTTTTGTGTTTAAAGCAAATTTACAATAAATGTAATGATTTTTTCAGAGAGGATGCTGTTTTTGATTTTTATCCATAAAGAAATTAGTTCAGCAAAGCATTTTTTTGCAATGAACTTTAAAAAGGAGTCATCTGATTGTGAAATTTATGTTTGCTAATATTCTTTCTGGGTTTCAGACATTTATTGTCTGAGCTAAAAGGAAAAAATCAAACGGCTGAAAATTTAAAGATAGACTGTTAATTAAAATGATGAACGTTTACATAATCAGTTCCAACAATCGCTCTTCATTAATTTTGGTTTACATACCATCTTTATCCCAATGTTTTTGGTACCCGCAAAAGGTGAGTAAAACACATTGTGCAGGAATGTTTAGCTCTCTCATTTCATAGCCACCTTGAACTAAATTTAAGAGGCATGCAACTGCTGCAGGTCCAATTTTTCGCTGTTTTCCCATTTTTTCAACCATTTTGTAAAACTTACTGAGTGAGGAACAGTAAATACATCAAATTTATTCTTTTGGCCTATTTGGGTCAGCTTATTGATTCTGCAATTTTTATTGCCTGAAGTGCATGTAATATCAATGCCTTTTTGATTTGCTTTGCAGTCTTTACCATTATTTATTTGCATGCATGCCGAAACAAGCAATACCTTGTTGTCAGAGCGGGGCTTTTCAATTTTGTTTTGAACCAGGTAGCAGATTAGTTCATCAATAACCTTACCTAATTGATGAGCTGTCTTGTCAAAAACAGTTTGTGAAAACTGATAGATTTTCCGGTAATACTCATTAGAATTACCGTTTAACCTTCTTAGGTTATACGAAATAGTCTTCATTTGGATTTTGGCTTTTATACTAAGCCAGTATGGAATATTGTAAAATGGAATTCCATAATGGCTTTGTATATGCTGATCGACTTGCAGTTTTGGTTTGAGAGCTTGCAAAGCAAACCAAATACTAACAGAGGTTCGGTATAGTTTTACGGTCAATTCTTAATACAACCATTGGACGAAAAACCTCTATCCTATGTTACAGTTTTGGTTTTAAGTTTTCAAGCATATGAAAAACCGCCGGACAATAACGCGCATTTACAGCATGCAGTTTTAGGTGTTCAGAAAACTCATATTCCTCAGTATGAGGATATTCCCGACAAGCTTTTGGACGATATTCATAAATCTGGCATTTATTGTTGTCATCTTCCTGCAAAAAGGGGCAGGGAGATTGGTTCATCACCATATCCATGTCTTCATCAGGTTTTACATACTTATCCTTGAATTCTGTAATTTTTAAACCAAGATGTTTGGCTATTCTGCGGGCATCAGTTTCATTAATAATAGGAGGGATACTTTTGCAGCAGTTGGCACAATCAAGGCAATCTACTTTTTTAAAAACCTTTTCATGCAAGTCAATTGTCAAGGCTTTTAACTTCTTATCATTTAGTTTGGATAATTTGGTTATCAGCTTTTTATTCTGCGCCTTTACTTCATTTTTCCTTTTTCGCCACTCTTCGATTGGATTATAGTCTTCTTTCTGCTCCATCTATCATTATTTGCTTGCAAAAATATCTAATTTTAAAGAGATGTCTGTTTAAATCATCCCACAATTAGTTGAAAAAATCACCTGTTTTGTTGATTCGTTTCTAGAATGAGTGATAGGAGATTTAGCTTTGAGTAAAATTAAAATGATTCTACGGTAGTTTGTACCCAACCGCAAATTATTTTTCTTCATTTGCCCCAGCCCTATAGGGAGTGAAGAAAAACAATTTGCTCCCATTTTGGGTCGGGGGAAACAAATTGTTTTTCAGAACGATTGATTTTCATTGGTGTAAACTACCGCTTATTTATAAAATATAAATTATTTGAAGGAGGACAAATTATGAAAATTACAAATTATTTAAAGCTTGGTTTCTTATTTTTTGCCTTTGTTTTTTCAGCGGTTAGCTGCTCACAAGACGATAATACAGAGCCAAATAGCAACAATAATGAATTACCGGTGCCTGATTACACTTATGTGATTGTTGATACGGACCAAAGCAAATTTTACGATGACATGAATGAAATTTCCGCCCCGTCTGCAGGTGCTGCTTTTTATGATCAAGATGCTCAATATCATGCAAATGAACCGAATTACGTGGATAATGGTGATGGTACTATTACTGATATGAATACCGGCTTGATGTGGCAACAAGATCCTGGAGATAAAATGACACTTGCGGAAGCAGAAGAGAAGGTGAAAACATTTAATTTGGCAGGCTATGACGATTGGCGGATTCCGACTATCAAGGAATTGTACTCTTTAATTATTTTTAGCGGGATTGATCCCAGTGGGTTGGAAGGCGTAAATACCTCAACATTAACACCTTTTATCGACACTGATTACTTTAATTTTGAATATGGTGATGAAAGTATTGGTGATCGCATTATTGATTCGCAATTCGCCACATCAACCAAGTATGTGAGTACTACGATGGGTGGAAACGCAACTATGTTTGGAGTGAATTTTGCCGATGGACGAATTAAAGGCTATCCATATGAAGCCATGCCTGGAGAAGCTGAAGGAAAAGGTTTTTTTGTACTGTATGTGCGGGGAAACACTGAATATGGAGCGAACAAATTTACAAATAACAGTGACGGAACTATTACCGACCAGGCCACTAATTTAATGTGGGCTCAAAATGACAGTGGTGATGGAATGACCTGGGAAGAAGCCCTTGCCTGGGCACAACAAAAAAACAGCGAGAACTATTTAGGCTACAATGATTGGTATTTACCAAATGCAAAAGAACTGCAAAGCATTGTCGATTACAGTCGTTCACCTGCTACAACTAATTCTGCAGCCATTGATCCAATGTTTAAATGCTCAACAATTACCGATGAAGGTGGCAACACCAATTATCCATTTTATTGGAGTAGTACAACCCACGCCAACATGCAAGGTGGAGGAAATGCAGCTTATGTATGTTTCGGCGAAGCACTTGGGTTTATGGACTTTGGTGGTATGACTGAGTTAATGGATGTTCATGGTGCAGGGGCCCAGCGTAGTGATCCAAAAATTGGGGATCCTTCAGACTGGCCTTACGGACATGGACCACAAGGCGATGTCATCAGAATATATAATTATGTTCGATTAGTACGAAGAATAAATTAGTCTCTAGTGTCAAGTCAAGTATGATATCATGGTAATTGGGGCTGTATCAAAAGTCTAATTCAATGCAATTTTACTTTCATTTCAACAAGGTTGAAATCAGATTGATTGGATTGATGCAAGATTGAAAGAAAAATTTATGGCAAAACTAGTTTTGATACAGTCCCGGTGCACTTGTCAGGTATTGTCACCTGATAAATTAGCCTTGACATGTCCCAAGGTACATTTTCAATGGTTATTTATTTTAAGTTTGTGATAAATAAGTTTTTAATCTCTTTAAGAGTAATGTGCTTATCTGGTACATAAAGCACCCTTCGACCTCGTTCAGGGTTCCCTTTGGAGACTGAGCCGAAGTCGGGTTTCAGGATAACCATTGACTTTTATGCTATATTAAAAGAATTAATGAATATTCCTTGAGGTAGAGCACTGTACCACGGTAACCGAGATGTCCCTCTTCATACAGAGGAAATAGATGTTAACTAAATAACTAAGAATAGTCAAAATGCAATCAGTGAAAAAGGAATTTAACAGCAAGTTTGTCGAAAACATCATTTATACTCTTATTTGGTCACTCATTTTCCTTATGCCAGTATTTTTTTCTGGTTATGAATATGAGGTAAACTGGCGACGTGTTTTTCATGAATGGATTCGGTTTATTCCATTTTTGCTTATTTTCTTGATTAACAATAGTTTGCTGATTCCAGAGTTGCTGTTTGAAAAAAAGTACCAGGCCTATATTATCTCTACTGTTTTGGCAGTGTTGTTAATTGCTTACTTAGGAAGTCATACTCGTTTTTTTATTGATTTTTTTGAGAAAGCTCCTCCACGTAAATTTGCCCAGCCAGAAAGACTTTTGCCTCCTCCAGGATTTAACAGACCACCTATACAACAAGAGCTGCCATGGCATGTTATGTTTTTCAATAATATTGTGGTTACTTTTCTTATTGTTGGATTTAATGCAGCGATTAAGCTGTCTTTTCAGTGGGCTAAAAATGAACAGGAGAAAAAAGAGCTTGAAAAAGTTCATTTACAGTCAGAGTTGAATTTTTTAAAGCACCAGATAAGCCCTCATTTTTTTATGAATACACTAAACAACATTCATGCATTAATTGATATTGAAAAAGAAGATGCAAAAGAGGCCATTATCAGGTTGTCTAAAATGATGCGACATTTATTGTACGATGCCGAAAGAGGAAAGACAACTTTAAAAAAGGAAATTGAATTTATACGGACCTACATTGACTTAATGAAATTAAGATTCAGTTCTAACGTGAAAATTCAAACAAGTTTTCCTGATAATATAAGTGATGAAGAGATCCCTCCATTATTATTTACCTCGTTGCTAGAAAATGCTTTTAAGTATGGTGTCAGCTATCAGAAAGAATCGTTTATTGAGGTGACAATTGAGCTAAAAGATAGTGTGTTGCAATTTAATATGAGAAATAGTAAACATGAAAACCACAATGAAGAATTCGAAAAGGGTGGGATTGGGCTAAGTAATCTGAAAAAGAGATTGAATTTGTTGTATGGCGAAAGATTTGATTTAATTATTTCGGATGGATTGAGTGAGTTTTTTGTAAATTTGAAGATACCTGTGGAGGTTCGCGCAAAGTAGCACAAAGGAAATAACACACTAAGTGCGGTATTTGAGATTTTAATAGTTTTTGAATTTTGCTACCGTTTTGTTTAAGGTTACATTTAGCCTTATTTTAAAGATCATTAGCGACACAATGTGGTTTTATGCGAGCGATAGTGAAGCAACTTTTTTCATGACTGAAAGGAGTAATCTTCTTGTTAAAAGATTACTTCATAGTCCCTCCTCGTAATGATGAAGAGAATGTTAACTAAACAACACTAATTAATTACTGCTCTTTGCGAGAAAAATATGAAAATAAAATGCATAACTATAGACGATGAGCCATTGGCACTTAAGCAAATGAGCTCTTACATTGAGAAAACACCCTTTCTTGAATTAATTGCTGCCTGCAAGAGTGCTTTTGAAGCAATGGAACTTATTCAGAAAGGGGATGTTGATTTGCTTTTTGTGGATATTAACATGCCCGATTTAAATGGCCTTGATTTTGTCAAATCTTTGGAAAAGAAACCATTAGTAGTTTTCACTACGGCTTATGGCGAATATGCCTTGGAAGGGTTTAAAGTAGATGCCATTGACTATCTTTTAAAGCCCATCGGATATCCTGATTTTTTGAAAGCAGCCCAAAAAGCTGAAAAATACCTGGGTTCATCGAAGGAACAGGAAAAATTAAATGCAGACGAAGAGCACCTGTTTATAAAATCGGAATACAAGATTATACGAATTAACTTGGCAGATGTAAAGTATATTGAAGGCATGCGGGAGTATGTCCGTATACATCTATTGAATGCAAAGCCTGTGATGAGCCTGCTAAGCATGAAATCAATTGAACAAAAATTACCACAAAATCGTTTTATGCGTGTTCATCGATCATATATCGTTAATTTAAAGCAGGTAAGCATAGTTGAACGAAACCGAATTGTTTTTGATGGAGACGTTTACATACCTGTAAGTGAGCAATATAAGGAAAAGTTTCAGGAATATTTGGATAAGCACTTTTTAACTTAAATGAATGTACTTTTAACAGGAGCAACCGGATACATTGGTCAGAGATTACTAAATGAATTAATTAGTGAGGGGCATCATGTGGTTTGCTGTGTAAGAGACAAAAACCGCTTTAACCCACCTTCTTTAATTACCAATAATATTGAAGTTATCGAACTTGATTTCCTGGAAAAAGAAACACTTACTTCCATACCTCAAAACATTGATGCGGCATACTATCTGATGCATTCTATGTCGACTGCCAACAATTACAAGGATCTCGAATTATTATCGGCATCCAACTTTAGAGAAGTCATAAACAAAACTCTGGTAAAGCATGTCATCTATTTGAGTGGAATTGTTAACGAAAAGTCTTTATCAATTCATTTGGCTTCAAGAAAAGCAGTAGAGGATGAGTTGGGCAGAGGTAATTATCATCTTACCACTTTACGAGCCGGAATCATAATAGGCGCAGGTAGTGCTTCCTTCGAAATTATCCGCGATTTGGTTGAACAGTTACCCTTAATGATTACTCCAAAATGGATTGAAACCAAATGCCAACCAATAGGAATAAAAGACGTTATTACCTTTTTAGTGAAAAGTTTGATGAATGAAGCCGTTTTTGATAATAATTATGACATTGGCGGTCCGGATATTCTGACATATAAAGAAATGCTTTTGGGCTACGCAAAAGTCAGAGGGTTGAAAAGAATAATTTTCACCTTGCCAATAATGACACCAAGACTATCATCGTATTGGCTGTTTTTTTTAGCATCAACTTCGTACAAGTTGGCCTCTGCTCTGGTTAGCAGCATGAAAGTGGAGGTAATTTGCAGGAATACAGAACTAAATCAAATACTTGACATAGAACCTGTTGGTTATGAGGGGGCTTTGCGCAGAACATTGACAAAAATTGAGGATCGACATATTATTTCGAGCTGGAAAGACTCCCTGGTAAGTGGAAATTTTAATGTGAACATCTCCGAGTTCTTAGATGTTCCAACCCATGGTTGTTTAAAAGATGAGCGCACAAAAAAAGTAATCAATCGGGATCGAAGTATAGAAAGACTTTGGAGAATTGGAGGCAAAACAGGCTGGTATTATGCTACATGGCTTTGGCAAATCAGAGGTTTTATTGACAAACTTTTTGGCGGAGTAGGCCTTCGTAGGGGCAGAACTCATGAAAATAAACTTGATGTAGGAGATGCAGTGGATTTTTGGAGGGTCTTGTATGCGAACAAAACGGAGGGGCGATTGTTATTATTTGCAGAAATGAAATTACCCGGTGAAGCATGGTTGGAGTTTAAAATTATAGATGACATATTGTACCAAACAGCAACTATCAGGCCCAAAGGACTTTGGGGCAGATTGTACTGGTATTCAGTGTACCCTTTTCATATGTTTGTTTTTCAGGGGTTAATAAATAGGCTAAGTAAATGAAGCTTCTAGGATATTTCTGGTAATCAATCTGGTGACAACACCTGCTTGTGCACGATGCTGTTTAAAAAGTCATATCTTTCGTGCAAAGAACGCGAAAGTTGAAAATCGCAAAGTTCGCAAAATGCAATAATACCAATTGCATTTATATTTTAGTCCAAAGGCAAAATATAAATTGCAATGGTAAATGCCTATTCTACTTGAAAATAGTCGAATGAGTCTTTGTCGAAATTGGACTATTTTGAAAGTTAAATCGGTATAAAACAGTAACTTCTCTTTGCTGGCCTTTGCGAAAATCTTTGTATTCTTTGCGTGAAACAACCTCTTTTAACAGCTTCAAATAGAGTATATTAAAATTTAAATCTATGAAATTAGCTGTATTTTGGTTTCGACGTGATTTAAGATTGGAGGATAACACCGCTTTGCATCATGCATTGCTATCAGGTTTGCCTGTCTTACCCATTTTTATATTCGATGAAAATATTCTTCAGGAATTACCTGATGATGATGCCAGAGTAAATTTCATTTACGAGCAGCTTTCTAAAATCAACAACAAGCTGAAAAACTATAACAGTAGTCTTTTGATTTTAAAAGGAAAGCCTGTTGATGCATGGAAAAAGCTGGCAGACCAATATGAAATCTCAAAAGTTTGCTTAAATTGTGATTATGAGCCCTATGCTTTGGAAAGAGATAATGCTGTAAAAGCTTTTTTAGCAGAAAGAAATATTGTGTTGCTTGATTTCAAAGACCAGGTTATCTTTGAAAAGGAAGACATCTTAAAAAGTGATGGAAAACCTTATACTATTTATACACCGTATAAAAACAAATGGCTGGAGAAATTAAAAACAATTGATGCAAACCCGTTAAAATCCAGCTTGTTTAATAATTTCCACCAATTCAAATCTTCGTTTCCATCTCTTCATGAAATTGGGTTCAAAGCATCAAACATTAAGGTAAAGAACTTTCAGCTTAATAATTTGGCTAATTACCAATTGACCAGGGATTATCCTGCTTTGGATGCAACTTCTTATTTGAGTCCGCATCTAAGGTTTGGCACAATTAGTATCCGACAGGTAATTGCCCGGTTATCCTCATCAGATTCAGTTTTTTTGAGCGAACTTATCTGGCGTGAGTTTTTTATGCAGATTTTGTATCATTTCCCTCATGTTGTTAATCAAAGCTTTAAACCCAAATACGATAACATCCAATGGCGAAACAATAAGAAGGAATTTGAAGCCTGGTGCAATGGTAAAACAGGTTATCCTTTAGTTGACGCCGGAATGCGAGAATTAAATACGACCGGATACATGCACAACCGGGTTCGAATGGTGGTGGCCAGTTTTCTGTGCAAGCACCTTTTGATTGACTGGCGATGGGGCGAAGCTTATTTCGCTAAAAAACTATTGGATTATGAATTATCTTCCAATAATGGAAACTGGCAATGGGCTGCCGGAACTGGTTGCGATGCTGCACCTTATTTCAGGATATTTAATCCCACCGAACAGTTAAAAAAGTTTGACAAAAACCTTGAGTATGTGAAAAAGTGGGCTCCTGAATTTGATTCTTTTTCATATCCTCAGCCTGTTGTAGAGCATAAGTTTGCTAGAGAAAGAACACTAAAGGTCTATAAATCAGCGTTGATCTAATTGCCGAACGTAATACATCCTTCATTAAGCAATGATTTGCAGAGATAGTAAATTAATCATAAATTAGTATTACACTAATAAAATATTACTATGAAAAAAGCGAAACTATTTTTAGGATTACTCATTCTTGTTGTATGGTCATGTGGATCTTCTTCTTCGAGTTCAAAATCGGACAATGACCCGGAAGAAGCAACTAATGAAATGAGAAGTGAAGCCCAGGAGCAGGAACAGGAACAGGCCGTTGATGGTTGGGAAACATACTCCAAAGATGAGTTTTCAATTCAATATCCTAAAGAATGGGAATTAAATAAAGCCGGACAAATGGGAACTGAATTTGGACTTTTTGCTCCTGTAGAGTCTGATGATGATAAATTTAGGGAAAATATAAACCTCGTGAAGCAAGACATTTCGGCATACAACCTTGATCTTGCTGCTTATGCTAATTTATCAGAAAAACAAATTTTAGGAATGTTCACCGAGGCTAAAATCCTGGAGTCTACTACAAAGAAAGCGAAAGGGAAATCTTTTTATAAAATGGTTTATACTGCAATGCAGGGAATATTTCGTCTGAAGTTTGTTCAATATTATTGGGTCGAAAACAAAAAGGCCTATGTATTGACTTTCACATCTGAAGAAGATAAATATGACAAATTTAGGAGTGATGGTGAAAAAATAATGGGTTCCTTTAAAATGGAATAAAAGTTCATTCAATATTTAGTATTTCTGGAAATGAGCTGTACGGAATAATTGTGCTCCAGCTCATTATTTCAAAACTGCCTCACTGAACATTTAAAAGTTTGACAAAGATCTTGAATGCTTAAAAAATGGATGTCTGAGTTTAACTCATTTTCATATCCTCAGCCTATTGTTGAGCATGAATTTGCAAGAGAAAGGACATTTACAGCTTATAAAACTGCCCTCTAATTCCTTCGTAATTTCCAATATCTTTCTTTAGCGAATATGAATTTTAAAGGAGGCCGCATTTTTCAGATAAAAACTTTTAACTTTAAGAAACATGATTAAATATTAATTCTTTAAAACAGAATCATATGAAAATGCAAAAATCACTCCTGTTTCTACTTGTATATTTTATTAACATCCAATTAATTATCAGCCAGAACTGCATATCAATGGATCAGTCTGAACAGGCCAAACAAATTAGTGCTTTTAGAATATCAAATAGTAAGTCAGGGCTTAATTTGTCAAACGCACTGTGCGATGCCGCAACAAAAAAAGCAAAATCGTTACAAGAGAAAGGACAGGCAGTTTCACTTGCTTCAGATTATTATAATTCGAATGAAAAAATGATTTACATGCAGGTTCGTGGCATCGATGCCAATTCGCAAAATACTGTTTCAACATTTACAATGCGTCATCCTGCATTGGATGCCTGGAAAGTAATATTGGAGGAAGAATCTTTTTCGGGCAAAAACTGGAAGTCTATAGGAACTGGGTTTTATAAAAACTATGCGGTGCTATGGTTTTCTGATAAAGTGCTAAATGATAAGCCGGCAATTTGCAATGATTCAAAATTGAATAACCAAACAGCAATTATTATTAAGCACAAAAAAGAAGTTCCGGCTATAAAAAATGGAAGATGGCTGGTTGAACCAACTTATTATAAAATGGGATATGAAAAGTCTGAAAATAATCTGTACCCGGTTGCTGATGACAGCGAAAAGTGGGGCTTTATTAATTTAAAAGGGGAAGTGATTATCCCGTTTCAGTTTGAAAGAGCTTATTCATTTACCGAAGGTTTAGCCCCTGTATTTCTGAACGGGAAAGCTGGTTACATTAATTCTGCCGGAGAAATTGAAATCCCGCTTATTTATAGCTCTGCCGGCTATTTTTATAAAGGTACTGCACTAGTTGGTAAGGATGGAAAAAACTTTACGATTAATCAAAAGGGAGAGCAAATGAGCGATGGGTCTGTTGATATGGATATGTTAAATGATGACTATGTTGCTTATAAAAGTGGAGGACTTTATGGAATAAAAGATTTATCGGGCAATGTGCTAAAGAAACCGTTTATGAGCGATTTTTTTGGTTACCGCGAAGGACTGGCAGCTGTAAAAGTAGGCGGCAAATGGGGCTTTATGGACGAAAATTTCAGCATGGTAATTCCGCCAACCTATACCGAAAAACTGGTTTATGCTTTTCATAATGGCATAGCGCGTTTTATGAAAAACGGGAAAGTTGGGGCTATTGATAAAACAGGTCGTGTTGTTATTGAGGCCAGGTACGATAATCTTTACGAATACGAAAATGGATTATTACCCTTTATGCAAAATGGCAAATGGGGGTATATGAACCTGAACGAAGAAGTGGTAATTCCACCTCAATATTTGAGTGCAGTGCCATTTGAATTCGGAGTTGCGATTGTGAAAGACACTAATCTGAAGAGTCATTTAATCAATAGTAATAATGAGCGGCTGATTAGTGATATGGACAACCTTATCATCTTTACCAAAAAATTGATTGGTGTAGATACAAAAGGAGGTTGGGGCTTAGTGGAATTGAACCGATAGTAACAGTTAAAATTCAGGATGGGGTTCTGATTGGAAATTTTAAATCTAAATAAAGTAGCACTTAATCTAAATAACCAAAAATATTTTTTGAGCGTGCCAGGTTGCCACGCGAAAGGATTCACGCGGCGGCGATGGGATTTGATAGTAGGTATAATAAAGCGATATTAAATGAATACCCATATTACCAGAGCATCTTTATTTATGAAATCAATAATTTTAAGCCTTAATTTGGAACTATTAAGATTTTAAAAATGCAAAAAAACATATTTGGTGAGCCTTTAAAAACATGTAGTAAAAAGCCTTTAACCGGGTTTTATCGTGATGGTTGCTGCAATACAGGTAAGGATGATTATGGAGTGCATACTGTTTGTGTAATTACCACAAAAGAATTTCTCGAATTCTCAAAAATGGTTGGAAATGATTTGAGCACCCCAAGACCGCAATGGAATTTCCCTGGTTTAGTTCCCGGAGACAGATGGTGTTTATGTGCTTCAAGGTGGGTAGAGGCATTTGATGCAGGTGTTGCTCCGCTAATTGTTCCCGAAGCAACTCACGAAAAAATGTTGGAATATTTTCCATTGAAAGAACTGGTGAAATTTGCATATAAGGAGCCGAATATTAATTCGCTTTCTTAACAGGCACACCCGAAGAACACCTCCGATTACATTTGTAGAATGTGGGTTTTTATATTGAACTAAAATATTATCCCATAATTTTATACTAAGCCAGCTTAGAATATTGTAAAAATTATTCCTCAATGGCTTTGTATCCCAATGCCCGAAACAAAACTGCCAGTCGAACGGTATAATTTTGTTAATAAAAAGAAGAGGGATGAGAAAAACTGCAGGAACTACTCTGATTTTAATTTTTCTTTCCCATCACCCGCTTCTTCTCAAATATATTTTTATTAATCATCGTCATCACGATCGTGCTTATGCTTGTGGTGTTCATTATTTTCAATTGCATTTTCTTTCTCATGCCGGGCAATTTGTAGACCTTTTGCTAAAAAGAAAAAGTAAAATGGAACGATTAACCACAACAGAACAAATACCTTATGAAAACCATTTAACCTGGCGTTTTTGCCATCCATATTTTTATATCCTGTAACCATTGATTGAAGTGTCTCTGTTTTACTGTGAAGCACTGCCTCTGCAAATACTCCTAATAAATGAACAATTACTAAAATCAAAAAGAAATTGCCAGGGCTTCATGTGATTCTTCGAGAAAATGCTCGTTAATATTTAGGCTGAATACATTATTTTCTACGGCATACAATAAATATCCCGAGACCCCGCACAACAGCCCTGTTATAAGAATTAACAGCATGATTACTGATGCAACCGGATTATGCCCTGCATATTTATTCGTTTTTGAGAAATAAGATTTCAGGAACTCTTTTTGATTTTTCAGACCTATAGGGAAGTCTTTGAAATTAGCATATCTGGGACCAAACAGACCAAACAGAAGTCTAAAAACTATCAGGGTTGTCACAAAAGCACCAAAAGCAAAGTGAAGACTTCCTGGGTTGTCAAAATATCCTAATGAATACGCTGTCACAAATCCAATAGCCAGTAACCAGTGGAAAATTCTTGTCGGTAGCGTCCATATATATATTCTCAATTGTTTTAAGTTTTGTAGATTAATGCAAGCGGTTATGCTTTTTATAAATATTTTAAGAAATGAAAGAAACCAATATGGTCAAAGAGAGGCTGTTTGGAAGTCCTCTCTTTTCTATACCTGGTTTAAAACAACCCTTAAAGCGAAAATTTAATGAAACGTTCCTGTGGAGTCATTGAAATACCACATCTTTCAGGTGCTTTGCTGTCGTAAGTATTTCCGCAAGTACTGCACACGCTGTAAACTTCTGGTAACGATTTTTCATTTCCACTTTTAAGTGCTTCAATTGCTTTTTTATACATTTCCTTGTGCTTCATCTCTGTTTTATAGGCATAGTTTAAAGAGATTAATGCAAGTTGCATTTTTTCTTCCTGCGCTTTTTTAAGAAAATCTGGATACATGGTGCTGATTTCATACGATTCTCCTTCAAATGCAGCTTTTAGGTTTTCCATGGTAGATTTTACTTCAATCTGAGGGTTCAATTTGGGTACACTACCACCTAATTGGTTAAGAACAGCTTTATGATTTGATGCATGAATGCTTTCAGCTTTTGAAGCTGCTTCAAACAGAAGTGCAACTCTTAAGTATCCTTCTTCACGGGCTTTTTTTGAAAATGCAGCATACTTTGCACTAGCGGTAGATTCGCCAACATAAGCTGCCTGAAGATTTTTAACAGTGTTTAGGTTTGTACCGGTTGCAAATACTTCTGTAACTCCTGTAATGGATATTGCAACAAGGGCAATGAAATAAACTAATTTTGTTTTCATTTGTTAATTTTTTAATTGTTTTTAATTTGTCAAATGGACCCGCTCTGATTAATCTGAGCTTGTTTCATTTTATTTAATTTAAATTTTAATTACTTATCTGAACAAAGGTAAGATGGGCAAGCTTAAGACTTCCTGAAGCATTTCTTAAAAGTTGCTTAAAATTATCTCAGACAAGACCTGTCAGGTTTTGTGTCACAGATTACATAACAGTTTATTAAGCCATCAGCACTTTGTAAATACTAACCTTACAGATCCAGGAACTCAACACATGACACTACTAGTGTCATGTCAAGTATGATATTTCCGGTATTATTTTAATTGACATTTCCCATGTTTTATAGATTCCCGAATAACAGGTACTTGTATTAGCATTATCAAAAATAAACTGTGATAATCAGTAACTTATAATTACTATTGTGTGAAATTTAACTTTGTTTTTCAATTTCTGAATAAAGTCGACCTTCATTTTTGGCTTAACCCAAAAACGAAGCAACTTAGGCAAAGCCGATCTCATGAAGTTCTGCAAGAACGAGTAAAAAAGTCAAGGCTGCATTGAAAACCTCCTCCATCTCTTATCAAACCTAAGTTCGGCCGGGTG
>JBNKRJ010000020.1:0-3946 GCA_050296515.1 Bacteroidales bacterium | reverse complement strand
TATGAATGTCACTTATAAATACCGATTTTCTGCGTCATATTTGCTTACCATAGCCCGCTATGCTTTCGCAAACATTCCTTGAAACTCAATATTTATAAGCGATTTGAGCCATTAATTTTATATCGAACTCAGGTTATTATTTAAAATATCCATTAATGGAAGAAAAAGACATCAAAGTCAAAGGGGAAAATAAATATGGCACATGGCCAGTATTTGTTTTTACTGCAATCCTTATTGCCATTATAATTGTATTCAAGGTTATTTGGGGCTAAAAAGGTTTTGTTGTATAGGACTTGTTTAAGTTTTGCTTACTATATAATAACACAATACCAGCGTTCCAATGGTTTGCTTCATTCGGAATGCTGGTTATTCACTTGATATACCATAGGATAGGTTTAAACTATAATTCGTGTTGGTTGTATCAATTAATCATTTGAATAATAATGAGAAAACAGATAATTAATCCTAAGATTGTTTTAAAACTGTTAAGCAAAAACTTATACATAATCAGTTTTGCAATTTTTGGTTGTATTGGTGTTGCATTGTATTTTCATGATCCTGTTTTTCCATTTATTATACCTGCTGTTTTTTCAGCTTTGCTCGGTATATTCTTTGATTTAGTTTTTAACACCAGTCACGAGGATGAAAAAAGATTATCAAGAAAAGAAGCTTTTTTTACAGTTACACTTTCTTGGCTAATTATTAGCCTGATAGGTTCTGTTCCTTTTTTATTGTCTCATTCCATTCCAAGATTTATTGATGCGTTTTTTGAATCAATTTCGGGGTTTACAACAACAGGATCTTCTATTCTTCAGAATATTGAAGCTGTACCTAAATCAATTTTATTTTGGAGAAGTCTTACCCATTGGATTGGTGGTTTAGGTATAATCGTTTTGGTAATTATTGTTATGCCATCAATAAATTCTGGTGGGTACAAATTGTTTTCTCTCGAATCATCTTTGACCGAAAAAATAAAGCCCAGGGTAAAAGCAATAGGATACCGGCTATTGTTTATCTATTTGTCATTGACCTTCGCAGAAATTATTTTCTTGATGCTTGGCAAAATGAACTTGTTCGAAAGTGTTTGTCACAGTTTTGGAACCATTGCTACTGGAGGGTTTTCACCTAAGAATGATAGTATTGCAGGATACTCCCCATATATACAGTATGTAATAATGGTTTTTATGTTTCTATCAGGAACAAGTTTTGTTATCCATTACTTTCTATGGAAAGGTAATTTTAAGCGAATATGGGTAAACGAAGAATTTAAATTCTATATCATACTGGTTCTATTCTTTGGGAGTATAATTTCTTTATCATTATTTGTTAAAATGCATTTACCATTCGAAAAAGCATTTAGGGATGGGTTCTTTCAGTTAATATCAATAATAACAACTACAGGATTTGCTACAGCAGATTATTTAAAATGGCCGGTGTTTGCCTGGTTTACCTTGTTTATTGTAATGTTTTTTGGAGGATGTACAGGCTCAACTTCCGGAGGTATAAAAATCGTAAGACATTTGGTTCTTTTCAAAAACATACAAAGGATTTTTAAAAAGCAGTCTTTTCCTAAGGGTATATTTACATTAAAGCTAAATGGGTTAAATCTGGATGAAGAGACAAATCGCACCTTCTTGACTTTTATCTCTGTTTATATTATATTTTTCCTGATTTTATCGCTCTTGCTAATTCTTGATGGAGTTGATATCGAAACTGCTGCAAGTTCTATTGCTACTACCATGGCCGGTATCGGTCCAGGACTTTCAACTGTGGGTCCTGTGAGTAATTTTGCCCATCTAAATGACTTTTCAAAATTTGTACTGACATTCTCAATGCTTATTGGAAGGCTTGAAATTTATACTGTTATTATGTTGTTTGCCCCAGCTTTCTGGAAGAAATAATTCTAATGAAATTATTAAAATCTCTACCATAAAAAGAATTTTTAGAATTTATTTAATCAGCAATTTTGAAGAAATTTCTTCACCTTGTTTACATTTAAATAGCACCAGCTTGTTCTGCAGAATGTTGCAATAGAAGGGCTGTTGGGGTAATACAAGGTACAGTAAACCTATTGATCCAATATCAAAATTATAGCAGAAACAAACGCCTCATTATTTTAATTCCATCAATTTTTGTTTTAGTTTTTGTACTCCTATACTTGCAGGTTCTTTGATGAAATATACATTAGCTCTTTGAGGTGCTTGAACTTCATTTGGATCAACTACAAATACAGGGGCATGTCTGGGGGTATAATTAACCAGACCAGCTGCCGGATAGACAACCAAAGATGAGCCAATTACGGCAAAAATATCTGCCTGCTTGGCAATTTGTGCTGCTTCTTCCATGGCCGGAACCATTTCGCCAAACCAAACTATGTGAGGCCTTAACTGTGAACCTTTCTCGCATTTGTCACCTTTGTTAATGGCTTTAAAACCCACATCATAAACAAGGTTTTCGTCCAATGTACTTCTTACTTTTGTGAGTTCTCCATGCAGGTGCAAGACATGCTTGCTTCCAGCCTGTTCGTGCAGATTATCTACATTCTGTGTAATTATTTGTACATCAAAAAATTCTTCCAGCTCGACTAATCCGGTATGACCGGCATTTGGTTTGGCGGATTCCAGTTGTGATCTTCTTTCGTTGTAAAACTTCAGTACCAGTTCCATATTTGAAGCCCAGCCCTGTGGACTGGCAACTTCCATAACATCATAGCTTTCCCATAAACCGCCCATTTCCCGAAATGTTTTTAATCCACTTTCTGAGCTTATTCCAGAACCAGTAAGTACAACGATTTTTTTCTTCATTATTAAGTTGGTTTTGAACAAATTTAGTTTAAATGATATAGAAAACTCATTCTATCCATATAACATGCAGATGATGTGCTAAAAGTGTGTTTTTCAGCTGGCTCTATTTAATATAACTAAATTGTACGCAACCATTGCAAACCTTTGTCCAAGTTGTCAAAATTCCTGCTATGGAATCCACCAACTTTATGGTCCCAATCATCTACCGCTATCTTGGCAAACAGGTTAAAAGGCAGAATAACGGCATTTATTGCTAATCCTTCTTTGACCATTTTTGGCATAAAATACTGTCCCAACCAGTCATTAATGTCAGCAAAAGTACCTGTCATCTTTGTGTTCTCTATTAGCATTTTTTTGCACTTATGCTTTTGATACAGTTCGATGAAATGACCATCTAATACTTCTTTAATTTGATCATTGGTTCTATATCCTATCCAGCCATGGAAAATAATACCCTCTTTAAGATAGGTAGTGTCAATTTCATGAAAAACCTCATTGAGTTTGTTGAGGGATTGAATGATATTTCCTTTTTGAATTACTTGAAAGCCATTCTTTGTTTCTGTATAGTGTCTGATTATTGTTTCCATTGGGCATTTTATTAATACTAAGCATTATATTACTACCTACAATTTAGTAAATTCTTCGATCATTTTCTCATTTTCATGGATCTGTATTGTGCGATATAAATTGATAGTTTAACTTAACATGAATAAAAACTTTTTGGATACTATTATAAATTACCTTTGATCTTGTTTTAGAACAATTTAATTGCGGCCTTTTTTGTTAATTTTATACCGCTAATATTTTCATGAAGAAATAAAGGATGATAGACAGGGCAACAGTAGACCGAATTTTTGCCACAGCTGATATAGTTGAGGTTATTAGCGATTTCGTAAAATTAAAAAAGGCCGGAACAAACTATAAGGGCTTAAGTCCTTTTTCAAATGAAAAAACACCTTCCTTTTTTGTAAGTCCGGGCAAAGGCATTTTTAAAGATTTCAGTTCTGGCCAAGGAGGCAATGTTGTCAAGTTTCTTATGGAGGTCGAAAAGCTGTCTTATCCCGATGCACTGCGCTTTCTGGCCAAGAAATACAATATCGAGATTACGGAGAAAGAAGTAACTCCTGAAGAGATTGAGCAGA
>JBNKRJ010000019.1:0-110120 GCA_050296515.1 Bacteroidales bacterium | reverse complement strand
CCTGTTGAAAAATTTGAAGGGGCGTATGCCACATTGGCAAAAGAAATGAATGAATTGGTCCAATCGCATATTGCAGTGAAGATGAAAGTGGTTGAAGTGGTAAGCAAATATTCGCAAGGCGATTTTTCTGTTGATATGGATCGGTTGCCAGGAAAAAAAGCCCTGATAACAGAGGCCATAGATAATGTAAAAAAGAATATGCTTTTATTGAATAATGAAATTCTTTTATTGGTGGAAGCCACAAAGGCTGGTAAGCTTGCAACAAGAAGCGATTCGTCAAAGTTCCAGTATAGTTTTAAAGAAATGGTTGAAGGAATTAATGCTACCCTGGATGCGGTTATCGGTCCATTAAATGTAGCGGCCGAATATGTTGATCGTATAAGCAAAGGAGATATTCCAAATCCTATTGAGGAGTCTTATTATGGAGATTTTAATGCTATTAAAAATAATCTTAATTCGCTGATATTTGCAAATAGGGAAATAATCGAAAAAGCTCGATTAATTGCCAACGGAGATTTAACCGTTTTGCTTGAAAAACGCTCTGAAAATGATGAGTTGATGCAAACGCTGAACGATATGGTTAAAGCCAACTCAAACATGATTGGTGAATTTAAAATGGCTATTGAGAATATTGTTTCCGCCAGTCAGGCGATGCAGGCTGTATCCATCGAACTCTCAGAAGGATCGTCAGAACAGGCTGCGTCTTCAGAAGAGGTCTCCTCAAGTATGGAAGAGATGGTAGCTAATATTAACCAGAATGCTGAAAATGCAAGGTCTACAGAAGAAATTGCAAACCAGGCAGCTCTTGATATCGCTGAAGGCAATAAAGCTGTCTCCATTACAGTAGATGCGATGAAAAAAATTGCTGAAAAAATCTCAATTATTGGAGAAATTGCTGAGAGAACTGATTTGTTAGCAATTAATGCTGCAATTGAAGCTGCACGAGCTGGAGAACAGGGTAAAGGGTTTGCAGTAGTTGCTGCTGAGGTTCGCAAATTGGCTGAAAACAGTCAGAACGCTGCTAAAGAAATCGATGAATTGTCAAAGTCAAGTGTTCATATTGCGGAGGAATCAGGAAAATTATTACAAAAAATTGTTCCTGATATTCAAAAAACTGCAGTGTTAGTAAAAGACATTAGTGCAGCCAGTCTTGAACAAAATGCGGGTAGCGGCCAAATAAACAATGCCATTACTCAACTAAATACAGTTACCCAAAGAACAAGTGTTGCCTCAGAAGAAATGGCCTCTAATGCAGAAGAACTAACAAGTCAGGCAGAGCAACTAAGTGAAACTATTGCCTTTTTTAAAACAGATACTGATAAAATAGGTGCTTCTAGTAAAGATAAAAGCTCTATTTTATTGGCGAAAAAGAGCAAGGCACCTTCAATATCGAGCTCAGAAAAAGTAATCGCTAAGAAAAAAGCGAATAAAATTATCGAGCTTTCAGATGATGAGGAAAAGTCTGATTTTGAGAAATACTAAATTATTCTTCCTAATTCACTATTTTTTCTTCAAATACCCTACAATAGGGTGTTTGAAGAAAAGGCCTTTTGCTAATCTTTGGAATTGCTAAATAGATCGATCCTTTTAAGATTGTATGCAACTTCAAATATAAAGTTAATAATTTCAAAATTGTTTCTTAACGAAAGGACTAACAACCTGATTGTATAAACGCTAAAAAAATTACTTATGAAAAGATTTACAAACCTAAAAATATCGATAAAATTGTACTTATTAGTATTTTGTTTTATCCTGGGATTTTCCCTTGTGGGAATTTTATTTACAAACACTTTAAATACTTTAAAGATTCATGGGCCAATTTATAAAAAAATTGTTCAAAGCAAAGATTTAGTAGCCGATATACTGCCCCCTCCAAAATACATTGTCGAATCATACCTTCTTCTATTTCAAGCAATGGAAGAAGAAAATATGACACAATTAAAAAGTATTAAATCCAACTTTACCAAGTTAAAAGAAGAATATATGGTGCGCAATGAATTCTGGAAGAATGAGTTAAAGGATGGAAAAATGAAAGATTTAATGATTTCTGAGAGTTATCATCCTGCGCAAACATTTTTTAATATAGCTGAAAATGATTTTTTTCCAAAACTTATCTCTGGCGAAAAGGTTGAAGCGCAGGCAATCCTAACCCATCAGTTAAAAGGTTTATACGAAAAGCACCGAGCTGCTATTGATGAACTTGTAAGCTTAGCATTAGAGAACTGTAGTTTAAATGAAAAGAACTCAATATATGTGTTAAACAGACATTTTATACTCTTGATAGTAACAGGAATTATTGCTATTGTACTTATAATAGTAATTTGTATTTTTATTATTCGTCATCTATTAGGACAACTGGGAGGAGATCCTTCGGAGATATTTGCCATTACCAATGAAATTTCAAGTGGAAATCTTATGATAGCCTTTGATAAAAATCGCAAAAAACAAAGTGTATATGGGGCTATTCAAGATATGACAACCAGTTTGAAATCAATTATTCAATCAGTTATTTCTGTAGCTGGCAATATTGCCAATGCGGGAAAACAAGTAAGCATCACAACACAGCAAATGTCTGAAGGGGCAAATGAGCAGGCTACCGCAGTTGAAGAAATCTCAGGAGCTATTGAACAAATTTCATCTGCTACACAACAAAATGCAGAAGACGCAATACTGGCTAATAAAATAACAGAGCAGTCGTCAAAAAGCATAAGTGAGAGCAATATTGCAATTAAAAGTTCTACAGAATCAGTTAAGGTTATCACCAGCAAAATATCGGTTATTAGCGATATTGCCTTTCAAACAAATATATTGGCTTTAAATGCAGCAGTTGAAGCAGCCCGAGCAGGAGAAAGGGGCAGTGGGTTTGCCGTAGTTGCAACTGAAGTGAAAAAACTGGCGGAACATAGCCGTATAGCCGCTGATGAAATTAACAGCCTCTCAATTAGCGGTATGAATATAGCAGAAACTGCAGCCAAACAATTTGAGGAGATTATTCCTGAAATAGAAAATACTACAAAACTTGTGCAGAAAATCGCCAGTGCAAGTGGCGAACAAAGTACAGGAATTGACCAAATTGGAACATTTTTACATTCGCTTAACCAGGGTGCTCAGCAAAATGCAGCTGTTGCTGAAGAAATGTCTGCCACTGCAGAAGAGCTTTCCAGCCAGGCAGAATTACTATTTAGTACGATCAAATTTTTTAGAACTGAAATTGATTTTGCTGATGACAAAATTGTTCAAACAGTTAAACAGTTGAAGTTACCTAAACAAACAATTAAAAATTCAATTAAGAGCTTGGTCTCAAATTGAACAGAACCAGTTTTTAATGCAGATTTAATTACAATATTTTAACCTTAAAAATCTAAATGCCATGGCAATTATAGAATGGAATGAATCTTTTAGTGTATTCATTGAATCAATAGATTATCAACATAAAACTCTTTTTAATTTAATAAATGGTTTTTACGAAAATCTAAAAAAAGAAATCAATCAGGAGGCCCATATTAATTTGATTCTTGGTTTGCGAGATTACATGACCCTTCATTTTAACAAGGAAGAGCACCTTATGAAAAAATATGAATATCCCTATTTTGATTCTCATAAAAAAGAGCATATTAACTTTGTTAATAAAGTTGATAATTACCTTGAAAAAATTAAATCGGGAAAGCTATTAATTTCCATTGAGATAACAAACTATGTAAAAAACTGGATTTCCAGTCATATTATGACTACAGACAGAGCATATGCAGAATTTTTTATAGACCATGGTGTGAAATAATAAAGATTAGCCTTTCAGTTTTATCCAGTATAATAAAAAATAAATTGATGAATGTTCAGTTGTAATATAACGACACACCTGTTGCAGTAGCATTTGAAATATTGATAACTCTTCAAGTTGCCAACATTTGTACACTGCATTAATATCATCGTAACAATAGTAAATTTCACTTGTTTATTTTTTATTGCTTCAATTTGTCAGATGGAACATCCACTATACTTAACTTACATGTTACCAGGCAGTTTTTGTTAATAATCATGCTCGTGTGTGATTAAAATTAATCATGTATGTTTCATTTTGGTATATTAAAGTTTTTATAATGAGCGTGTTTCAAAAGTCTCAACTAATCTGACATAAGTTTATTTTGTGTAAAGAACCAGAATAATTATATGATCAAAAATTTCCGAAAACAAGCAATTCACTTAGAATCCAATTCTTAAAAATGTAGTGAATCTATTGTTATTTCACATAATGTTATTGTATACAATATTTATAGTTGGATAAGTCAAGAGTTCAAAAAATTCACACACTATATATGTGAATTTAAGATACCTAAATTATTTACATGCTCTCTTTTTTATAATATTAAAAAACAATAAAAGGCTGACTCCAATAGCCAACAGCCATTTAGGTTAAATTGGTCTTACATAGTCTTCACTCTTAAAATCAGGAATGGAAGAACTGTCGTTAATAGTTGTCCAGATCTCCCAATGCTTACTAAAATCAGAGTAAAGATAAATTGTCTGATCATTATCGCCCCAATCTTTGCCTGTTGCGGATAATAAAACCCTCATTGTTATAGCCAACTATCGACATAGCATGGTCACCCATGGCAATATCCAGTAAAATAATACCTAAACCTTGTATACATTAAAACTACTTTACCATGTTGGGAAAATATTTGAAATCTAAATTTTTTATGGGTCAGTTGTTTTCAAGAATAGAAAGCCTCCAAAAGGATAGGCCGCTAAAAAACCACCTACCCTTTTTACCGACTCTGACTAAAATAGGTTGTGGGCATTACTGGATTCGAACCAGTGACTTCCACCCTGTCAAGGTGACACTCTAAACCAACTGAGTTAAATGCCCTTCTACTTGTCTAATTTCTTTTAGGTCATTTCAAGTTAACCGTGCCTATATCTGTTGAACAATCAATCAGACTAATAAAACCCTCGGCGAGGTTTTTTCAAAGGACAACAAAGGTAATATAATTTTGCTAATGGTGAATAGCATATTATGTAAAATTTATAGATATTTTCCTGCCTTTCATACTGAGCAAATCAGCTAAATATTTTGTTTTATGGTTTTTTGCCGCTAATTTTGACGTTCTATTTTTAACAAATAATTGAGTGATGAACAAGAAGTTTTTAAAATACAACCTGGTAGCGCTTCCTTTTGTATTGTTTTTCTTTTATGCCTGCAGTGCAAAAGTTGCCGAAAACAATGATGAAAAGAAAGATGTTGTTACAAATGAGGTTAAGTCTGAAATTGTTCAGGTAGCTGAAACAGTTGATCCTGAAAAAAATAATGGCGATGGTGTAAAAGTGAAGATAAAAACCACCATGGGCGATATGACAATTCTGCTGTATAATGAAACTCCGCTTCATCAAAAGAATTTTATTAAGTTGGTGAACGAAAAGTTTTATGATGGTGTTCTTTTTCATCGTGTAATTAAAGACTTTATGATTCAGGCAGGTGATCCTGATTCAAAAACAGCACAAAAAGGACAAGCACTAGGCAGTGGCGGACCAGGTTATACGATTGAAGCTGAATTCAGACCTGAATTGTTTCATAAAAAAGGAGCATTATCGGCAGCCAGATTAGGCGATCAGCAAAACCCTCAAAAAAGATCTTCTGGTTCTCAGTTTTATATTGTTCAGGGAACCAGGTATGATGATAATATGTTGAAGCAAATGGATGCTCAGTATGAATCGCAAGCATTTATGCCTTATATCAGAAAGTATTTAAACGAACATCCTTCTGAAATGGCAGAAGTTCAGGCAAAACAAAATGCAGGAGATCAGGCAGGTTTACAAACTATTATTGACGGAATAGTGACAAAGTTAAAAGCAGAACATCCTGAAATAAAGCCTTATAAGTTATCTGATAAGCAAAAAGAAGTGTACAAAACTGTAGGTGGAACTCCTCACTTAGACGGAGGCTATACTGTTTTTGGTGAGGTAATAGAAGGATTGGAGATTATTGATAAAATTGCTGTTGTTGCAACTGACAGGAGCGATCGCCCATTGGAAGATGTGAAAATAATATCGATGGAGGTACTTGACAAGTAAAACCTGTCAGGTTTCTTCAAATAAACAACATTGGTTACTTTTGTCAGTAATGGTTAATTATAACAAACCTGGCAGGTTTAGATCAAAATATTAAGCACAATAGAAATGATTGACAAAATACAGGATTTAATCAAAGAGGTAGAAGCATTTTCTTCAAAAAGTCTGGAAGAAATTGAACAGTTCAGAATCAAATTTTTAGCTAAAAAAGGAATTGTTACAGAGCTGTTTAATGAGTTTAAAAATATTCCAAAAGAAGAAAAGAAGGAGTTTGGGCAGGTATTAAACACACTAAAAAATAAAACCCAGGACAAGGTTGAGTTTTTAAAGCAAAATGTGAGTGATAACGATAGTGAAAAAGTAAAAATTGACCTTACTTTACCCGGAGATCCTGAAACTTTGGGTACGCGTCATCCTATTTCACTGGTTAGAAATGAGATAATTGAAATTTTTGGACGACTAGGATTTACAATTTCTGAAGGTCCTGAAATTGAAGATGACTGGCACGTTTTCTCAGCATTGAACTTCCCTGAAGAACACCCTGCCAGAGACATGCAAGATACCTTCTTTATTGAGAAAAATCCGGATGTATTGCTTCGTACGCACACATCATCGGTTCAGGTACGAGTAATGGAAAATACACAGCCACCAATTCGTACAGTATCACCAGGGCGGGTTTTCCGTAACGAGGCCATTTCGGCCCGGGCTCACTGTATTTTCCACCAGGTGGAGGGATTATACATTGATACCAATGTTTCTTTCGCTGATTTAAAGCAAACATTGATGTATTTTGCCAAAGAAATGTTTGGCGAGAAAACTGAGATCCGCTTACGACCATCATTCTTCCCATTTACAGAGCCATCTGCTGAAATGGATATCTCCTGTTCATTGTGTGGAGGGAAAGGTTGTAATGTTTGTAAGTACACTGGTTGGTTGGAGATTTTAGGCTGTGGTATGGTTGATCCTAACGTATTGGAAAGTAATGGTATTGACAGTGTTAAATACACAGGTTTTGCTTTCGGGATGGGAGTGGAGCGAATTGCCATGCTAAAATACGGAGTGAAAGATTTACGACTGTATTTTGAAAATGATGTGAGATTTTTACGGCAGTTTTAATTGCCTCATAATAATAAGTACTAAAGCTGTTCCAGTGGGGCAGCTTTTTTTGTTACTCAACCTTTCCTAAATCCAATTTATTTTTCAGCCATAAAATGATTTGAAATTTTGTTATTTTAGCCCGCTTTAAACTAAACTAACTATGAATACATCCAATCTAAAATGGGCATTTTTCTCTTATGGTCATAACCTTGGTGATTTTACAAGAGCACTTGAAACCGCTAAAGGAATGAAAGCAACTGGTGCGCAAGTCAAATTCTTTAATCATGGAGGCGTTCATAATCATATGATTACAGGAGCAGGAATTGAATCGGAAGATCTTCAGCCTGAGCTGACTTGGGAGCAGCATCAAATCATTATGGATATCAACAGGTACAAAGCTCCGGTAGGCACTCCACTGCCTGTCTCCAAAGAAGATTGGGTGAAAATGGCAGAGGCTGATTTAAAAGCCTTTGAAGGATATAAACCAGATGGTGTATATGCTGGTCTTAATTTAAGCTGCATGATTTCAGTTCCTTATGCCAAGTTGCCAATGGTTACCCAGGTACCCACTGTCAATTGCCCGGCTTTTATTAATCAGGAGCTGTATAACATGCCCAATACCATGGAAAAAACCTTTTTTATGCGTTATGTTTTGCCTGGTTTTATTAAGCGGAAGATAATGAAAAAGGTATTACTGAGAGATTCTGCAAAGGCATCTTTAACCAGTTTTAATGAGGCCAGAAATCACTTTGGATTAAAGCCCGTTTACAATATTGTTGATTTAGTCAGGGGAGATATTACTTTGCTGCCGGATATGCCTGTTTTAAGCCGTTTACCTGAAGAACTTCTTACACCGGGTTATTACTATACAGGGCCCATTTTTTCAATGATGGACATGCCTGTACCTGAGGAGGTTAAAAAGGTTTTTAGCAGACCCGGAATCAATGTTTTTTGTTCCTTAGGTAGTTCTGGTTTTCCGGAAACTTTGAAGCTCGTTATAAATGCATTAAAAAAACAGGCGGATTTTAATATTGTTTGTTCAACAACAACAATTTTAAAGCCTGAAGAACTGGGTTCAAACACAGAGCGATTTTATGCTGCTAAATTCCTTCCTGCTCATTTGGTAAATGAAATGGCTGATGTTGCGGTTACACATGGAGGTCAGGGAACTATTCAAACCGCAGTTTGGGCAGGTACTCCTGTGGTTGGAATTGGGTTTCAGGCCGAGCAACAGGCGAATATTGATGGCATTGCAAAGGCAGGGATGGCTATTCGAATCCCAATTTACGAAGTAAATGCTAAAAGGATAGTAAAATCTGTCAGAAAAATATCAAATGGCAGCTATAAAGTGAATGCAAAAAAAGTTCAAGAGAAGGTTAGGGCAACTGATGGAGTAAAAAAGTCTGTTGAATTAATGAATAAACTGGTTCTGGGAGAACTTTCTGAAATTAGATAATCATTATAAATAGGGGATCTGGTATTCATATTTTGGGATAGAATTAGTAACTTAACTGATGTTTCCCAAGTTAATTTTATGAATAAAATTCAACAATTATCAATATGGATAAATATCCCGATCGGCCTCATTGAAAACCTTCTTCAGCTTGCAATCAAGCCTTTTGAAAAAATAAAAACCATAGGGGATGCTTATATGTGCGCAGCTGGCCTTCTTAAAGAAGACAAGAAAAATGTAGCAGAAGCAGTGAATGCAGCACTAGAAATAAGAGATTTTATGGAAACCCATAAAGAGGAATGTAAAAAGGCAAACAAACCATTTTTTGAAATAAGAATTGGTTTACATACTGGTAAGGTGGTGGCTGGAGTTGTTGGTATAAAAAAATATGCCTACGACATTTGGGGAGATACCGTAAACCTTGCGGCCAGGATAGAGTCTTCTGGAGAACCTGGAAAGGTGAACATCTCAGGAGACACCTATGAATTGATTAAAAAGAATTTCAAATGTACTCATCGTGGTAAAATTGAGGCAAAAAATAAAGGGCAGGTGGATATGTATTTTGTGGAAGGGGTGAAGTAGTTCGTAATTTTGGTTATGAGGGAAACTTATAAATCGTTTGTTCTAAGGATTCTTGCTAAAATATATGGCAAAGATAGAGATGAAGCAGTATGTTTAATTGTTGAGGAGTTTGAGCAAAATCAATTATATTTTATAGATTCAGAAACAATACTTTTTATCTGTGCTTTATCTGACGGTGTATATTCTTACATCGAAAACTGGAATAAGAATATTAATGAAATTAATACTCTTAAAAAACAAAAATCAATATTGCTCTCATCTATAAATTCAAAAGAACATGACTCTGATGACTATGAGTTAAAGGAGAAAATCTCTAGTATTGATAAGAATGTTAGGAAAGTTGAGCAAAAAGTTAGGTCATCACACACTCCATCAACTATTATGGGAGGTATTGATATGGCAAATTGTTTTAATGAAATATTAAAAGATTTAAGTAATGCGGATCAATTGTTTCTCATAGATGATAATGAAGATATGAAGTCTGCTATTATCAAGTTTTATGAAAATAAAAGATTGTAGGACATAAATAATAATTTCACTCCTTGGAGGGAATTGACTTCAGTTCTAATCAATTACCCCGGCAACAACCTCTACATCTTTAATCACAAGCTTATTTAACTCTTTTACCCAAATATCCCTAATTTGCTTAAAGAAATCCATTTTTTCTTCTTTTACGGGCTCTGCAGGTGGAGCTTCCAGCTTAAGAGGATCGATATGAACACCGTTTTTCCAGACCCTGAAATCAAGATGGGGACCAGTTGAAAGACCAGTACTTCCAACGTAGCCGATAATATCACCCTGTTTCACTCGTGTTCCATTTCTAATACCTTTTCCGTATCCCGAAAGATGCATGTATCCAGTGGTATAGATACTGTTATGTTTTATTTTTACATAGTTACCGGCACCACCGCTGTAAGCTGCATGTATAACAGTTCCGTCACCAATAGCCTGCACGGGTGTACCTCTTGGAGCTGAATAATCAACTGCCAGGTGCGGACGACGATATTTTAAAATTGGGTGCATACGGTTATGTGAAAAGCGAGAAGCGATCCTGGTATAGTTCAAGGGGGCTTTCAAAAATGCCTTTTTGATACTGTTTCCGTTTTCATCAAAAAACTGCAGGATACTGTCCTGATAAAATGGGATAGCATAATATTCTTTGCCATAGTGTTTAAACCAGGCTGCATGTATTTTACTAATTCCAATCTCCTCACCTTCAACTGATTCTACCTCATAATAAACTTTAAATTGATCACCTCTCTGTAATCCAAAAAAGTCAACAGACCAGGCATAAACATCTGAAAGTTTTAATGCCAGCATCGGACTTGAACCACTGTTTACAACAGCATCCCAAAGCGAAGATTCAATGGTGCCACAAGCAGTTTTTGTATCTATTTTTATGTCTTTTTGTTTCTGTTCAACGTGGATACTGTCAATCAGGTTAAATAAAACATATTCGGTAGCATTTTGCTCATAAACAAGATAATTCACTTCAGAGCTATCCTTAGTATGAAATACTTTGTATTTATTTCCCTGTTTTATTTTTTTTAAATCGAAAACTTCTGAAGCTTTTTTTATGATTGATTGAACTTTCTCTGATGCAATGTTTAGCCCATTGATTATTGTTGACAAACTACTTCCTGCTTTAATCGTATTTTCTTCTACAAGAAATGAGTCGACAGGCAAGCCGTATTCCAATGTAACTTCATGATCCTGACTTACATCCACGACATGAATAGCTGGTTCATGAGGTTGGCAGACTGAGTCAATAAGTGGTAATAAAATGATTGAGAATAATATTGAAACAATGAGGTCTTTTTTCATAACTAAAAGGTTAATAAGCTAATCGGTGGCTAATGTAATAATTAATTTACAAAAAATACAATTTTATAGAATTTGCGATTTCTGTTTTATTAAATAAAAGAACCGTGCCACAATTTATGCAACACGGATTAAATTATAAGAGGTATGAGATATTAGTGCCTGGTTATTAGTATTTGAAGCATATTGTCAATCTCAAATTATGTAAGAGCTGTACCCAATTAGTTTATTCAATAAATCTCTTATCTAATTTCTAAGTTCTAGCTTCTAATTAAATAACAATATTTACCATTCTTTTAGGCACAACAATTACCTTCTTTGGAGCTTTTCCTTCAAGCCATTTAGCTGCAACTTCATGAGCAAGAGCAAGTTTTTCAATTTCCTGGTTGCTTGCATCTGCTGCAACCTCAATTTCGAACCTTCTTTTTCCATTAAACGCTACCGGGTAAACAATACTATCTTCTTTCAGATACTTTTCTTCCAATATTGGGAATTCAGCATCATTGATAGTAGTTTTGTTTCCAAGGACAAACCACAATTCTTCAGTAATATGTGGTGCAAATGGTGCTAAAAGTCTTGTTAAAGGGCTTAAAATGGCCTCTTTATTGCATTTTAGGCTGTTTAATTCATTTACACAAATCATAAAAGCACTAATTGAAGTATTGAACGAGAACCTTTCAATATCATCTTGTACTTTCTTGATTGTTTTGTGAAGTACTTTTAATTCCGCCTCAGTCGGTTTCTCATCAGAAATATTCAATTTTTCATTCTGGTAAAATAATCGCCAATACTTTCGCAAGAATTTATGTACACCTTCAATTCCGTTAGTATCCCATGGTTTAGATTGCTCAATAGGCCCTAAAAACATTTCATACAATCGAAGTGTATCAGCACCATACTGTTCAGCTATCATGTCAGGATTTACCACATTGTAATAGCGCTTAGACATCTTTTCAACGGCATATCCACAATGATATTTACCATCTTCTAAGATGAACTCGGCATCAGCAAAATCTGGGTTCCATGCCTTAAAAGCTTCAATATCTAAAACATCATGATGTACAATATTTACATCCACATGAAGGGGAGTAGTTTCATAATTCTCTTTTAAACCAAGCGAAACAAATTTGTTTGTATTATTTATTCTATATACAAAATTTGAACGACCTTGAATCATTCCCTGATTGATGAGTTTTTTAAATGGTTCATCTTTAACCACATATCCAAGATCATATAAAAACTTATTCCAAAAACGTGAATACATTAAATGGCCCACAGCATGCTCAGTTCCACCAATATACAAGTCAACATCCTGCCAGTATTCATTGGCTTCTTTAGAAACCAAGGCATTATTGTTTCTTGGGTCCATATAACGCAAATAGTATGCAGAGGATCCTGCAAAACCAGGCATGGTACTTAATTCATAAGGATACCCCTCTTTGGTTTCCCAGTTTTTTGCTCTTCCCAGTGGTGGATCTCCATCTTCAGTAGGCTTGTATGCATCAATTTCTGGTAATTCAAGAGGTAATTGACTTTCATCCACTGGGTAGGGAACACCGTTTTTAAAATAAACAGGAAATGGCTCGCCCCAATATCTTTGGCGGCTAAAAATAGCATCACGTAAACGGTAATTAATCTGCTTTGTGCCTATGTTTCTGTTTTCTATTTCTTTGATAATCTTGATGATAGCTTTCTTTACATTCAATCCATTGATGAGGTCTGAATTTACCAATATACCATCTTTGGCATCGTAAGATTCTTCGCTGATATCACCGCCTGAAACTACTTCCCTGATTTCAAGGCCAAAATGCTTAGCAAAAGCATAGTCCCTGCTATCATGGGCAGGTACAGCCATAATGGCTCCTGTTCCGTAGCCAGCCAACACATAATCTGCCACCCAAATCGGAATTTCTTCATTGGTAAATGGATTAACAGCATAGGAACCGGTAAATACACCGGTAATATTTTTTACTTCAGCGATTCTTTCTCTTTCGGTTCTCTTTTTCGATACTGAAACGTATTCATCAACTTCTGCTTTTTGTTCTGAAGTTGTTAAGGCATCAACTAATTCACTTTCAGGGGCTATCACCATAAAGGTGGCTCCATAAATAGTGTCAGGTCGAGTGGTGAAAATCTCAATTTTCTCATCATGTCCTTTCAAGTCAAAGAAAACCTGTGCACCTTCAGATCGGCCAATCCAGTTACGCTGCATTTCTTTTAACGATTCTGTCCAGTCAATGGTATCAAGGCCATCAAGTAAACGTTTTGCATAGGCAGTAATACGCAATAACCATTGCTCCATATTTTTCTGGATTACGGGATGGCCACCTCGCTCCGAAACACCATTTACTACTTCATCATTAGCTAAAACTGTCCCTAATTCCGGACACCAGTTTACTTTAGTATTTGCACGATAAGCTAATCGATAATTAAGCAATATCTCCTGCTGTTCTTTTTCCGTAAACTTTTTCCAGTCTTCTGCACTAAAAACTTCTGCTTGAGTAGTAGCTGCATCAATGTTTTTATTTCCTTCTTTTTCAAATATCGAAACAAGATTTTCAATGGGTTCTGCTTTTTGGGTTTGATTATTAAACCAATGCTTAAACATTTGAATAAAAGCCCATTGTGTCCATTTGTAGTATTCAGGATCAGATGTTCTTACTTCGCGGTTCCAATCATACGAAAAACCAATTTTATCAAGTTGTTCGCGATATCTTTTGATGTTATTATCAGTTGTAATTGCAGGGTGCTGCCCTGTTTGAATGGCATATTGCTCAGCAGGTAGACCAAACGCATCATAACCCATTGGGTGCAACACATTGAAGCCTTTCAATCGCTTATAGCGGCTGTAAATATCTGAGGCAATATATCCAAGAGGATGCCCAACATGTAATCCTGCACCTGATGGGTAAGGGAACATGTCCAGCACATAGTATTTTGGTCTTGTGTTATCAATATCAACTTTGTAAGTTTCTTTTTCTTTCCAATAGCTTTGCCACTTCTTTTCTATTTCACCAAAATTGTATTCCATTTCCCTTACTTCATTAATTGGGTTAGTATCCTAATACGCCTAAACAATTCTACTTAGGCTTTTTACAGTTCGCAAAAGTAGAAAACTTGTGCGAAAAATGCGAAGGTGATGATTAATTTAACTAATATTTTAAGAAACAGTTAGTCAATTGTTTCCTTTAGTTGCCTGAAGAGTTTTGCAATACCTCTTTCTTTCGCTTCATGCCGTCTATCGTAATCCAATGTTACAGCACTTTGGTATAATAAAATGACCATTACAAACATCAATACATGACTGATTGAAATATGATTAAACCATTGGTGGATATCAATTTGGTTAATAAATATTACAGCAGAGATAATTGCTAAAGCTACGATTACAAATATATACTTTGCACCTTTATCTTTGGTTTTGAAGAACATAAATAGTTGAAGAGGGAAAATGACTAATAATAGCCCAAACCCAGTATGTATTTCAACAAAATCAAACTTTAAGGTGTATATAGTGGTTCCCATAAAAGCAATTAGTTCAACATTGTTGGCGCTTTTTATAATGAATCTGGTTTTTTCGCTTACATGTTGAATCGTATGCGCTATAAATGCCCTTTCTAAAAAGTTAATTGAAATCATACTGATTAGCCAGCCAGTAAGTTTCCATGCATCACTAAAAGCATATAAAAAAGCATGGCCAACAGTTCCACCAAAAAGAGTTGCCAGTCCCAGTGTAAGGAAATGCAGTTTAAAATGAAAGTACATTCTCCCATTGAGTTTTAACTTTTTTAGATGGTATAAGGCAACAAAACAAGCAACTGAAACCATTATATCAGTTAAGCTGACAATGGGTTCCATAATTACCAGATCTCCAATATAAAAAATGTTTTTTTCGAGAATCATAGAATGTCAAGCTTGCAGTTAGTCGGTTGATTAAGAAGCGATTATACTAAGTCTCCGTAATAAGTTAGTAATCTTAAATATAATCATTTTTTATTATCATTTCAAAAATGCACAGAGCTATTGGTGGGCTTGTGCATTTTTATTATTTTTGCATTCCAATAAAATGGCCTAGTAGTTCAATTGGATAGAATATCAGATTTCGGCTCTGAGGGTTGGGGGTTCGAGTCCTCCCTGGGTCACCGGGAAGGATTGTTATGAAAATAGCAATCCTTTTTTTTTGTATAAAAAAAGCGGCTCAAGGCCGCTTTTTATCATTTATTTCAAACTAATTATACTTTATTGTATGATAGTTTTAAAAGTTTCGTTTTCCCAGTACTTGATGAACTCAACATCACCTTTAGCATAAGTTTTAATTTCATCAACTTTGCCAACGGCAGTTTTTAAGTTTTCAAATACAGCTTCGTCTTTACTTTGTTTAGCAGCAGAGATAGCTTTTAGGTAATAGAACCATCCGCTTTCGTTTTCTCCCATTGCATTTAAAGTACCTTCAGCATCAGCATCTTGCTTGTTCAAAGTTTGAGCTAAAGCTTTTCCGAAAGTATTTTCTGAACCAAAGTTTTGCACTGCTTCTGGATATTCTCCTTTGATGATGTTGATAATACCCATGTTGTATCCTAAGTGTGGCGATTGACAACCAGCAGATTTAGCTTCAGCGAAATATTTTTCAGCTTCTTCTAAGTTTCCTTCTGCGAAAGCAACAGCACCAAGGTTATGAAGAGCTGCAGGATTTGATTTTAACTCGTTTGACTTAGCAAAATCAGCTTTTGCACCTGCAATGTCACCATTGTTACCTTTAACAGCACCTCTGTTATTATAAGCTCTGAAGCAATTTGGCTCAACAGCTAAAGCTTGGTCATAAATTTTTTCTTTAAGAGCTGCATCATCAGTTAATGTAGCAGTGTAAAGCAATTCAGTTAATTTAAGTTTCATGATATTGCTATCAGCAACCATTGATAATAATTCTTCGTTGCTTTTTACTTTTGATTCATAGTTAGCTTTAATAACAGATCTTCTTAACTGAGGAAGAATGTCAGTTTTTAAAGCAGTGTAAGCTTCAGAAATGTTCTTAATTTCTCTTTCTCTTACTTCAGGATCTGAATACATTGAAAGAACTCTTAAAATCAATTCTTTATCTTGTACTTCTGATGATTCAACTTCTTTTTTGAAACCTTCCCAGTCTTCAGTTGGAGTAGTTTCTTTTACGATGAAGTCAGCTTCTTTAGTTTTAGATGCTTCAGCTTTTTTAAGACTCTTTTCAATATAACCTTGAGCAGTTTTACCTCTGTCATCAACCAATTTGGCATTTAAATCTTCTGGTCCGTCAGGAGAAGCATAACTAGCAATCTCAACATTTACTAATTCAGTCTCATCTTCATCAGTAGTTTTTGTTAGTAGCTCAAGTAACTTTTGCATTTCTTCTTTCTTAGTTTCAGAAGATTTTAAGTTAGACTTCTGTAGATCATAAAGAATAATTGCAGTTTGCAGGTCAGAAATTTTTGCATCCATTGTAACTGGAATTTCAACGAATTTTACTCCGTCAACTTCTGCAGCATATTTAACTAAACGTGGAGTTACGTTAACACCTTTTGCAGCCTCAACATTAATAAGATCAGCATTTTCATCACCTCTTGATGCTTTCATTCTGATTTCGAAAGTTGAAACTCTCATGTCGTCAACGTAAGGAATAGTATCCGCGTATTCAAAGCTTCCTCCTTTATCGTAAGAAATAACCGGGTTGTTATCCTCAACCTTTTCTCCCTGAAGAGTTTTGGTCTTTAATGTATATTCACCGGTGTTGTATTTCAATACTGGAGTAATCACTAAAATGGCTTTTTTATCAAAATACTTTGGAGGAATTGTTCCGTTGAATTTAACAGGAACTTTCTCTGCATGCATTTCTAGCGGATTTGGGGTAACATTATTTTTTAAATCCTGAGCTTTATCAGCCATTTTTTTTAGTCCGCCACAACTTGCTAAGAATACTGTAGCTGCGACAAATAGTAACAGGTAATTGAATGTAACTTTCTTCATAATTGATAAATAAATTGTTTGACTAAATGATTTTCGGTTAATATATTTACTATTGCAAATCTATACAATGTTTTTAATAAATGAAACCCAATCTGGCTTTTTTTTGTAAAATTATAGTTAATATAACGGCCAAAATGACAGGAAAAAGGTGTTTTTTTAAAGAATCTTTCTATTGATTCCATAATCATATTCGATATTGAAGATAACATCAATAAGCTCCTCAAAATCAGATCTATTGTTAACAAAATCAATGCCATTGGTATCAACTACCAAAAACTTCATGTTTTGTTGATGTTTGAAATAGTCAAAGTAGTTTCGGCTAATCTTCTCAAGATAATTTGCATCAATGGATTGTTCATAATCCCGACCTCTTTTTTTTATGTTTTTAAGGGCATTTTCTGGTTTTAGATGCAAATACACGTATAAGTCGGGTTTGGGTAACGTTGTTAATATGATATCAAAAAGGTTACGAAACAACCTGTATTCATCGTCTGCCAGTGTTGATTTGGCAAATATTAGTGACTTTGTGAAATAATAGTCTGATATAAGGAAGGATTTGAATAAATCGCCTGTACTTAATTCATCTTTTAATTGATGATACCGTTCTGCTAAAAAAGACAATTCAAGTTGGAAAGAGTATTTTTCGGGCTCTTTATAAAATTTGGGGAGGAAAGGGTTATCTGCAAATTGTTCTAAAATGAGTTTTGCATTAAACTTATCGGCAATTTTTTTCGACAAGCTAGTCTTTCCTGCTCCAATAAGTCCTTCTATTACAATAAATTTATGTTTCATACTTTTTAAAATCAAAGCTGACAAATAATTTTGCCAGCTTTGAATGTTTTCTTTTAAGATTGTTGTGTATTTTTATTCAGCATCTTTATATTTTGGCTCAATCCCCATGTTAAAGAAAGCAAATCCAAATTTATCGGCATATTGCTCAATAATTTTCGAAGTTGGTGTTCCGGCTCCGTGTCCTGCACTGGTTTCAATACGAATAAGAATAGGAGTTTTGCCAGTGTGCCTTTCTTGTAACGTAGCCGCAAATTTAAATGAATGAGCCGGAACTACCCTGTCGTCATGATCTGCCGTAGTAACCATTGTTGCAGGATAAGATGCCTCTTTTACATTGTGCAAGGGTGAATATCCTTTTAAATACTCAAACATTTCTTTTGATTCATCAGCATTGCCATAATCAGATGTCCATCCTGCACCAGCAGTAAATTTGTGATAACGTAACATATCAAGAACACCAACCGCAGGGAATGCAACTGCAGCTAAATCAGGTTGTTGTGTTATTGTTGCACCAATAAGTAATCCTCCGTTTGAACCACCTGCAATTGCTAAGTAATCTGTAGAAGTATATTTGTTTTCTTTAAGATATTCTGCTGCTGCAATAAAATCATCAAATACATTTTGCTTCTGCATTTTTGTGCCAGCTTTATGCCATTTTTCACCATATTCTCCACCACCTCTCAGATTTGGTTGAGCAAAAATACCTCCTTGTTCTAACCAAACAATCATTCCAGTGCTAAAGCTTGGTGTTAAGCTGATATTGAACCCCCCATATGCATACAAATAGGTTGGGTTTTTGCCGTTTTTCTCAAGTCCTTTTTTGTAAACAATAAACATAGGAATTTCGGTTTCGTCTTTACTTTTGTAAAACACCTGCTCTGTTTCGTAATCTTCAGGATTAAAGTCAATTGCAGGTTTCCAGTACATTTCAGATTTTCCTGTTGCAATATCATATTTAAAGATAGTACTTGGGTATGTAAATGATGTGAAACTGTAGTACAGTTCTTTGTCTTCTTTTTCTGCACCAAAACCTTCAGCTGTTCCGATAGAGGGGAGTTCAATTTCTCTAATTAATTTGCCGGAATAATCGTATTGTAAAATCTTGGATTTTACATCAACCATATATGATGCAAACAATGAACCACCACCAGTTGATACATCCATTACATTCTCTGTTTCAGGAATCACATCTTTCCAGTTTTCAGGAGCCGGCTCGTTAATATTTACTTCCACAAGACGATTATTTGGTGCATTTAAATTTGTTTGAATAAGAAAACGTTCTCCTTCATTATCTACAATAATATTATTATTATCAAAACCTGTGATAATAGGCTTTATTTTACCATTAGGCATAGAAATATCCTGAACATAAAGCTCGTTGCCTGAAGTACTTTCAGCTGCCCAAATGATAAGATATTTCTGATCATCAGTAACACTTCCTCCAATATATCTTCGAGGTTGTTTTTCGCCTCCAAACACTAAAATATCGCTTTTCTGATTAGTTCCAAGTTTGTGATAATACAATTTATGGTATTGAGTTTTTGTAGATAATTCGCTTCCTTTTGGCTTATCATAGCTGCTATAATAAAAACCTTCATTTCCTTTCCACGATACTCCACTGAATTTAACATCTACCAAAGTATCTTCAATAATTTCATTGGTTTCAGTTTTTCGAATGATGATTTTTCTCCAATCAGAACCCCCTTCTGAAATCAAATAAGCCATTAAACTACCATCTTTTGTAAAGCTGGTTCCTGCCATTGAAACTGTTCCATCCTCTGAGAATTTATTAGGATCAATAAAAACTTCAGCCTCTTCAGTGTTTAGGTCTTTCTTTCTATACAAAACATATTGATTTTGAAGACCATCATTTTTGTAAAAATAATAGTAGTCACCATGTTTGGTTGGTGCACCAACTTTTTCGTAGTTCCAAAGTTTTTCAAGGCGTTCTTTAATTTTGTTCCTGAAAGGAATCTTTTCTAAATAACCAAAGGTTACTTCATTTTCAGATTTTACCCAGGCAGCTGTTTCTTCCGATAAATCATCTTCGAGCCACCGATAAGGGTCTGCTACTTCAACACCAAAATAAGTGTCTACTGTGTCAACTTTTTTTGTTTCTGGATAAGTCACGGTAATTTCCGGTTTTTTAGGAGCACTATTACAGGCAAATAATGCTGCAATTAATGATACTGTAAAAATCTTTTTCATAAAGTGAATGTTTAGGTTTAAGCAACAAATATAGAAAAACTGTTGATCTGAAAAAAATAATTCACTTTTTCATATTTGACTACAAATCAACCTGTTGCATTTACTGGCTTTTAAGACTTTATTGGTTTGTATTCTGTTCTAATCGTTTATACTATTAAAAGAACTTTTTATCAAAAAAAATGAAAGGAGCTATCAGATAAAGAAATAAATTATGGATTTTTAAATAAAATTTGGTTAAATTTGATCACTAATTCTATTAAAATGAAATACTATGGATCTACAACCTTATTTTCAAATGGTCGAAAACTGTATTAGAAAACTTGGTGTTGACCCTTCGGTTTGCAGAGGTCAGAACCCAGGGCAATGGGACTTAAAAAAAGGCTCAGCTAGTGTTTGGATTGACGTTTTTAAGCGCGAAAACGATCATTTTGGCTATTTTCAGTGTATGGCTCCTGTTGCACAAATCCCAACAGATAAGACACTAGAGTTTTATCAGGAAGTACTTGAGAAGAACCATACTTTATATGGTACCGCAATGACCAAATATAAAGACTGGATCTACATGAAATCCATTCGTGAGCTCAATGGACTTGATGAGGATGAAATGATGGCAACTTTAAACAGGGTTGGAACTTATGCTGATGATTTAGATGATTATCTTAAGAATAAATATGCTGGATGGAATGACACTCCAAAATCAGTTTAAAAAGCAATGCAGTGGTCATACTTCTAAATTTTTAGTATGACCATTTTGCTTATTCTAAAAGTCTCCCTTCCTTGTGAAGCTCTCTATCACGTAATTTGCCAACTATTCTACCCACAATTAAACCAATTGTGAATCCGAATATGAGGCCGCCTTTTAAATACGTTTCATCTATTAACCAGGTAATTAGCCATCCTAATCCCATACCTGCTATTATTCCAAAAAACGAAAAAGAGTATAGATTATACTGGTTGGGGAACACTTTATGAACTTTTTTCACATGGTCACTAATTTCATTCAATGTTTTTTCATAGCTTTTTCGCAAGGCTATCTCTCCACGTAAGTAGGTATCAAGATTTTCAGATATATCTTCTGCCTTTTTTTTCAAAGATTTACAATCAATGCAATTAACTGAAAGTTCATCAATCTTTTTAGAGAGTTTTAAAAAAGTATCAACCTGGTAAAATTTGTAATCTTTTTTATACAGTTTTTCAATGTTTTCATCAACCTGTATTTCTATTTTATCGTACCAAACAGACATAATCTTAGTCTTTAGAAATTAGACATTAGTCATAAGTAAAAAAAGAAACCTCAAAGCTATAACTTTGAGGCTAATTCTAATAATTATTGCTTAGAGGATATTTAATCCTGCTTTTTTTCTTTCTTTTCTGGCTTTGGAAGAAGAACTTTTCTTGAAAGCTTAAGTTTATTGGTTTTTTTGTCTATATCAATTAACTTAACTTCAACCATATCCCCTTCTTTTAATACTTCATCCACAGTATTTAATCTTCGCCACTCAATTTCTGAAATATGGAGCAGCCCGTCTTTACCTGGAAGAATTTCAACAAACGCACCAAATGCAACAATTGATTTTACTTTACCAGTATAAACTTCACCAACTTCAGGTTGTTCTGTAATACCTCTGATTCTTTGTTTGGCTTGCATGATTCCTTCTTTATCTTCAGAAGAAATTAGCACAATACCTGTATTATCTTTTTCTTCAATGGTAATAACTGTTTTAGTAACTTCCTGAATTTCCTGAACAATTTTTCCACCAGGGCCAATAATTGCACCAATCATTTCTTTAGGAATGATAACTTTCTCAATACGAGGTACATGGGGCTTGTAATCTTCACGAGGTTCGCTAATCGTTTTAAGCATTTCATTTAATATATGCGCACGTCCCTCTTTCGCTTGAGCCAATGCTTTTTCCAGGATTTCATAAGAAAGTCCGTCAATTTTAATATCCATCTGGCAAGCAGTAATTCCTTCGGTGGTTCCGGTAACTTTAAAGTCCATATCACCAAGGTGATCTTCATCTCCAAGAATGTCAGAAAGTACTTCGTACCTATTCTCAGAATCATGGATTAGACCCATTGCAATACCAGAAACCGGGCGTTTAATCTTCACACCGGCATCCATAAGTGCAAGAGTACCAGCACATACTGTAGCCATTGAAGACGAACCATTTGATTCAAGAATAGTTGAAACAACACGAATGGTGTAAGTACTATCTTCTTCGCTTGGTAACATTCTTTTTAATGCACGATGAGCTAGGTTTCCATGTCCAACTTCTCTTCTACTAACCCCTCTTTCAGGTCTTGCATCGCCAGTAGAGAATGGTGGGAAATTATAATGCAACAAGAATTTGCCTCTTCCTTGTTCCATCACTTCATCAATGATTTTTTCATCAAGTTTTGTTCCCAGGGTAACCGTAGTTAACGATTGAGTTTCACCTCTTGTGAAAATAGAAGAACCATGTGTTGCAGGCAGGTAATCAACTTCAGTCCAAATAGGTCTGATTTGGTTTGGTTTTCGACCATCCAACCTTGTTTTTTCATCTAGAAGAAGATTTCTTACAGCTTCTTTTTCAATATCATGGAAATATTGACCAATAAAGAATGCTAACTCTTCTTGTTCTTCTTCTGTTAAAGTTGCAACAAACTCTTCTTTAATTGTTTTAAAAGCTTCGCTTCTTTCTTGTTTTGGAAGTGAGCTTTTTGCAACTTCGTATATTCTATCGTATGAGAACTTTTTAAGATTATTGAATAAATCTTCTTTGAATTCTTCTTTTTCGTATTCTCTTTTTACAGTTTTTCCAACCTCTTGTGCAAGCTCAATTTGAGCCTGGCATTGCACTTTAATTGCTTCATGAGCGAATTTGATTGCTTCAAGCATCTCTGCTTCTGAAACTTCACTCATTTCACCTTCAACCATCATGATATCATTAATGGTTGCACCGACCATAAGATCAATATCAGCTCTTTCGTTTTCTTCTGTAGTTGGGTTAATAATCAGCTTTCCATCAACTCTTGAAACTCTTACTTCTGAAATTGGGCCATCAAATGGAATGTCTGAAACAGAAAGTGCAGCAGAGGCAGCTAATCCAGCCAAAGCATCTGGTATTACATCTTTATCTGCTGAAATAAGGCTTACAGTAACAAATGTTTCAGCATGAAAATCTTTTGGGAATAATGGACGTAAAGCCCTGTCAATTAATCTTGCAACCAGTATTTGCGCATCTCCTGGTCTTCCTTCTCTTCTTGTAAATCCGCCTGGGAATCTTCCAATAGCAGCGAAATTTTCTTTGTATTCAACTGATAGTGGCATAAAATCCACATCTTGTTTTGCTTCTTTTGCAGCAACAACAGTTGCCATTAACATGGTTTTACCCATTTTTACAACAACAGCGCCATCAGCCTGTTTGGCTAATTTACCTGTTTCGATGGTGACAACACGTCCGTCACCAAGATCGACATCTTTCGTAATTAATTTGTACATATTCTATTTGATAATTTGTCTGTTATTTGGTCATCCGACCGGAGTATTTGCCTGAAGGATGGGGTTGTGAACAAAAAAAGGCAATTCTAATTGCCTTTTTTGTTATCTTCTTAAATTTAAAGATTTGATAATTGTTCTATATCTTTCAATATCAATTCTCTTTAAATAATCAAGTAATCTTCTTCTTTTACCAACCAACTTCAATAATGAACGCTGAGTTCCAAAATCCTTTTTATTTGATTTTAAATGTTCAGTCAAATGGCTGATGCGATAAGAAAAAAGGGCTATTTGAGCTTCTGCTGTACCGGTATCTTGCTCTGTCTTCCCATAAGTTTTGAAAAACTCTTTCTTCTTTTCCGTTGTTAAATACATATTAAATACTTTTTACTTTACCATGGTTTACAATAGCTCGCAAAATTAGATAAAACTTTTCAAATATCAATTTTTTATTTAAAAATATTTGTAAACTGTTATTAATCAGCTCGAAATAAGCTAATTATTCTTTTCTTCTTTTATATTAAACAATTCGCTTAATAATTTTCTTTGTAAGAATTAATCCATTCGGGTTGTTCCATCAGTTTTAATAACCTAAATGCATCATCACCAATGATATAGTCGCTCATTTTGGTTAGGCCAAATTTACTGAGAATTTGCATTTGAGCCTCGGTTGGTAAAAATGGTATTGAATCATTTGCCGACCAGCCTGGTTCCATTTTTTCCTGAGTAAAATATGGATATTCTTTGTACCTGAGTCGCCATAAATCATCTACAATATTTGGGTTTTTGATCTGAAATTTTTCAAAAAAGTCAATTTTTTCAGGATTCCCCTTTGATTCTTGTTTTCCGCTTGCCTGAGCGATAAACCCATCTTTAGTTAACAACCGAACTTCTCTTTTCCCATTTTCGCCTGGCTTAATCAATGCCAGGTGGTACATTGTTCCAAAACTTGTTTCCATTAGATTGAATCCAAAGAAGTATTCAACCTCTCCTTTCTCTTCACCAAAGGTTAATGTATTATCTTCTTGAGCAAATACTGTAAATTTTAGAAGGCTAAAAATTAAAATATAAAACAAAATGATTTTGTTCATTTTTGATTCTATTTAGTTTTGAATATAACGAAATTAGTTAAATAAAATTATCCGGCATAATAACTATACACTGCAGGGTTGTGTTGTATAATATATTGACTTTTAACGCTCAATAGGTAATATGCTGTACCTTTGTTGTTAAACCTAAATTGATTCACAATGGCAAAAATTAAGAAAGAAGATGCATTACGTTATCACTCAGAAGGCAGACCGGGGAAAATTGAAGTAATTCCAACCAAACCTTATAGTACCCAGAGAGATTTGGCGCTGGCATATTCTCCTGGTGTTGCAGAACCATGTCTTGAGATAGAAAAAAACAAAAACGATGCATACAAGTATACTGCAAAAGGAAATCTTGTAGCTGTTATATCTAATGGAACGGCGGTTCTGGGATTAGGTGATCTTGGAGCAGTTGCTAGTAAACCTGTGATGGAAGGGAAAGGCCTTTTGTTTAAGATATTTGCAGATGTTGATGTTTTTGACATTGAAGTTGAAACAAAAGACATTGATAAATTTGTTGAAACAGTAAAAGAGATTGCGCCAACATTTGGTGGAATTAACCTTGAAGATATAAAAGCTCCTGAGTGTTTTGAGATAGAGAACAGGTTAAAGGAAGAGCTTGATATACCTGTGATGCATGACGACCAACATGGAACAGCTATAATATCGGCAGCAGGAGTAGTGAATGCTTTAGAATTAGTAAATAAAAAGATTGAAAATATAAAAATTGTTGTTAGCGGGGCCGGGGCTTCGGCAATGGCATGTACAAAACTACTCCTTTCATTAGGGGCTAAAAAAGAAAATGTGGTGATGTGCGACAGCAAAGGTGCAATAAATTCAAAGCGCACAGATTTGAATAAATACAAACAGGAGTTTATTACAGAACGAAATGTTGAAACGCTCGAACAGGCCATGGAAGGAGCGGATTTGTTTATGGGGCTTTCGGTAAAAAATCTGGTAACCAAAGAAATGGTGAAAAAAATGGCTAATCAGCCTATTATTTTTGCAATGGCCAACCCGGATCCTGAAATTTCTTACGAAGATGCCATGGAAGCCCGACCTGATGCAATTATGGCAACCGGTCGTTCTGATTATCCTAACCAGGTGAATAATGTACTTGGATTTCCGTTTATTTTCAGAGGAGCATTGGATGTGAAAGCTACTGCGATTAATGAAGAGATGAAAAAAGCAGCAGTTTACGCAATTGCTTCGTTAGCAAAAATGGACGTACCGGAAGATGTTAACCAGGCTTATGATCAGAAAAATCTAAAGTTTGGGAAAGAATATATTATCCCAAAACCTCTGGACCCAAGATTAATAACAGTTGTTTCTCCTGCAGTTGCCAGAGCTGCAATGGAATCAGGTGTGGCTACTGAACCAATAAAAAATTGGGAAGAGTATAAAGAAGAGTTAGCAAACAGATTAGGTCTTGATAATCAGCTAATTCGAAACATGAATGATAAAGCCCGCAAAAATCCTAAGAAAGTGGTATTTGCAGAGGCTACCAACTTTAATGTTTTAAAGGCTGCTCAAGTTGTTCTTAATGAAGGAATTGCTAAGCCGATATTGCTTGGTAACAAGGAATTAATCAATGAGTTAATCAATGACAACCAACTTGATTTACCTGGAGTTGAAATTATTGATCCTCGATCGGAAGAGGAAAAGGGCAGAAGAACTAAATATGCACTTACACTTTGGGGAAAACGAAAACGTAAAGGTTTAACCTATGAAGAATCCAAAGAGCTTCTTTTTGGTCGTAATTACTTTGGAATTATGATGGTTGAATCCGGTGATGCTGATGCTTTTGTTTCAGGAACGACTGTTCGTTATTCACAGATTTTGAAACCAGCACTTGAAATTATTGGAACCAGTCCTAAGTTTAATCATGTTGCTGGGATGCATATTGTAATGACAAAGCAAGGGCCAATATTCTTTGCTGACACTACAGTGAATAGGATGCCTGATGCTCAGACACTAGTTGAAACAACAGTTTTAACTGCTTCGGATGTTCGTAAATTTGGTGTGGAACCTGTTATTGCCATGATTTCATACTCAAACTTTGGTTCTGTTAAAGGTGGAAGTCCGGAGAGAGTTTGTGAGGCTGTTAAAATCTTGCACGAAAAATATCCTGAGATTCAGGTTGACGGTGAAATGCAAGCAAACTTTGCGTTTAATAGAGAAAATAGAGAAAAACATTTTCCATTCTCAAAACTAAGCGGAAAAAGGGTAAATACTGTCATTTTCCCAAATCTTAGTAGTGGGAACGCAGCTTACAAAATCATGCAGGAAATTGGTGGAGGAGAGGTGATTGGCCCGGTTTTAATGGGGATGAACAAACCTATCCAGGTATTACAAATTGAAAGTTCGGTTAGAGAAATAGTTTACATGGCTACAGTGGCAGTTATTGATGCTATTGGCCAGGAAAGTTAAGGCAAATTGCTTTTGATGTACAGGTAATAATTATGTTACCTGTACATTTTTTTATTCTTTTAAACCATAGGCAAGGTCACCAGCATCACCAAGACCTGGCACTATGTAGGCTTTAGCTGTGAGTTCATCATCTACTGCGCCCACCCAAAGGGTGTAGTTTTCGTCCGGAATGTTTTTCTTTAAATAGCGCACTCCTTCTTTGCTTGCTATTATTGAAACTATATGAGTGTGAGCAGGTTTCCCTTTCTTTAACATACTATTATAGGCAAGGACCATTGATGAACCTGAAGCCAGCATTGGATCAGACAAAATAAGTGTTTTATCAGTAATGTCAGGTGCTGATAAATAACCAAACTGAATATCAAAACTGCCGTCCTTGTGGTATTTTCTAAAAGCAGAAATAAATGCATTTTGGGCCTGGTCAAAATAGTTTAAGATACCATTGTGTAGAGGTAAACCAGCACGTAAAATTGAAGCAACAACAACATTGTTGCACGGAACAGTCATTTCTAGTTCACCCAAAGGGGTGGTAACTATTTTTGTTTCGTACTTAAGCTTCTTGCTGATTTCGTATGCAAAAACTTCGCCTATACGCTCAAGGTTTCTCCTAAACCTCATGCTATCGCTTTGAATTTCAACACTTCTAATTTCGGAAATAAATTGGTTTAAAACTGAGTTCCCAAGTGCAGGAAGATTTATCATATCGATACAAAATTGATTATCTTCTACAAAAGTAATATTTATTGGCTGTGTTGCCTAATTCTTTAACAATTTCAACGGGAATGGCAGATTGTTAGCCCTGATACTAAGATATCGAAACTGATTTGCCCCAAATCCCTTGTAAAACCTGGCTATGCTATCAATATTTGATCCTTCGAAATCCAAAATCATATTCCTGTTTGAAAAATCTTTTATGAATTCGTCCACTAATAGAAACATGGCACTTAGATCTTTTCCTTCATCGCTCGAAACTGAAAGTATAAAGCAGGCACGGTTATTTGAATAAACAAAAAAGCCAACTGCAACAAGCATATTGTGCTCATTATAAGCACCATACAGATAGCCTGATTTATATCGTATAGAGGCCGCAATTAACTGGCGCAGCATATTTAAATGAACCTCTTTCATCCCAGGTATTTTGCCATAGGTTTTTACCAGACCAAAAATATCGTTAGGCATTAAACCTTTAAGTATTGAAACTTTGTTGTGTATAGCTTTTCTTATATTCCTTATATTGTTTTGGTTGTATCTTCGGAATATATTTTCGTAGTTTTCAATTAAATCAAGTTCGTAATTATCGTTTTCTTTAATTGTATATCCGTTCAGGTTTTCAAGCCTGTTGTATTTATTCAGGTTTATTTCAATAAACTTAAATTTTTTAGGAATGGCATTTAAGAACTGATTTATCAAAGATTCATCAATTTTGTTGTATGAAAAGATGCCTAATTGTTGGGTAAAAAATGGTTGGTATAAATAACTGACTCCGTATTTTTGATTTTGGGTAAGTGGCATAACTGTTTCATAATCACCATATACAAGAGCCTCCCAGTCAGGGCAAACAATATTGAGATACCAGGAATAGGCGTATACCATCCCATTTATTGATTTCGAGATGCAATTATCCCATTTTTGGGTATCAATATTAGTTTGCTTTATATGTCTAAGCTCCGTCTTTTGCTTCATTAAGCATTCCTTCGTATACATGGCGCCACGTAAAGTGTTGATTTCTTGATTCTAATGATTCATTGTGCCATAAACTTACAAATAATCCGTTTACTTTTTTAATGGAAGTTATGATTTTTTTTATTTTTTTCAAAGCCTCAGATGGTGAACATTGCAAATAATCCTTGAAACAAACATCCATTACGGCAAAGGGAGTGATCCTTAAACTGGTTTGTTCATCAGTTTTCAGGTTGAAAAAGTAAAATGGTGTGCATGTGCCTGCCCTAAATCCTGGATGAGATGAATATCCCATTGAATAGTCTTTTGTAATTCCCAGTTTTATTAAGGTTTCATAAGTATCTGGTAACTTAAGCATTAAAAAGTGTTGCCTGCTCTGATCAATTATTTTTTCAATTAATTTTTCCAGTTCAGTTTTTTCTAAGATTAGTGCCTCTTTCTTGTAATTAGACTGAAATGAAGGATGGAGTCCAACTTTATTGTTTTTCGCAATTTTCTTTATCAACTCCTTGAATCGCTTGTTTTTAACAGGAGGGTTTTTATCGTATTTCCCATACTTTGAAAAAAGGATAAAGTATATGGTCTCAATGCCATATTTCTTATGAATTTCATTTAAAAAGTCATAATTATCATAAGGATCCTTCTCCAGCCCTAATAATACTTTTGTTTTACCAATTAGTTTTTGAGGGGTTTTTAGTCCGGTTTGTAACACGGATAAGGATGTTCTTACAATGCCTTTGTGAAGATGTGCATAAGCATTATCAATATCAATAGTTGATAAAAAATTAAACTTTCTTGATTTAAACTGTAACGTTGGAAATAGTTCTAATAGTCTGTTTTTAAGCATGATATGCCATGTGTCCACAATTGGCTTTTCAAGAAAATTATATTTAAAAGCGATGCTTTCGTTTGCTGGGAATCTTCCAAATTTATCAGCTTTAAAGTCCAGATATTCTTCGTACCTGCTAATTAGGAAAAATGAAGCTGCGAAAACATCAAATGGGAAAAATGAATCATCTGAGCTTTTGAAAAAGGCTGGATATCCAGAACTTTCAAAATAATCTATGGAAACTTTTCTGATTTCACTTTCAAAAAGCAGTGAATGTGCTTTTAAACAAAAGTTTTTATCAGAAAGGTCCTCTCTGGAATAAATGAACTTATACAGTTCTGATTGTTTAAAATAATCATAATCAGTTACCAATTCGTAATCAATACCAAAAAGTTCTTTAAAAAAGAAAGAGAAAATATATTCGAGCCTACTTGTTGTTAATTTACTGTATATTAATATTTTACTGGCCAAAAGCTAGGTTTCTTTTTTGTTATTAATATCTAACAGGTTAATAATTAATCAAATCCTTTTTTCAAGGCTATTTTTTATTTGCGATGTCCTTCATAAGAGATTCATCTACAAAGCTAAAATATTCACCATCAGTTACAATAATATGATCCAGCACATTTATATCCATAAATCCGGCTGCTTCTTTCAATTTTCTTGTGATATCAATATCACTCTTACTAGGTTGAGGATTCCCTGACGGATGATTGTGGCAAAGTATAATTCCTGATGCCAGTTTTTCAATTGCTTGCTTTAAAATCATTCGAATATCAATAACAGTTCCTGAAACACCACCTTGACTGGTTCTTTGTTTATCGATGATTTTATTGGCTCGATCTAAAAATAATACCCAAAACTCCTCGTGTGGCAAATCACCTAAAATAGGTGTAAATAGCTCAAAAGCATCCTTACTGGATCCAATTTTCTCTCGCTCAAGTACATCTGAAACTTTTCTACGTTTACCTAATTCCATGGCTGCGACAATTGAAATTGCTTTTGCTTCACCTATCCCTTTAAAATTTTGCAAATCGCTGATAGATAGCTTGCCAAGCTGGTTTAAATTATTTTTCACACTTGCCAAAATTCTTTTCGAAAGCTCAACTGCACTCTCGTTTCGGCTTCCCGAGCCAATTAAAATAGCGATTAACTCAGCATCTGAAAGACTTTGAATTCCTTTGGCCAATAATTTTTCTCTTGGCCTGTCTTCAATTGCCCAGTTGGTGATTGGTAGTTTGTTTTCCATACTAATAATTGTAAAACGAATATATAGTATTTTTTTTGAAGATGGAAGGGGGAAGTTGGAAGCACGAAGAAATGGAAACATGCCTCAATTCTTCGTGCTTCGAGCTTCCATTTTCAAACTCTTTCAAAAATCACACAAATTTAGGTATAATAGAGTCAAATAGGTAATTAAAATTTACCTTTGAAATGTACACCTGGTGTCAAGTCAAGTATGATATCCTGGTAATTAGCCAGGTGACAACACCTGGCTGGTGCATTTGTCAGGTGTTGTTACCTGACAAATTAGCCTTGACATGTCACTAGTATTTATTTTGTTATGAAAAAGGTAAAAGACATCTGGGTTCATTTATTAAAAAAGATGAGTACTGACGAAAAATTAGCCGATGAATTTTGGCAGAAAATCAGTTCAGCCTATTCTGAAAAAGGACGGTATTATCATACCCTAATTCATGTTAAGCAATTACTTGATTTAAGTATAAAATACTTTGATAATATATTGGATATTAGAAATATACAGCTTTCCATTTTTTATCATGATGTAGTATATTCTGCCACAAAAAACAATAATGAAGAGAAGAGTGCTGAATTGGCTGAAGCTCATTTGAAACAACTAGGTATTGAAACTGATAAAATTGAAAAATGCAAAAATTTCATATTGGCAACCAAAAGCCATTTAAACCCTATAAATGACAACGATTTAGACCTTTTTCTAGATTTTGATTTGGAGAAACTGGGAGCTCCATGGGCAGAATACGAGGAGTATATCAAACAAATCAGGCAGGAATATAAAATTTATCCGAAACCACTTTATAACAAAGGGCGAAGAAAAGTGCTGGAACATTTTTTGGCTCAGGAAAGAATTTATAAAACTTCAGAGTTTTATAAAAACTTTGAACATGCTGCCAGGGAAAATATAAGTAAGGAGTTTGCTATTCTATCCAAATAGCAGCCAAAATTAAATATCTTTGCGCAAAATTAAATTTGTGAAAAAATTACTTTGCATCAATAACTATTGTACTGATCCTTTTTTTAACCTTGCCACAGAGGAGTATTTGCTTAAAAACAGGCAGGAAAATGTGTTTATGCTTTGGCAAAATGTGCCTACAGTGGTTGTTGGAAAACATCAAAACATTCATGCTGAGATTAATCATGATTTTATTTCTGAGAGAAATATAAAAGTAGCACGGAGACTTTCTGGAGGAGGAACTGTATACCACGATTTAGGAAACCTGAATTTTACCTATATTATGACAGGTGAGCAGGGAAAAATGGTTGATTTTACGAAGTATACAAATGATATACTTGAGGTATTGAATAACCTTGGAGCAAATGCTGTACGAAACAAACGGAATGATTTGATTATTAATAATAAAAAGATCTCAGGCAATGCAGAACATATTTTCAAACAACGTGTTATTCATCATGGCACTTTGCTTTTTAATTCTGATTTAGATACGCTTGATGAGACGATAAAAGTTAAAGAAGGGAAATATACTGATAAAGCGGTCCAATCGGTAAGAAGCAAGGTGACGAATATTTTACCTCATTTAAACACTGAAATCAGCCTTGATGAATTTAGAAAAGCATTGATAGATCATATCTTGGTAAAATATGAAAATGCAAGTTTATATGAACTATCAGAAAATGAAAAGAAAGCAATAGAGAAACTAAAGCATGAAAAGTATACTCAGTGGGAATGGATTTATGGATATTCTCCAAAATATATTTTGAGCAGAAAAATTGAGAAACCTCAAGGTGTTTTAAATATTGAGCTTTCAATAAAAAAAGGCATTATTTTGGATGCAAAATTTTCAGGGGATTTATTGAATGAGATGCAAGGTACTAAACTAAATACTCTTTTAACAGGAGAACGTCATGATAAAGAAAATCTCACTAAAGCAATAAGTCAATTAGTTGATAGTGAGATTTTTGCGGGATTAACTTTGAAAGATTTAGTAGATCATTTATTTTAAAATATCAATGAAGAGGTATGTAATTATAGTTGCAGGAGGAAAAGGGAATCGTTTTAAGAGTGAACTTCCTAAACAGTTTATTCAGCTGGGAAATAAGCCCATTCTGATGCATACCATTGAAGCCTTTTATAATTATGATAATTTTTTTGAAATCATTGTTGTATTGCCAAAAGAGCAAATCCAATTTTGGACGGATTTGTGTCAGAAACAAGGCTTTAGAATCGAACATAAAGTGGTTTCCGGAGGAGATGCACGTTTTCATTCTGTAAAAAATGGATTAGCCTTAATTGATGGTGAAGGAATTGTTGGTATCCATGATGGTGTCCGCCCTCTGGTTGATAAACAAACCATAGAGAATTGCTATAAAATGGCAGAACAAAAAGGAAATGCAATACCCGTTATCAGCTTGGTTGATTCGGTTAGAGAAGTTAATGAAGAAGGCGATAATGTGATGGTTGATCGCACAAAATACAAACTTATTCAAACCCCCCAGGTATTTAAAAATGAGCTTGTTTTGGCTGCTTTTAAGCAAGAGTACAAGGAATCTTTTACCGATGATGCCAGTGTTCTAGAGGCTCATGATAATTCTACAATTAACCTGATAGAAGGCAACCGACAAAACATAAAAATTACCACACCTGAGGATTTGGTTTATGCGGAGGCGATTTTGAAAATTAGAACTTAGAACCCCTAATAATTTCCAACTAGATTCTAAGTTCCAATTTCTAATTTCAGAATTATGGCATCTTATAAATCACCGCATTTACATTCATTCCGGCACCTACCGAAACCATTGCTATATTTTGTCCTGATTCCATTTTGTGACCATTCATTTCTCTTTTCATAATTAAATCGTAAAGAATAGGGACGGTGGAAACTGAATTATTTCCAAATTTAGCAATCGTCATTGGCATAATGCCTTTAGGGATTACATCTTTATCATATAAACGAAACAAACGTTCAAGCATGGCATCGTCCATTTTTGCATTGGCCTGGTGAATTAGTACTTTACTAATGTCATCAATATCTAATTGTGCTTTTTCAATAGTTTCCTTTACAAGCGGGGGGACATTGTTGAGGGCATAAACGTACAGTTTTCGACCGTCCATTTTAATGTATCGCTCACCATTTGCTACTTCAGGATTGTATGAATCACCCATTTTTAATAAATAGGCATAGCCCACTGCATCCGTTCTTGTTTTGTGGGCCAGGATACCAACAGGCACTTCACTTTCAACAGCTTCAACTATCACTGCTCCAGCACCATCCGAAAAAATCATGCTGTCGCGATCATAGGGATCGGTTACTCTTGATAATGTTTCTGTTGCAATTACCAATATTCTTTTGGCATCACCTGATTTAAGATAATAGTCGGCTTGTATAAGTGCCTGTACCCAACCCGGGCAACCAAAAGGCAAATCATAAGCAACAGTATCAGGGTTTTGAATGTTAAGGTTAAGTTTTACTCTGGAGGCCAGGGTTGGAACTGTATCCACCTGTCTGTGCTCGTAATGAACATCACCAAAATTGTGAGCAACAATAATATAATCCAGGGATTCTTTATCAATTCCAGATGATTTTAAAGCATTTTCTGCAGCAAATGTTCCTAAATCAGAGGCTAAATGGTCGTTATCAGCATACCTTCTTTCCTCAATATCAGTAATTTCTTTAAACTTGTTGATAATTTCCTCACCCGAGCGTTCAATTTTCTCTCCGGTGGCCTCATAAAAATCCTGCTCAATAAAAGAATTGTTTTTAACAACATTAGTAGGAATGTAACTTCCCGAAGCAGTGATAACTGAATAAATCTTTGTTCCCATTTATTAATTTATTTATACACCAAAAGCTTAAAATCAAGCTAAAAATTATGGTATTTCGTTCAACTTCTATACTAAGCCCTAGATATAGCAAATGTTAAAAACTATCCAAAACTTATTTATTGTTCTACTTTGTCCACATTAACAAGGTCTGCAACCTAAATAAAAATCTTCAAGGAATGGACTTTCCTTGAAGATTGGGCATAAATATTTTAATAAATTGAGTTTGTTATAATGTTCGGCATTAGCCCTTAACAGCCTTAATACCAGGAAGTTCTTTTCCTTCTAAAAATTCAAGTGATGCTCCACCGCCAGTTGAGATGTGACTCATTTTGTCAGCAAGACCACTTTGGTTAACAGCAGCGACAGAATCACCACCACCAATAATTGAAATTGCATCAGAATCAGCTACAGCCTGGCAAACTCCAAATGTGCCTTTAGCAAAGTTAGGCATTTCAAAACATCCCATTGGGCCGTTCCAAACCACTGTCTTTGATTTTGCAATTTCTTCAGCATAAAGCTTAATAGTTTCAGGGCCAATATCTAAAGCCATTGTTCCATCAGGAATTTCTACTCCAACTGTTTCAATGTTTGCGTCATTATCAAATTTATCGGCAGCTAAGTTATCAACCGGAAGCAAAAATTTAACTCCTTTTGATTCTGCATCTATCAGAATTTTTTTCGCAGTGTCAATTAGTTCTTCTTCAACCAGGGAATTTCCTATTTTATGGCCTTGTGCTTTTAAGAAAGTATATGCCATACCACCACCAATTAAAATAGTATCCACTTTTTCAATTAGTGAAGTAAGTACCTCTAACTTTCCCGAAACTTTTGCACCACCTACAATTGCAACGAAAGGTTTTTCAGGATTAGCCACAGTTTCTCCTAAAAACTTAATTTCCTTTTCAAGCAGATAACCAGCCATTTTTACCTCCACATAGTCAGCAATAATAGCTGTTGAAGCGTGTGCACGGTGTGCTGTTCCAAAAGCGTCATTAATATAAACATCAGTTCCTTGCGCAAGTTTCTTAGCAAATTCAGGCATTCCTTCTTTGTTTTTGTCCTCCTCTTTATAAAACCGAAGGTTTTCAAGTAACAGGATTTCGCCCATTTTTAGCGACTTTTTTAGCTCCTGAGCCTCATCACTAATGCAGTCATCTGCAAATTTGATTTCTTTTCCACCTAAATGCTTAGATAATGATGGAATAACATGTTTTAATGAATATTTTTCAGCAGGTACACCGCCTGGGCGTCCTAAATGCGACATTAAAATAACCGCACCGCCATCATTTAAAACCTTGTTAATAGTAGGTAATGCTCCAACGATGCGGGTGTCGTCACTCACCTTAAAATCAGCATCCAGAGGCACATTAAAATCTACCCGGACAATTGCTTTTTTGCCCGAAAAGTTAAAATTATCAATCATTTGCATGATAAAAAATAGATTAATATTAATATTCTAAAAGTTGTCCAAAATTAAGAAATAATTGTGATATAAGGTTTGATAATCTTTTAATTTAACAAAAGAATAAACAAATAAGTTGCAATTTCTTTTTTTCAGCAATTGAAACTTAAGCAGTTAAGATCTGAATATTTATTACGATCGGCAATGTCCTTCAATGATTCTTTCTAAAATTATCTGCTATAAACTTTTATTATTGTAAGCAAATTATTCCAGGTAGGATTGTTCCCAAAATCAAAAATTGCAGGTTTTTTATATTTTTGTGGCGCGGTTTAAATTAGGGTTAGGAGAATGCAGTTTAAAAAGATTATAGGACAAAGGGATGTAATTGAGCGATTTATACAAACTGTTCAAAAAAACAGGATAAGTCATGCTCAATTATTAAATGGCCCTGAAGGCACTGGTAAATTGCAATTGGCAATAGCCTATGCACAGTACATTTCATGTACCCAACGAACAGAAAAAGATTCTTGTGGAGTTTGTCCCTCGTGCAAAAAATATGAAAAGCTTATTCACCCCGATTTACATTTTGTTTACCCCGTTGTAAGAACAAAGAAGTTTGATAAACCGGTTAGTGATAATTTTATTAGTGAATGGCGTGACTTTTTGTTGAATAACGATAAACTAAATTTAAATATCTGGCTTGAGAAAATGGGGAACGAAAATTCTCAGGCTGGGATTTTTGCTCACGAAAGCAGTGAGATTATCAGAAAATTAAGCCTAAAAACATTTGAAGCTGAGTATAAAATTATGATTATTTGGTTGCCGGAAAAAATGAACCCGGCATCGGCAAATAAATTACTGAAAATGATTGAAGAACCTCCTTCAAAAACATTGTTTTTATTGGTATCTGATTTTCCTGAGCAAATTATTAATACCATTCGTTCCCGTTCTCAGTTTATAAAAATTCCAAGAATTGATGATGAAAGTTTAACTCAGCACTTGATTTGGACACATAAACTTGAGAAAGAAAAAGCGAATTATATTGCTAAAATTTCGAATGGTAGCCTATTTAAAGCACTTGATTTACTTCAAGCTGGTGAGATTGAGAAGTATAATTTCAAGATGTATGTTGAGATTATGCGATTGTGTTATGGTGCAAAAGTGATAGAAGTAACTTCATGGGTTGATGAGATTTGTAAATTAAGCAGGGAGCGCCAAAAGAATTTTATTAGCTATGCGCTAAGAATGTTTCGGGAAAACTATATATTAAATTCGATGAATGGCGATTTAACTGATTTAAACGGACTTAATGATGAAGAAAAAGGTTTTTCGTCAAAATTTTTTAACTTTATCCACGCAAATAATATTACAGGTATCTCACAAGAATTTAACCTGGCGTACAAACATATTGAAAGAAATGGGACAGGCAAGATCATCTTTTTAGATCTTGCATTGAAGTTGGTAAAATTGCTGCGTGTAAAAGCAGCTTAGGAGGTTTAAGCTCCAAGAAATGGATTAAAAGACGAAAAAATGGCATGCGATATAGATTACACAAGAGGATGTAATACACTTGATGACGATTCGGGTAATTGTTCTACGCGGATGTGCAGCAAGCTAAAAGTATACGATTGGTTGCATGATGTTCCTGAAGGAGCATTAGCAACAGATATTGTTGAAATTAGGTTTAAAAATACACGAAAAGATTTTTATAAAAACGTCAACGGACTGAACTTAAAAATTGGTGATGTTGTTGCTGTTGAAGCTTCTCCAGGCCATGATATTGGAACAGTTTCTTTAACAGGCCAACTTGTTTATGCTCAATTAAATAAATATAGAGTATCACCAGATATTGAGTTTAAGAAAATATACCGAAAAGCGAAACCTGCAGATGTTGAAAAATGGAAAAGCTCCATCGCAAGAGAACCCTATACTATGCTAAGAGCCAGGCAAATAGCAGAAGATCTGAAGCTTGATATGAAAATTGGAGATGTTGAGTTTCAGGGTGATGGAACCAAAGCTATCTTCTATTATATTGCTGATGAGCGTGTTGATTTCAGAGAGCTGATAAAAGTATTTGCTGAGCAATTCAAGATAAGAATTGAAATGAAGCAAATTGGTGCCCGGCAGGAAGCAGGACGAATTGGTGGTATTGGCTCTTGTGGAAGGGAACTTTGCTGCTCTACCTGGATTACTAATTTTGTTTCAGTCACTACTGTTTCTGCTAAGGTTCAGGAACTTTCTCTTAACCCACAGAAACTGGCAGGACAATGTGGTAAATTAAAATGCTGTCTTAACTACGAATACGATTCATATATTGATGCTCAAAGTGATTTCCCCAATACAAATATTGTTTTAGAAACAAAAACAGGGAAGGCTTATCACCAAAAAACAGATATCTATAAAAGAATGATGTGGTATTCTTTTGATGAGCATGCGGCGGTTAATTTAACTCCAGTTGATGTTGAGAGGGTAAAAGCAATAATTGAACTTAACAAAAAGGGTGTTGTTGTTGAGCATTTGGCTGAGAACAACGATCATCAATTGAATGATATTTTAGGCTTTGAAGATTTAGACAAGAACTTAAAAAACCTAAAAAAGAATGACTCAAACAAAAGGCGTAAGAAAAGAAAACCGCGAAGGAGGGAAGGACAGGGACCTGTTGTAAAAGGGAATAGATCTCAAAAAAGTAGTCCAAAAAGTAGTCCAAAACAAGAATCCTGAAACCAATGGCAAATCATCGAATCAAAAATGCAGGAGTATTTACTTCTGCGTTTATCCTTATTTTAATAATTAGCTCTTGTTCAAAAAGCTATTTTTATCAGTCGGAAGTTGAAATTCCTGGAGGAGTATGGAGTAGTGAAAAGATAGCCATTTTCGAACCTGTAATTTCTGATACCAGCCAAAGTTACAATGTTATATTATCTGTCTCTAATACAGGTGATTATCCAAAAAGTAATATTTGGTTTTTTATTAAAACAATATCACCCAACGGGAATTCTCAGAAAGATACTCTTCAGTATCTTATGGCAGAAGAAAGTGGCAAATGGATAGGAAATAAAAGTGGAGATAATTATGATCAAAAGTTTTATTTCAAGAACTTCGTTCGGTTTCCTGAGGCTGGTAAATATACTTTTGAAATACAGCAAGGAATGAGAGACCTTGAACTAAAAGGCATAAATAAAGTAGGAATCATATTAGAAGAAATTAATAAAAACTAAATAAGAAAGTGGGGAAAGATAAGCTTAAAAGATTCCGGGAAATTGATGGGTATAATCATGTTTTTCAACCCGGTTTTAAAGAAGTATATCAAAAGGATTTTCGATTAAAAGGAAAATGGGGAAGTGAATACTTTAATAATGGCAATCCGATTGTGCTTGAGTTAGGATGCGGGAAAGGGGAATATACTGTTGGTCTTGCTGAAAGAAACCCTGAAGTTAATTATATTGGTATTGATATTAAAGGTGCCCGACTTTGGCGTGGAGCAAAAACAGCTTATGAAAAAAGCATGAAGAATGTTGCTTTCGTGAGGAGTACAATTGATATAATTGGTTCTTATTTTGCTGAAGATGAAATAAGCGAAATTTGGCTGACTTTTTCGGATCCGCAACCGAAAAGAGCTAAAAAAAGGCTGAGTTCTGCCAACTTTTTGAATAAGTATATAAATTTCCTACGAAATGATGGAATCATCCACATAAAAACCGACAGCAGACTTTTATTTGAATATAGTTATGCGCTTGCCGAAGAAAACAAATTTTTCATTACCTTTATGAGTAGAGATGTTTATAATGAAGAAGCGCTTCCTGAGCCTGTTACCGGAATACAAACGTTTTATGAAAAACAGTTTTTAGCTAAAGGAAACAAAATTCATTACCTTGAATACAAGATTCATAACGAACATCCGTTTATTGAACCAGAAGAGTTTAACGATTCTGAAGCCATAAAGTATAAATAAACATTGTCGACACTAAAACAAAAAAATAAACCTTTAAAGAAGTTAGTTGCCATTATAAGAAAGTATTTTCGAAGGATTATACTTACTCTTAATCTTTTGGCGGCATTTGCTCTCTTGTTTTCATATTTATCTGCGTATATTAGCCCGGTAGATTTTTATGGTTTTGCCTTTTTAGGTTTAATCTATTCCTTCTTGTTATTTGCTAATCTGCTCTTTGTTGTTTTCTGGGCATTTATGAGGTCAAAAAGATTGTTAATATCATTACTGGCTATTTTAATAGGCTGGAGTTTTCTCACAAGTTTTTTTCAAATCAGCTTTAATAAAAAAGTATTTGAGCATAATGAACAGAATATAAAAGTGCTAACGTATAATGTTCGTGTTTTTAACAGATGGAACTGGTCAAAAGAGAAGAACCTGGGAATGAAAACCATAAATTATATTAAAAAGACAGGTTCTGATATTGTTTGTTTGCAAGAGTTTTATTCCGACGAGTTGAATGGGAAAAATACGGCTGATTCCATCAAAGTAAACTCTAAATTAAAGAATGCTTATATTTCTTACGCTACACGGGACAATAAAACCTTTAATTACGGAATTGCTACCTTTTCCAGTTATCCGATTGTAAGCAAAGGGAAAGTCAAGTTGAAGCAGGATGAAAATTTCTGTATATATACTGATTTACTGATAGATAAAGATACTGTAAGAGTATATAATCTTCATCTTGAATCCATTCATTTGGGATACGATGATTATCATTTAATTGAAAACATAAACAATACAGATACTATCAATGTAAGAGGAATCAGAAGTATCTTATCAAAATTAAAAAGAGGGTACACCAAAAGAGCAAGACAGGCAGATGTTGTAGCTGCACACATTGAAACTTGTGAATACCCGGTTATTATTTGTGGTGATTTTAATGATACTCCAGTTTCTTATGTTTATAAGAGGTTGACTAAAAAGATGTTGGACACATTTCAGGAATCAGGAAATGGAATTGGTAGTACTTATATTAATAAGTATTCTACTTTCAGAATTGATTTTGTGTTGCATTCTGCTGGTCTGCTTTCATTTAATCATAGAACACCACGCATTGAGTTTTCAGACCATTATCCCGTTTTGTGTTCCTTAAAATTGAATGGGGAAAAGTTTCTTTACAAACATTAAGAAGACTGTCTATCTTGCTTGATTGTGATTTTATTTGGTAAGTTGAACCATATGACAAAATAATTATCACACATAGGTTTCTCACAATAATTTCAAAAATCGTCCTTAACATTTATTCAAAAAAAACAGCATCGACAATATAATTCGTTTTATTAAAATGGCAGATTACGAAGATCTACATTCCCTCCTGAAATAATAATACCAACATTTTTTCCTTTAAAAGCATCTTTATGCTCCAAAATTGCTGCAATTGGAACTGCCGAAGATGGTTCAATAATGATTTTCATCCGCTCCCAAATTAATTGCATTGCTTTAATAATTGCTTCTTCGCTTGCAGTATAAATTTGGTCAACTTTTGATAAAATAACCTTGTAAGTTAAATCTCCAAGCGAAGTCAAAAGGCCATCAGCAATTGTTTTGGGATTTAGTTGAGGGATAAGTTCTTTTCTGGTAAAGGATAAGTAAGCATCATTTGCCATTTTTGGTTCAGCACCATAAACTTCTATTCCTGATAATGAGCCTTTTGCGGCAATAGCTGTACCGCTTAATAAGCCTCCTCCTCCAACAGGAGCCATTACAATATTAAGATTTTCGATTTCCTGAATCAGCTCAAGGCAGGCAGTTCCTTGGCCTGCAATAATATCAGGGCGATTATAGGGGTGGATAAATGTTGCCCCTTTTTTTTCAACAATTTCGTTTAATGTACTTTCTCTGGCTTCAAGTGTAGGTTCACAAAAGGTAATTTCAGCACCGTAGAATTTAACAGCATCTTTTTTTACTTGAGGAGCCGTTTTAGGCATTACTACATAAGCGTTTGTATCAGCCATTTTGGCTGCCAATGCCAGGGCTGCTGCATGGTTTCCTGAGGAATGTGTAGCAACCCCTTTTCTTTTTTGTTCATCGGTTAAAAGCTGAATCGCATTTGTTGCTCCTCTGTATTTAAAAGCACCAACCTTTTGAAAGTTTTCACATTTCAAGAAAATATTTGCTCCAAGTATCTGATTAACACTTCTGGAAGTATGTATAGGTGTTTTATTTATGTGCGGTAAAATTCTTTTGTGAGCTTCTTTTATATCTTGAAATTTAATCATAGCCTGGGTTAATTAAAAAATCAGATTGTCAAAATTATTAAAATTCAATAGATGAAATCTGAAACTCAATAATTATAGATGATTTTATTTCCCATCTCTTTTTAGTATGGTCAACATTGTGAATGTCAGTATTTTAAAATCAAGATATAACGACATGTTTTTAATGTAAATGATATCAAATTTGAGTCGTTGCACCATTTGCTCTACATTTTCGGCGTATCCAAACTTTACTTGACCCAAAGAAGTTATTCCCGGTTTTGTTTTTAAAAGAAGTCTGAATTCTGGAGCAATTTCTACAATTTGATCAATGTAGTATTTTCTTTCAGGCCTGGGACCAACAATGGACATATCACCCCTGAAAACATTAAAAAACTGAGGTATTTCATCCAATCTGGTTTTTCGCATAAAATTTCCAAACCTGGTAATTCTCGGATCTGTTGATGACGAAAGCTCAGGGCCATTTTTTTCTGCATCCTTAAACATTGAACGAAACTTATAAATTGAAAACTCTTTTCCATGTAATCCAACTCTCTTCTGTTTGTAAAAAATAGGACCTTTTGAAGAGAGTTTCACACCAATGGCAGTAAAAAGATATAAAGGTGAAAAAACAGTTAAAAAAAGAATCGCAACTATCTTATCAAACAAAAGCTTAAAGTTTTTTTCCCAAACCGGCATTAATCCTGAGGTAATATGTAATAACGGAGTTCCTTCAATAAGTGAAAGTTCTGTTCGTCCAATAAGAATTTCGAATAAATCGGGAATTGTTTTTATATTAACATTACACCTTTGTAGTTGAGTTATAATTTTTTCAAGTTCTTTATGTTCATTTGATTCAATTGCAATAATTACCTCTTCAATATTATTGTCTTCAATTATTGCTTCAATATGCTCAAAACTACCCATATTATTGCAAAATTTTTCTAACTCTGCACTAATATTTTCATATATGCTCACAAAGCCGGTAAACTTATAGCCAGCTGACCTTTTATGTCCTGTAAAAGAGCGAAGGATTTTTAATGCTTTGCCGTTGCTTCCTATCAATAATGTCTTAAAGCCTATTTTCCCATTTCTTATTTGCTTTATTGTTCTCGTAGTTAGGATATTACGAGGAATGTAGGTGAGAGCAAACTGCAGAGAAAGTAATGTTGCAAATGAATAGTAGTAATCTTTGTAACTCGAAATTATATCATCAAGCAAAAGCGTAAAAAACAAGAAAATTACCCCAATAATCGAAAAAACTATAGTATGACTAAATTCCTGTAAGCGAGATTTCCTATAAATATTGTAATAGTAGCCACTGAAATAGTAAAGTAGTACCCAAAATGCACCAACTAAAATTGTACTAATAACAAGGTTTGAGCTATATTCAAGCTTAATTTTTGTACTATATACAGAAGATTCAATGAAGACCTTCCGAAAAAAGTTGAAAATTATCCATGCAATGCATGCGCTAAGAAAATCAAAAAGTAGATATTTTCTTGTGTGGGCGGGTTTGTTCATTATCCTCAAATTTACGACAGAGTTGCAAAAGTATTATTTTAAGCTTAGCCAGATAAAAAAAACACAACTTTTTAGAGATAAATACCTAAAAATCTGGTAAATATTCTGTTTTAATCTTTACTTAATAACTTTTGTTGCTCGCTAATACCTTAAACGGTTTTTTTATCGTTATTAATATTAGGTTTTCCATTTTTATTTTTTACCGATAACTTATTGTTTTTTATATTTTTGTTCAAATTTTAACCTATTAAACCGTTTTGAAACCAGTGCTAAAAAATAATTTCTATTTCAAAAATTGTCTAAGCTTTGTATTAGCAATTTTGTTACTGTCATTGCTACCTCTGGCATGTTCTACAAAAAAGAATACACGATCAACAAGAGCTTATCATAACCTTACAGCACATTATAATGTCTATTTCAATGGAAATGAAAGTTTAAAATCTGGCCGATTAAAGCTAAAAAAAACATATCAGGAGGACTATTCAAGAATTCTGCCTGTCTTTAGATATGAAGACGAGGCTGTTGCTTCATTAGTTGCTTCTGAAATGGACAGAACAATTAAGAAATGTGCGAAAACAATAAAGGTGCATTCCATTACAACAAAACCAAAGGTTGATAAAAAAAGCTTAAGTCGCGAAGAGCAAGCTTTTATGTCGCAGGCCGAGTACTGTAAATGGATTGATAATGCCTATTTATTAATGGGCAAAGCCCATTTTTATAAGCGAGAATTTGAAACTGCATTGCAAACTTTTCTATTGGTAATTAATAAATATAAAAGTGATGACTCTAAGTATGAGGCCATGCTTTGGCTTGCGAAAACTTATTCAGAAATTGGAGAGTTTAAAAACGCTGATAATGTGCTTATTGATCTAAGAAAAGTTAAAAGATATGACAGAGAGTATGCTCTTCAGATGGGTTTATTAAATGCGTCAATGCTGATGAAGCAAAAGAATTATACCGAAGCCGCAAACCAACTAAGAAAGGCTATCGAAAATGAGAGAAACAAAAAAGAAAAGAAAAGAGAGCTATTTATTTTAGCTCAAATCTATCAGTTTAATGAAAAATATAATCTTGCAGAGGAATATTATAGATTGGTCATAAAGCGTAATCCTAATTACGATATGACTTTTATGGCAAAAATTCATTTAGCTGAGATTTTTGAAAAGAGTGGTGGAAATGCTAAGGATTTAAAAAAGCAGTTGAAAAAAATGGCTAATGATGATAAAAATATAGATTATCTTGATCAAATTTATTATGCATTAGGCAAAATAGAGCTCAATGAAAAAAACAGCGAAAAAGCTATTGAATATTTTACACTTTCAGCCCAGGCATCTTCGTCAAATAAAACACAAAAGGTAAAAACCTATTTGGCGCTGGCAGATTATTATTATGGTGGAAATAACTATCAACTAGCTGAGGCCTATTATGATAGTACCTCAAGTTCAATCGACAGTAAATTCCCGGATTACGACAGATTATATCCTCAAATAAAAACCAGGCAGGCACTTACACATAACTTAAATATTATCACCGTTGAAGATAGTTTGCAATTTGTTGCCAGAATGCCTGAAAAGGATCGAAACAAGATTATTGATGGAATTATTCAAAAAATTGTAAAAGAAGAGGACAGACAAAGACAATTAGAAAATAACGCAAATACCGGGCTTGATCCATTTCAGGATATTGATCCTCAAAGAACTACTAACCCAATGCAGGGAGGAAAATATTACTTTTATAATCCTTCAACTGTAAGTTTAGGAATGACAGAGTTTAAAAAAAGATGGGGAGATAGGAGGCTGGCTGATAATTGGCGCAGAAGTAATAAACAGATAGTAGCCGAAGAAAATGCTGAACTTACTGAAAATACTGAGAATAACGAAAACGATAGTCTGAATACTGAAGAAGCTAAGGTAACTAACATAAAATCAAGAGAATATTATCTTCAAGACTTACCTTTAACTGACAAGAAATTGGCCGCCTCAAATAAGAAAATTGAAGAAGCTCATTTCAAAGCAGGGACCATTTATTACAAGGAATTGAATGAATCAGAGAAAGCAATTACTCAGCTTGAAAAGTTATTAAATGAATTTCCTGATAGCGAGTATCGTTTAGAAGCCCTTTATTTGCTTTATACTATTCATGCGAAAGATTTGAACTACACCAAAGCGGAAAATTACAAGTCTATGATTATTAGTGAATTCCCTGAGAGTGTATATGCGAAAACCTTGAAGGATCCTGCTTATGTTGCAAAACTTATAGAAGATGAAAAACAGGCTGAAAAGGTTTATGAGGAAGCATATAAAAATTATAAAAATAAGAACTATCAGGAAACAATAAATATTGCCAAGCAAGGAGTAAATGACTATGCTAATAATGGTCTGGCTCCAAACTTTATCTATCTCACAGCTGTTTCATATGGTGAAATTGGGAACAAAACAGAATTAAAAAACAATCTTGAGTTATTGGTATTAAAATATCCTGATGCTGAAGTTTCAGAAACCGCAAGGGAAACATTAAAGGCAATGGATGCCAAAAAATACGAAGCTGATTTATACACACTAGAATCAGAAACCCCTCATTATTATGTTCTTATTTTCCCTCACGGAAAGACAGATCTTAATAAATTACAGTTCAAATACAAATCATTAAATCTTGAGCACTATACACAGGAAGATCTCCAGGTTGAAGTCGTATCTCTTGATACGGCAAGAGACATGCTGGTTGTAAGGTCATTTAAAAATGCTGAAAAAGCAAAGGAATATTATCAATTAATAATTATTAATGCCGTTTTGAATGATATCAGACACCTTGTGCCAAATCATTTTGTAATTTCTGCTGGCAATTATGGAAATTTCCTTAAAAATAAAGATGAAAGCAAGTATGTTAAGTTCTTTAACGAAAATTATTTGCTTAATTAGTACTTTTCAACCAGCTTTCAATAATTTCAGGAAAATGCTTGTATTCAAGCTCATGAATTTTATTGGCCAGTGATTCAGGTGTATCATCAGGTTCAATCTTACATTTTGCATTGAAAAGTATTTTTCCTTCATCGTATTTTTCATTCACATAATGAATCGTAATGCCGCTTTCAGTTTCATTGTTTTCAATGACCGCTTTGTGAACATGCATTCCATACATACCTTTACCTCCATATTTTGGGAGCAGGGCCGGATGGATATTTATAATTTTATCAGGATAGGCCTTAATTAATGAGTCAGGAATTAACCATAGAAAACCCGCCAGAACAATTGCGTTAATATCTTTTGCTTTAAGTATTTGCAAAACAAAGTCCGATTCGTAGAATTGTTGCCTGTTAAAAACCATCCATTCAATTTGATGATTTATAGCCCTTTGTATAACATAGGCATCTTTTTTATTAGTTAAAATGAGCTTTACATTAATTTGATCGCTTTTGGCAAATTGTTTTATAATATTTTCAGCATTTGTTCCACTGCCTGATGCAAATATGGCTATATTCTTCATTGTTAGTATATTGTAATATCATTTTATATTTCAAAGGTAACTATAGTTGTTAAAAATCTAAATAAAAATAGTGCCTGAAACACAATATCTACCTATCTTGTTGTTTACTTGAATGTTATGCATGAATAGTAATTTAATAATAAGCACTGGATTAGACTGTTAAAAAACCGGTTTTTGCGATTTTTAATTTTTTTTTTCATTGAAATTATTATTTCTTTGCACTTTCAAAACAAAATTAAATTTTTTATTATTAACTAAATTTTAGAACTATGTCAGACATTGCATCAAGAGTTAAAGCTATAATTGTAGACAAACTTGGAGTTGACGAAAACGAAGTTAGTGAATCTGCAAGCTTCACCAACGACTTGGGTGCCGATTCTCTTGACACTGTAGAATTGATCATGGAATTTGAAAAAGAATTCAATATCGCTATTCCAGACGATCAAGCGGAAACTATTGTTACTGTCGGTGATGCTATTAAGTATATCGGGGATAACGTAAAATAATACAAATTATTTTTTGTAGGGCATGGAGCTGCAAATTCTATGCATGCTCCTTTTCTTTTTATAAATTTTTGTTTTTAGCAAAAATAAAGTTATTATTTTATGGAGTTGAAAAGGGTAGTGGTTACCGGACTTGGTGCAATTACACCAATTGGTAATGATATTCCATCATTTTGGGAAAATTTAAAGAATGGGACAAGCGGAGCGGCTCCAATTAAGAAATTTGACGCTTCGAAATTTAAGACCCAATTTGCATGCGAAATAAAAGATTACGATCCTAATAACTATTTTGATCGTAAAGAGGCTAGAAAGTTGGATCTTTATGCTCAGTTTGCTCTAATTGCAGCAGAAGAAGCTATTAAGGATTCAAAATTGGACCTGGAAAGCATTAACCACGATAAAGCTGGCGTGATTTGGGGCTCTGGTATTGGAGGTATTGACACTTTAACACAGGAAGTTAAGGAATATGTAAAAGGTGGTGAAATCCCTAAATTCAATCCTTTCTTTATACCTAAAATGATTTCTGATATTGCTGCTGGGCATATATCTATGAAATATAATTTTAGGGGACCTAATTTTACCACAGTTTCAGCTTGTGCATCTGCAACTAATGCAATTATAGATGCATTTAATTACATTCGTTTAAACAAAGCTGAAATTATCATTACAGGTGGTTCTGAAGCATCTGTGAATGAAGCTGGTCTTGGTGGTTTTACAGCAATGAAGGCACTTTCAAACAGAAATGATGATCCTGAAACAGCTTCTAGACCATTTGATGTTGACAGGGATGGTTTTGTAATGGCTGATGGTGGTGCTGCAATTATTCTAGAAGAATATGAACATGCAGTAAAACGCGGTGCTACAATTTATGCAGAGCTTGTAGGTGGAGGTTTATCTGCTGATGCTCATCACTTAACGGCCCCTCATCCAGAAGGTGCTGGTGCCGCTTTGGTTATGAATAATGCATTAGAAGATGCTGGTTTAAAGCCTGAAGATGTTGATTATATCAATGTTCATGGAACATCTACACCATTGGGTGATATTGCTGAACCAATGGCTATTCAAAAGGTTTTTGGCGAACATGCTTATAAATTAAGCATTAGTGCTACTAAATCAATGACAGGGCATTTGCTTGGAGCAGCTGGTGCTATAGAGGCTGCCGCTTGTATATTAGCAATCAAAAATGGTATCGTTCCACCAACAATCAACCATTTTAATCTTGATCCGGAGATTGATCCAAAACTTGACTTTACTTTTAATAAAGCTAAAGAAAGAGAAATAAAGGTTGCACTAAGCAATACATTTGGTTTTGGTGGACATAATGCATCTGTGATATTTAAGAAATTATAAGAATAAGCTTGTGCTTCGTAGAATCGCGGCATTAAAGATATTAACCAGTAATAATAAAGATTTCTTAAAAAAACTAAGAAAGATCCTTGGGTTTTGGCCCTCGGATCTTTCTTTGTATCAAATTGCCCTTACTCATAAATCCGCATCATATACTTTGAATGGAGAACGTGTTAATAATGAAAGACTTGAATATTTGGGTGATTCTATTCTTGATGCGGTTATCAGTGATTACCTTTATAAAAAATACCCCAGTGAGCGTGAAGGCTTTTTAACCGAAATGCGGTCGAAAATTGTAAATGGCGAAAAGCTAAAAGAACTAGCCGTTAATATTAACCTTGATCAGTTTATTATTCAGCGTACAAATATCCAACTCGCAAGTAGTAGAATATATGAAGATGCATTTGAAGCATTAATTGGCGCCATTTATCTGGATAAAGGATATAGAGCAGTCTCAAGGTTTATAAGCCAAAAAATCATAGATGAACACATTGATTTAGAAGAACTTGAGGTGACCAACTACAATTATAAAAGCCAGTTAATAGAGTGGTCACAAAAAACGAAAAGTCCTGTAGAGTTTAGTTCTTTTAGTTCTGAAGAGGATTCGAATTTCATTTCTGAGGTTATGCTTGAAGAAAAAATAATTGGAAAAGGACTTGGTAACTCCAAAAAGGAAGCTGAGCAAAATGCTGCAAGAGAGGCCCTTATAACTCTTGGTGAATTAGAAAACTAATTAAGAACTTAAATTTTGATTAGTTCCCCAAGCTTTTTTCTTTTAAAAGTAAGTTTAAGTCTTGTAGCGTATTGTTGGAATTTATTACTAAACTTTGTACATTTGACTTTCATCAAAAAATACTCTGATTGAAACCAAAAGTTCATACACTTACTCTTGAAAATGAGTATAAGCTTATTGGAATAGCATCCCACGTGAGTCCCCATAAAATTAGTTGGATGTTTAATCAGGAGCTGGGTGCAAAGTTTCAACAAGCTGATAGCCTGGTGATTATTGAAAAAATTAATAAAGAAGAACACCGATTCCCCGTTTATAAATTTGAGGATGAAGGCGATACAGTATATACTTTGTATGCTAATAAATTGGAGCATTCAAGTATTATAAAATCAATTAAAAAGATTGACTACGTACTTAAGTGTGAGGGGTTTAGCTCCAGTAAAGAATTCGAACAATACTTGGATAAATTAAAAAAAGTGAAAAATATTCTTACCGCTTTTGAAATTGAATTAGAACATTTAAAGACCAAAGAAAAGGAAATTTTCGTCTAATTTTGCTGGCGTTCGATGCGGACACGTATTAGCCTACTCACATCAAAATATACACCTCTGATATTTTTTTCATTAGGATGAACAACCAGGTAATCGCAAAAAGCATTCGCCTGATTTGTGGATGCAGCAAATTTTAAACCCAATTCATTCAAAAGATCCATTTCATGAACTGGGTCAATTATGTGAAAAGCTGTTTGTTCAGATTTACCATCACCCGTTGAAAGGATAGTTTTTACAAGCATTTCTTTTTTGAATTTATACCGTGCACTTGTAATACTGTCGTCTTTTTGTAAATAGCTAAATGCCAGTATGTTTAGCGTTCTTATATCAAAAGGAAGGTCTCTAAGTTTTAGTTCTGCTATTTTGATAAATTCATCCAGCTCAGCAGAACTTAATCGTCCTTTTCTAAGGTACACCATCATTTGTGATTCATATTTCGATTCCTGGTTAGGAATGTATTTAGATTGGAAGGTATATCCGTAATACAAATATCGAAAGTCTTTGATAGTTAAGCTCGTATCTGCTTCAATATATCGCTTGTATAGATCAGGATAAAAATAGGGCGAGCTATTATCAAAAATACTTGATTTAATGATGCCATATTCTGGTTTTCCCAGGAATGTTTGTTGTGCAAAAGAAGTATAGGATATGAGAATTGAGAACAAAAACGTAATAATCTTAGTCATTTTGTTAAAGGTTAAAGCTATAGTTCAAAATAGTAATGATTTATTTATATAGATTATATCAGCTTAATACTAAGGTCATTAGACATTAGTCATTAATTGTCGAAAACAAATGACTATTGACTAATGACTTATATCTCATTTCAAGGATTTTATCCTAATAAATCATTACAAAATTAAACCAGAGCCAGGGTTAATTATAAACTTCAATAACAAAGATACGGCAATTATCCATTAAATATTATCTAAGCTATTTTAACTTGATTAATGGATAATTGCCGCTGTATAGTTTTGTGTAAAATTCTTATTTACAACATACTATGCGTTAAGTTCTTTTGGGAAATGTTGATAAAAAGAAACAATTGTTTCGATTCCTCTTGTAAAGTTCTCCACTCTGTAGCTTTCATTAGGACTGTGAATAGCATCTTCTTCAAGGCCAAATCCCATAAGGATTGATTTGATTCCTAATACTTCTTCAAAAGTTGAAATAATTGGAATACTACCACCACTTCGAACAGGCACTGGTGCTCGATCATAAACTTCAGTATAGGCTTTTTCAGCTGCTTTATAAGCTGGCATATCAATCGGAGAAACATATCCTTGTCCGCCATGCAATGCTTTAACCTTCACTTTTACACTTGGTGGAGCAATTGCATTGAAATGTTTTTCAAATAACTTACTGATTTTCACATTATCCTGGTTAGGAACTAATCGCATAGAAACTTTCGCATACGCTTTTGAAGGAAGTACTGTTTTAGCTCCTTCTCCTGTATAACCACTCCAGATTCCATTAATATCTAGTGATGGACGGATACCTGTACGTTCGTTTGTTGAATACCCTTCTTCACCTGCAACTACATCGATATCAAGAGCTTTTTTGTAAGCTTCCAAATCGAATGGAGCTTCTGCCATTTTAATTCTTTCTTCTTTAGTAACTTCAATTACATCATCATAAAATCCCGGAATGTTAATATGTCCTTTTTCATCAATTAATGAAGAAAGCATGTTACATAAAATATTAGCTGGATTTGCTACAGCTCCACCAAAAAGTCCAGAATGAAGATCTTTATTAGGTCCTGTAACTTCAACCTCCATAAAGCTTAAACCTCTTAAACCAGTTGTAATTGAAGGTATGTCTTTTGCTATCAGACCAGTATCTGAAACCAGGATAATATCGGCTTTTAATAATTCCTTGTTGTCTTCGCAGAACTTTTTAAGATTGGGCGAGCCTACTTCCTCTTCACCTTCAATCATGAATTTCACATTGCAGGTTAAAAGGCCAAGTTTGTTCATAATCTCAACTGCTTTCACGTGCATAAATCCCTGTCCTTTGTCATCATTTGCACCACGAGCATATATTTTGCCGTCTCTTACCTCGGGTTCAAAGGGTGGGCTTTCCCATAAATCAAATGGCTCGGCGGGCATTACATCCATGTGTCCATAAACCATTACAGTAGGAAAAGATGGGTCAATTATTTTTTCCGCATATGTAACTGGGTTTCCTTCTGTTTCCATTACTTGTGCTTTATTCATACCCACTTTTAGCAATGCTTCTTTAATGTATTCTGCGGCCTTATACATATCTTCCTTATGCTCTGATTTTGAGCTAACTGAAGGAATTCTAATCAAACCAAAAAGCTCTTCTAGAAACCTGTCAAGGTTTTCGTCAATGTATTTCTTTACTTCATTCATTTAAATATAGTTTTATAGGTATTTACAATAATATTTTTTAAAACTACGCAACTACTTTCATTATTTGAAGTAGTTATATTCTATAATTTATGAGAGTATCACAAATTTATAAAAAACTAGACCCTGGTCAACAAATATTGCCTAAAAATACAGATTACCATGAAATTACAAAACGACAAATATCATATTTAAAATAAGATACGAGCTTGAATTTATGTAAAACTTTAAAGATTTTAACGAAAATGTTTAAGTGTAGTTGTTTATATGTTGCAATATATTTACTTTTATGCTTGTAAAATAATAAGATTGTCACACTTAATTTAAACCAAATGATAACACTTGCATCACTGGTAATAGATCCAATAGGTTACTTAATAATTGCTGCCGGAATAATCGGCCTTGGGTTTAGTTTTTGGAATTCTTATAAAATTGAGAAACTTTCATCCGAAAACTCAACAGTAAAGGAGATAGCAAATAGAATTAAAAAAGGAATTTCTATTTTTATAGTTGCTGAATATAAGTTTTTGGCATTATTTGTTATTTCTTTAGCAATTCTTGCTTTTTTCTATGGAAAATCACAAGAAGGGTTAAACGGAATGCTTGCAGTTGCTGTTATAATTGGAGCAGCATCTTCGGCTGCTGCCAATTATTTTTCTAAGCAAGTTGCAGGAAGTTCAAATGATAAAATTATTGCTGAAAGTCAAAAAAACTATAGCGATGGTTTTAGAACCACATTTTCAGCAAGTATTTCCGCAGGTTTGATCAATGCCTCGTCTGTTATAGTTGGATTATTAATTTTATTTTTTGCTTCAAGGTTTTTAGTTCCTGAAGAAAGTGAATTTGGAACATCAATGTTTAATTTCAATTTGAACATGATGGCAGGGTTTGCTTTTGGTGCAAGTGCAGTTGCTGTTTTCTCGCGTTTAGGTGGTGGCATCTTTGCTAAAAGTGCTGAAAAAGCTGAAGTAGAAATTGTGGAGAAAGAAGCAGGAATAACAGACAAATCACCATACAATCCAGCTTCTGTTGTGAATGAAACTGGACAGATTACTGCTAATGTTGGAGGTATTGGAACTGATGTGTTTGAATCATTCACAGCTGCAATTATTGCAAGTGTATTCCTTGGAACATCACTTTTAACTCAAGGTGACGGAGAAACATTAGGTATATTGTCATTGCCTTTGATAATTGCAAGTATAGGAATCTTTGCAAGCATTGCCGGAAGCTATTTGTTGCGTTCAAGTGAGGTTTCTACATCGCGTCAGGCAATCAATATTGCCGAATGGCTTGCTGCAATTGTTTTATCTATCGCAACTTTTTTTGCAATTAAATATACAATTCCAGCAGAATGGGAAGTAACCCGAACAACTGATGCAGAGGTTATTACAACAACATACAAAAGCCTGGGTATTTTCTGGTCAGCATTCTTCGGAATAGTTGCTTCTGTTAGTATCAGTTATATCTCAAATTACTTTACAAGTAAAGAAAGCAAAACTGTTAAGAACCTGGCTGGAGAGTCAAGGAAGGGAATTGCAAGTACTATTTTGGGCAGTACAGAATCAGGTTTAATTTCTACAGGAATTCCTGTTGCAGTAATTCTTGCTGTGGTATTGGCTTCTTATTATTTTGCAGGTTTTTATGGAGTTGGCTTAGCGGCTGTTGGATTTTTAGGAAATATGGGCCTCCAGGTGGCATTTAATGCTTTTGCACCTGTTGCAGATAATACTGATAGTGTTGCCAACAAGGCCAGGCTGGATGAGGTTACCTTGAAACAAACGTATGACTTAAAATTGATTGGAACACAATCAATTGCTCAGGGGAAAGTATTTCTTACGATTGCTTCATCGTTGGCTTCTTTGGCTATTTTTAGTGCTTTTGTTCAGTTAACCGGAATTTATGAAGTGAATTTAGTCAAGCCATTGATTATAAGCTCTCTAATTGTGGGTACACTACTTCCATTTTTACTGTCATCAAATGCTTTAGCTGCTGTAAGAAGAGTTAGTAAGAAAATAGTAAACGAAGTTAATCGACAGTTTAATGATATACCTGCGTTAAAGGATGCCAATGAAATTTTGGATAAATACAATGGTGATTTGACCTATGCTACCGAGGGAGAAAAGGAAGTTGTTTATTCTGCAAGAGATAGTGCTGATAATGACCAGTGCATCGAAGTTGCTGCCTATGCTACAATTTGGGAAACATTGATCCCAGGTGTTATTGCAATTACAGTTCCTGTTTTAACAGCTTATTTAGGTGGCGCAGAGATGCTTGCAGCTATGTTGCTAGGTGTAATTTCAACAAGTACCATTATGGCTCTTTACCAGTCTGATAAGGGTAGTGTTCTTGAAAATACAAAGTATGCTTTAGAAGAAGGTACTGTTTATAATGGCGAGTTAATAGGAAAAGAATCAGATGCTTATCAGGCCTCGGAGGTTGGTGATAAAGTAGGAAAACCTGTTAAGGATACTTCTGCTGTAGCTATGACTGTTTTAATGAAAATAATGATTATTACTGCTTTGTTAATGGTTCCTCTGCTGGTTAATAAGTCAAAGAAAAAGAAAGCATTACAATTGGACGGATTATCAAAGGTTGAGCAAGTAAAAGAGAATTTAGAAGAAAAACCAAATACTTTCAGGTTTTGAAAAATAAGACGATATAAATGTTAAGAGCTTAGAGATTACAAAGAACGCAAGGATTTATAGTTATTTTAATCCTTGCGTTTTTTTTGTATAAATTTTATTCCGGGATGATAAAGAACATGAAACTTTTTTTAAGCTCTTCTGTTGAATAATCTGCTTTTACGAGGGCAATTGACTTTACATCTTTGGTAATTTCAAAGGTTTCTTCGTTAAAGTACCAATCCTCTTCAAATACAATAGAATAAATCTGGTCGTTCAGAGATAAAGGGTTCAAGTCAACTTGTAAATGTTCTTTAAGTTGCTCCAGATCAAATGCCCTTTTTGATTTATCCACTAAATATATTGGATCATAAACTTTAAATGTTCCAGATTTAACTCCATCAATAATTCTTTGTAGAAACTTTATCTGATCAAAGCCTGTGTATAGGTTTGGGTATTCCTGGTACCAAGGATGCTCATAAATAATATTCTTAGCAATAAGTTTCCCTTTTTCTTTTTTTTCAGGGTAAACGAAAAAGACCATTTGTTTCATGGTTTTTCCATCATTTTCCCAAATTTTTACGGGAGTCCAGGCATTTACTTCTTTTGTAAATTTAAAAGTTTTACTGTCTAAACTCCATTTTTCTAAAAACCGAATTTCTTTAATTAAGTTAAGATCAAAAGTATCAACATGGTTCTCCATTGTTTTCATTAAATCTTCTCCAGTATAAACAAAGTTACTTGTTGATGTTGTATCTTCAATTTGCATACCTCCTCTAACTCTAACTTTTCCAGCCATTGCAATATCAAATACAGTTTTGAAAAACTTAGGCCCGTCAAAGCCTTTAATCCAATCAGGGTTGTTTTCATTTACCAATTCAGTAACACATGTAGCATTGATTTCATCAGCAAGCAACAGGTTTTTTTGCTCATTCGTTTCTTTACAGCTTGTGGCTGCAAAGAAAGCAGGAAGCAGTATTAATGCAATTAATTTCTTGTTCATAATTCTAATTTAAAAGGTTTTCAAAATATGTAAATTTATCAGGCCTGTCTTGTTTTATTACTTCGTAATAAATATCATCGCATGCAAGGCAAATTTTAACGCTGTAATAGTTGCCCAACATGCGCTCTTCTATTTCTTTAAGCTTTTGTCTGTTTTGATATTCTACAAAAGCATTTTCAGAATAGGGATTGTCCTTATTTTTTATAGGGATATTATGAAATAAACTGCCCAACAAAAATCCCAAAACCAGAATGGCAGCAGCACAGTAAAAGAGCTCTTGTTTTTTTCTCACTCTTTTATTCTCTAATCTTTCCCATGAGTCTTTTTTATTCCAGTCAGCAGGCAGTTCATCTCTTTTGAGTTGTTTAATTTGATTTTTAAAAACAGTATCTGTCTTATTGTCAGGTATATAAGTCCTTCCTTCTCACTAATTTCTGCTGTAATAGTTTTCTTGCTTTTGTCAATTGCGAACGCGATGTACTTTCGGTAATTTTGAGCATGATGCTGATTTCCTCATGAGAATATCCCTTAATTGCATAAAGATTAAATACAGTTTTATAGCCTATTGGTAACTGATTAATACGAGCCAGATAACTTTCGATATTTGCCGCATTGTGGTTTTCAAAATAGCTGTCTTTGATTTCATTTATTTCATCTAACGAAATCAGTTTAAAATTCACCCTTTTTCTTAAGAACATCAGGCACTCGTTGATCATAATTTTTTTCATCCAGGCTCCAAAACTATTTTCATGCTCCGGCTTAAATTTTCTGAGGTTTGAAAAAATTTTTATAATCCCATTGTGCATAGCTTCTTCTGTATCCATTATATTACAAAGATACCTGGTACAGAGCAACATCATATTTTCTGCAAAAGCATCATAGATTTCCCGTTCTCTATCTTTTTTCTTTTTAACCTTTATGGGTTTTATCATTGATTAAAGTTTTTCACCTATATAAATGCTAAAATTAGTCGATTTGCTGTCTGGGAAAATTATTTTTTTTAAATAAAAAACCAATGACTACCTAATGTTTTGTTAGTCAGAATCTTGTTTTCAGACATTCGCATCAAAAAAAATCAAAATAACATAGTAGATGTTAAATACGGTATTTAATTTTTTTTAGTATTTTTTGTGAACTAATATTTCTAACCAAATTTGATAAAAATGAAAAAGCTAAAATGGATGACCTTCCTATTGGTCATTTTAATGGTAGGTTGTGTAAAAGAAGAACCTGTTACTAAGCAAGCACAGAATGAGGCAAATCAAGAACCGCTTACTGGTGAGCAAATTAACCAAATTATTGATAACCTTATTGATGAAAACGGAGGCTTCAACTGGCTTGATGTTGACGATTTTGTACTTTGGAGTGCCGCAATGAATGGTGAAAATATTGTTACCATTGGTTACGGAGAGAGTGCTTATTCTGATTTTAAGAGTAATAAAGCTTTAAAACAAAAAAAGGAGATTTTTGATCTGATAGTTAGTCTTGAGAAAGAAAAGAATCCAAGACTTAAATCAACGGGTGAAGATATTTTGGTTTATGACGATCCTATCCTGAATTTTATGGATGTAAAAGTTGCAAACTTTGAAACAATTAGACAATTAAAAAAGAATTATCCTGACATTCGCTATATAGAACCGGGAGGATATCGTTATTTTGATTATGAAACTAAATTTAAAAGTTCAAGTGGTTGTACAACTACAGCCGACAATGTGAATACAGGTGATTACAGGGTGATGGCCCCCAACTGCTTGGTTTCCTGGGTATTTGACAAGCATAATATTCCTGCAGCATGGTCTTACAGTACAGGTGCTGGGATAGGTGTTGGTTTAATTGATACGGGTGTATCTAATTATCAGACACTTTTAGGCTCGGGATTCAATGATGGTTATTCATCAGGCAGGACAATCAGAAAATATGGTGTATATGTTGATTCTGTATGGCCCTGGTCAACCAAGACCGATGGTTATCATGATAAGTGTGGACATGGAACAAGCATGGCCTCTACCATTGCAAGTCCTAGAAATGATGATATGTTGCCAGTAGGTGTTGCATATAATTGCAATTTAGTTAGTTACAGAGCTACTAAAAATGTAGTTTTAGATGGTTACCATGAGCAAAAAGGCGTAGCCAGGGCCCTAACGGAGCTTGGAAACCGATCGGATATTAAAATAATTTCCATGTCAATAGGTCATATATTTTCAATTGGAAGAATTGAAGACGCAGTAAAATATGCCTATGGAAAAGGGAAAATGATAATAGCCGCAGGGGGAACTTCAACAGAATGGACCAATTTTGTGGGCGTAATTTTCCCGGCAAGTATGAGTGAAACAGTAGCGGTTACAGGAATTACCGATGCCAGTGGCTATCATGAATGCGCTGTTTGCCATAAAGGCAGTAAAATTGACTTCACAGTGATTATGCAAAGAGCCGGTAATTCTGATCGCACCTCTGTTTGTTTGGGATATTATGCCGGACAAAAAGACTATGTTGGAGGTTCATCCGTATCAACATCAACAACAGCAGGGATTGCAGCATTAATTTGGGCACGGCATCCAACATGGTCGCGTAGCCAGGTATTAAGCAAAATGAAACAGTCTGCAAGCTTATATCCTAACAAAAGCTCTAATTTTGGATATGGTTCCATTAATGCATTGTTAGCAGTTCTGTAACAGTTATTTAAAAACAGAATAAATTAAGGTAGACAGCAACTGCGGTCTACCTTATGTTTTATAGGAAAGTGCAACATTTTGTCAGTAATGCTTGGTCTTATTACTGATGAAATTTTGCTTTAATTTATTTTTCAGGTACTTTTGACATACCCTAAATAATTGAGTAGTAATTATTGAGAGAACTAATTGAGCGAATCAGTAACACACTGAAATTTTGTAGTTATGTATAAAATAATCATTGCCCTTATCTTTTTGGCAGGTTCTATTGAAGCCAAGATATTGAATAACAAGGTATTTCAGGATTCAAAGACATATTATTGGTTTTACGTAAAAACAAGCAGTTCTCACAATAAGTCGACAGGAATTAGTAGTCTTTCAATAAAAACCATTAGCAGCGATATAAGATCTGGAACAGTTAAAGAATTTGCCGAGGCACATGAGCGGGCAATAAAATCAGATAAAATAGCTATTGGTCCATTTACAGAAAGGAACCAGGCAGAGCAGTCTCAAATATTATATAAATATGCTGCAAAAGGGAGTAGTGGACCAAGTAGTTCTTCTGATGAAGAAGCAGATAAAACTGTTTATTCTTTTTTCTTTATAAAACCTCTTTCTTTGCCTGAAGGCGGAGCTTTACAGCGTATTCCTGCCAGAGTAACAACAGGAACTGAAGAAGAATATATGGCCATGTTGCTTGAAGGACTTAACTTTGAAAAGTTAGCAGTAGGTCCTTTCATTGATTATGAAGCTGCTGAGAAATCGAAGTATGCCTGCATGAAAAGCAGTAAAATGGAAAGTGATCCCGAAACCGACTCCATAAAAAGCAAGGATTTAAGGTTAATGGCGGAAAAATGGAAATCATTAAAATTGAATATAACCCGAAAATCGAAAAGTCTGGAAGAAAAAACGGCAGTTTTCAGATTTAGTATGAACATTCCAAGCCGGTATTTTGCACCCGATGCTGTTCAGGTTGTAACTATAAGAGCTAGCTACAATACCTCAAATAGCGCAAGTTACAGTTTCACATTACAGGGGGATAACGTAATTGATAATAATAGAGTAGTAGCAAGCGACATGGGAACTGTTTATCTTACTGTTGTTGGCTTTGATGTTGAACAAAAGGAAAAAATCGAAAGCTTTGTGGTTGATAGTTTTATTTATAACGACGATGATATCATTGAATTAGATCCTGTATTGATTGAGATGAAATAAGGTATATTCTTCTTTGCTTATTTTTCAACTTCTCGAATAAGTTAAGCTTTCATTAATTTAAAAGCTTTAAAAAGTTTTAACAGTCCTGCATAGAAATAATTACTACTTTTGCCGATTGTGAGCCCGCATAAGGTTTTACCAAAGGTAAAATCTATATTAATTTGACAATGCAAATTTAAGTTGATTATATAAAAATTAGAACATGGAAAATCAAAAGTTTATTCTCATCATATTAGACGGATGGGGAATAGGGGATGGTTCAAAATCAGATGTAATTTCCACAGTAGGAGCTCCTTACATTGAAAGTCTGAAACAAAAATATCCTAATTCTCAAATCCTGACTTCAGGCGAAGATGTTGGTTTACCAAAAGGACAAATGGGAAACTCTGAAGTTGGTCATATGAACATTGGCGCAGGCAGGGTAGTTTACCAGGATTTGGTCAAGATCAATAAAGCGATTGAGGACAATAGCATTGCCAAAAATCAAACATTAGTGAATGCTTTAACTTACGCAAAAGAAAATAACAAAGCTATTCACTTTATAGGATTAATTTCAGATGGCGGTGTGCATTCGCTTGATTCACATCTTTATAAATTGTGTGATATTACCAAGGAATATGATTTAAGCAAAGTTTACATTCATGCTATTACTGATGGAAGGGATACTGATCCAAGAAGCGGTTTAGGCTACATGAAAAACCTTGAAAACCATTTGCAACGATCTAATGGAGAAATAGTTAGTTTGATAGGCCGCTATTACTCAATGGACAGGGATAAGCGCTGGGAAAGAGTAAAAGAAGGTTATGATTTAATGGTTCATGGAAAAGGAAAGCCAGTTACTGATATTGTAAAAGCAGTTGAAGAATCGTATGCTGATGATGTAACAGATGAGTTTATTAAAGCAGCTGTTAAGGTGGATGCTAATGGAAACCCTGTTGCTACTATTCAGGATGATGATGTGGTGATTTGTTTCAATTACCGTACAGACAGGCTTCGTGAAGTAACCACTGTTTTGACCCAGCAAGATATGCCCGAGCATGATATGTCTGCAAAAAATCTTTACTATCTTACAATGACTCGTTATGATGAAAGTTTTAAAGGGGTTAATGTAATTTATGATAAAGAAAACGTTAAAAATACGATTGGTGAAGTTGTTTCAAAATTGGGTTTAAAACAATTGCGAATAGCTGAAACAGAGAAATTTGCACACGTAACTTTCTTTTTATCAGGAGGACAGGATGATGAGTTTGAAGGAGAAAGCCGTATACTTGTTCCTTCGCCCAAAGTGGCAACCTATGATTTACAGCCTGAAATGAGTGCCCCTGAGGTAACTGAAAAACTACTTGCAGAATTAAATAACAGAACTCATGATTTAATTGTTCTGAACTTTGCCAATGGAGATATGGTAGGGCACACAGGAATTTATGAAGCAATTTCAAAGGCTGTAAAAACCGTTGATGAGTGTGTTGGAAAAGTGGTTGATACTGCTAAAGAAAATGGTTATGAGGCCTTAATAATAGCCGATCATGGGAATGCTGATAATGCTGTTAATCAGGATGGAAGTCCAAATACAGCTCACTCACTAAACCCGGTTCCTGCAATTTTAGTAAGTGATAGATTTAATAAAATAGAATCAGGAATTTTAGCAGATGTTGCCCCTACTATTCTAAAAGCAATGGGAGTTGAAATTCCTGCTGAAATGACTGGAAAAGTATTAATATAATAGTACATAGTTATAAAGTGGTAAGTTAAAAGTCTTTATACTTTATACTTTCCACTTTTTACTTTCAACTTTTTACTTTTAACTTTCAACTTTTTACTTTTAACTGAATACAATGATAGAGATAGGTGATACCCTGGTAAGCAGGGACGTGGTGGAGAAAAAGTTTATTTGCAATATTGAAGCCTGTAAAGGACAATGTTGTGTAGATGGTGATTCTGGTGCCCCTTTGGAAGAAGATGAATTGACGATCATTGACAGAATTTATGATAAGATAGTTCCATTTCTGCGAAAAGAGGGAATTACGGCAATTGAAGAACAAGGGCGCTATGTTATTGATTATGATAGCGAAAAAGTTACACCACTTGTAAATGAGAGAGAGTGTGCCTATGCGATTTTCGAAGATGATATAGCAAAATGTGCATTTGAAAAAGCATACGAAGAAGGTATTACTCAATTTAAAAAACCGATTTCCTGTCATCTTTATCCTGTCAGAATATCAAAATTAAGAAAACATCAGGGTGTTAATTATGATACCTGGCACATATGCAAACCTGCCGTAAAATTTGGAGAAGAAAATAATACACCTGTATACAAATTTCTTAAAGAGCCCCTAATTCGAAAATATGGGAAAGCCTGGTATGAAGATCTAAAAGTAATTGCAAAAGAACTAGAGAAACGAAAAGAATTTGAAGATTAAATAGTTTGCCGGGAAAACGAATATTTAGCACTAAATCGTTGAATATTAGTGCTAAATTCTATTTTATTTAAGAATAAATTACTCCAAAGTTTAACACCTCAACGATAATTTTCCTTATATTAGAAGAAGAACTTCTCAAGAAAGGGAAATGAGTAAAAATCCTACCAATTCTGAGCTGGTGCAAAAGATTAAAGAACTTGAACAGAAGGTTCAGGAACTTAATAATCAACTTATAGAAAGTGAAAAAAAGTATGGTTGTCTCTTTGATAAAGGAAGAGAAGGACTTACCTTAATGAGAAACCGAGTATTCGTTGATTGTAATCAAACTGCTCTGGACATGCTTAGACTGAAAAACAAGGAGGAATTCCTGAACCTTCATCCTGCAGAGTTGTCCCCTGAATATCAGCCAGATGGACTTAAATCAGTTGAGAAGGCTGAAAAAATGATGGATATTGTTGAACTGGAAGGCTATCATCGGTTCAAATGGGTACATAAAAGTAAAAACCGCGATAATTTTTTAGTAGAAGTTACACTTATTCTAACCGAAATTAATGGAGATAATTTGATTTATGCATTTTGGAGAGATATTACTGAAAGAGAGCAAAATAAAATCAAAATACAGGAGCAATATCAGGAAATTTTGACTCAAAATGAGGAAATTAAGGCAACGAATGAGGAGCTAAGGGCTGTTAATGAGCAACTTAATAAAAGCAATAAAAAAATTGCAGAAGCAAAGGGCGCACTCGAATTACGCGAAAAGGAACTTGAACAATTGACAATTGAACAAGAAATTATGCTGAGCAATTTAGGTTCCGTTGTTGCTTTTACAAGAGGAGAAAAAATAGTTTGGATAAATGAAAAAGTGAAGGACGTTTTTGGGTATAATATCTCAGAACTATCTGATAAAAAACCAGATGTATTATTCAAAACTAAAGAAGAATTTAAAAATCTGAGAAAAAAGGCTCAACCTGTTCTTGCGGGAGGGAATACGCTTTCGGTCGAATTTGAAATGAAGAAGAAACAGGGGGAGTTCATTTGGTGTCATCTTGTAGCAAACGCAATTAATGCTGATAATTTATTAAAAGGTGTTATTTGGATAATTGAAGATATATCGGAGCGAAAGAAGCATGAGCAGGAATTATTAAGTTACCGTGAACATCTTGAGGATATTGTAAAGGAAAGAACTTATGATTTAATTAAAACCAACGATCAGCTGGAAGCCGAAATAGAAAAAAAGGAAATTGTTGAAGCGCAGCTTTTAGAAAGTGAGGCCAGGTATCGAAAAATTGTTGATGCCTCAGGTGCAATTGTTTGGGAGTATGATTGGAGCGATAAAGCTTTTGTTCATGTAAATGGAAATGTTGAGTCGATAACAGGCTTTACGGTTGACGAGTGGCTTGTTAAGGATTTTTGGGCAAAGCAAATTCATAAGTATGATAAAAAACAGACTCTTGAATATTGTAGGATTGCAACAGAGCAGGGAAACGATCATGTTTTTGAATATAGATTTGTTTCTAAAAATGGAGAAATTGTCTGGTTTCGTGATTTTGTCCATGTTATTTCTTCCCAAAAAAGCACTTTACGAACAAGTGGAATGATGCTTGACATCACTAAAAGAAAAGAGGCAGAGATTGAGCTCGAAAAACACCGTTTGCATCTTGAAGAGTTGGTAAAAGAGAGGACCGAAGAACTTAAAGTAGCAAAAGAACAGGCCGAAGCTGCCAATCAGGCCAAAAGTGAATTTTTGGCTAATATGAGTCATGAAATCAGAACCCCTATGAATGCCATTCTTGGGTTTAGTGAAATTTTAAAAGAAAAACTCTCTAACTCCCATCAGCATCAGGACTTTATAAACGGTATTTATACAGGAGGAAAAAATCTATTGAACCTGATTGACGATGTTTTGGACTTATCCAAAGTAGAGTCCGGGAAGCTGGAGATTCAAAAAGAGCCGCTTAATCCCCATGTTTTAATTAAAGAAATAAAGCAGATTTTTCAGTTAAAAGTAAAGCAAAAAGGGCTGAAAATGAAGATAAATATAGACAAAGGTTCACCTGAAATTATTTTGCTTGATGAAACCCGCCTTCGGCAGGTATTGTTTAATTTAGTTGGGAACGCTGTAAAATTTACCAAGAAAGGTGAAATAACCATTTCATTATTCTGCAACAGGATTGAGGGTAGTAGCAAAGTTGAATTAATATTTGAAGTAAAAGATACTGGCATTGGAGTACCAGAAGATCAGCAGCAATTGATATTTGAAGCTTTCAGGCAACGAAAGGGGCAAAGAACAAGCAAATATGAAGGGAGTGGGTTGGGATTGTCAATTTCGAAAAAACTGGTTGAAATGATGAACGGTACTTTGAGTTTAAGAAGTAAGCAGGGAGAAGGTTCTGTGTTCTCTGTAAGAATTCCTGATGTTGAAATATCTACCATTGCATTGAATTTTGAGGAGTTGGAGCAAATTTCAGTAGCTCCTAATCTTCAGTTCGAAGAAGCGCAAATACTTTATGCTGAAGATGTTGCATCTAACAGACAAGTAATTAAAGCGTATTTGGAAAATTACAATTTAAAAGTTGTTGAAGCCGAAAATGGTGAAGAAGCGCTCCGCTTGCTTGAGGAAATGAATTTTGATTTGATTTTAATGGACATTGAAATGCCAATTATGAATGGGGTGGAAGCTTCAGTGCAAATTAGAGAAAATAAAAGATTTGCAGATATTCCAATTCTGGCATTGACAGCCTCAGCCATGAAATCAGACGAAGGAAGGATATTAAATTATTGTGATGAATATTTGAAAAAGCCAGTTTCTAAGAAAGAACTAATTTATTATTTGTCTAAGTATCTTCCAACAACTCATTGTGTTGAAAATGAAATTTCAGGAGTGGAGATTTCCGCCGGCTTAGATTTGAATTCTTTTACCACTAGTATTCCAATTAAATCAATTAAAGACTTTGAGGATAGAACTGGTGTTTTATACGATGAGATTAAGGAAACTTTTACAATAGATGAGACTGAAGAATTTGCAAATGAAATTATCCTCTTTGGCAACGAAAACAAATCTGGATTTTTAACCAGTTATGGAGAAAACTTGTTGGTTGCAGCAAAAAGCCTTAAGATTGATGAACTTGAGGAGCTGGTTGGCTGGTACCCGACAATTCTTAAAAAAATGCGGAATGGCTGAGATTAAGAAAAATATATATGTTGTTGATGATATCCAGGAGAATATTCAGGTAATTGGTAATATCTTAATAAATAATGGGCTTAATATTTCTATTGCACGTGATGGGGAGCAGGCATTAAAAGGAATTAAAAAAAAGCTTCCTGATTTGATACTACTCGATGTTTCAATGCCAGGAATGGATGGTTTTGAGGTTTGCAAAAAGCTGAAGGCTGATGATGAAACTGCCAGCATTCCAGTGATTTTTCTTACAGCAAGAACCCAAACAGAGGATATTGTAACTGGTTTTAAAGCCGGGGGAGTCGATTATATAACAAAACCATTCAATACTGAGGAATTGCTTTCGCGCATATTCACTCATTTAGAACTAAAGGAATCAAGGGATACAATAAAGAAGCAGAATAAACTTTTAAAAGAGTTAAATGCAACAAAGGACAAATTTTTTAGAATAATTGCACATGATCTGAAGTCTGCATTCAACCAGTTGCTTGGATTTTCTTCCCTATTGTTTGAAAGTTCAGATAAAAGTGTCAGTGATGAGGTACGGGAGTTGTCTTTTCTATTAAACAAATCGGCCAAAAACACATTTAAATTATTAGAAAACCTTCTAAGCTGGGCCCGTTTTCAATCAGGACACATTAAGTTTGAACCAGAAGAACTATCAGTTTCCATTCTTGTAAAAGACAGTATTGTTTTATTAAGAGAAGGTGCTGAAAATAAGGGGGTTAATTTGAAAGTTGAAGTTCCTGAGGATTACATTATCCGGGCTGATAAGAATATGGTAAATACAGTTATCAGAAACCTGGTTACAAACGCAATAAAATTTACTAAAGAAAATGGTCAAGTCACAGTAAAAGCTGAGAAAAGAAAGGATAGTACTATTATTTCAGTGATAGATACGGGTATTGGAATAAGTGAGCAAACTCTGTCAAAGTTATTTAAACTTGAGTTTCAGGATAGTATTCCGGGTACAAATGATGAAAAAGGTACAGGACTTGGGCTTATTATCTGCAAAGAATTTATTGAAAGGCACAAAGGCACAATTCGTGTTGAGAGTGAAGTAGGAAAAGGGAGTACATTTAGTTTTTGTATTCCTGGTGCAGTTCATCAGTGTTGAGTTTTCAGATAAAATAAGAAAAAAGAAGCCAGTAATGGTTTACTGACTTCCTTTTTCACAACATAAAACATAATTACTCAAAAACCTATCACCGTATGTTATATTCCCCATGCAGGGTTAATAGTCACTTTGATAACCTGAGAAGCTTCCGGCCACATAAATCCGTCGCTCAATAGTCTTACGTTTCCGTTTTCGTCTATTCCTTCACCAGCTCCCTGGTTAATGCCTGCTCCGGGGTATTCATTTACTTCAGTACCAGCATCCCAAAGCATTACTTGATCAGTTACATCACCGCTAACAGGTGTTCTTCCGTAGAATAACCGGATACCCATATTATTTGGTGCAAAAAACTCATCATTTGATTTCCCTAACATTGAGGCAAAGCTAAAATAGTCACCTGGTTTTGCATTAACATAGAATGTATAAGAGTCGCCTGGGAATAGTGGACCTGGGGCACCTGCTCCATCAGGCATATTAGCAACACCTGTTTCGTACCCTTTTGCAAGTAACGAATTGTAAACGTCTGAAGGATCTCCTGTTTCTGCAAGTTTTTCTAGTCCTTCACCATAATCAGGCATGCCTTCGGTAAATATTGGTGGCATGTTACGGTTCTTTTTGTGAAGTACCCAAACTACTGGCGCTACAGGAGAAACATAACCACTATGCATAGTCAGGTAATCACCCAATGGACCTGCATTTCCTGTTTCAGCTAAATCTTCAAGTCCATGGCCGTAATCCAGTTCACCCTCTGTAAAAATTGGATGTTGCCCGGCTGAGTGAACAACCCATGCTACAGGCGAAAGTGGTGTACTGGAACCATCAAGAACATTAATGGTTAAAGTGAACATACTTACACCGTCATAAGCTAATGATACATCAATATTTTCTTCTACATTATTATAGCTGAAGCCATCCATTACATTGTCTGTATTTCTGAGACTTTTTACAGGCATTGATTCCTCTGCACCATCTTCACCTGAACCAGGTGCATGATTTTCTTCGGTACCGGCATCCCATAAGCTAATCATTCCTGTTATATCTCCTGTAGTTGGATTTCCACCTCCATCGAATAGCGCAATTCCCTCTCCTGAAGGAGCATAAAACAGGTCATTCGAAGCTCCGTACATTGAAGCAAAAGATAATCTGTGGCTTTTACCAGCATGGAATTTAATGGTGAATGAATGGCCAGGGAAAGCAGGACCGCCTGAATCTTCGCCATCAGGAATAAATTGTGCCCCGGCTGCAAAGTAGTCGTAGGCAGTCGATACATTTTCTACTTTTACCATAAAAGTTCCAACGGATTTTCCATTGGCACTTTTAAGGGTACTGGAATTTTCATTGATTGAGGCATCTGCATTGTCCTCAACCAGGTAGTCTTTGTTACATTGAAATGACAAAGCTGCAATCAGCATTAACCAAATCGTTAACCTTAAGTTTTTCATATCAAATAATTTTTAATGGTTTGTGATGTAAAATTCCGATATAAATATCACGGAAGTGTCACAAAACTTACAAGCTTTTGTAACAAATTAATATTCTGATTTTTAAACTTATAGGAAAGGCTTGGAATTGCTTCATTTTTCAGCCTGATTTCTTTTACCGATTGGAACAGTTTAGGTTGGGAATAAAAAAACCGACAGTCTCATGACTGCCGATTCATAATTAAGAATTAGCTAATATGAAGATTTCATGGTTTAGAATCCAAACTTAATTCCTTGAGCCAGAGGTAATTCTTCTCCGTAATTGATTGTATTGGTTTGTCTTCTCATGTATGTTTTCCATGAGTCGGAACCAGATTCACGACCGCCACCAGTGTCTTTTTCACCGCCAAAGGCACCACCAATTTCAGCACCTGATGTACCAATATTAACGTTGGCAATACCACAGTCAGAACCTGCTTCTGAAAGGAATTTTTCTGATTCAATCAGGTTTTCAGTAAAGATGGCAGATGACAATCCTTGAGGAACATCATTATTTAACTGAATGGCCTCTTCAATTGTTTTGTACTTTACTAAATACAGAATTGGAGCAAAGGTTTCTTCCTGGACAATTTTATAGTGATTTTCAGCTTCAATTAATGTTGGAACAACATAATTTCCACAGCTATAATTTCCTCCTTCTAATGCTTCACCTCCATATAAAACTTGTCCACCTTCTTTTTGCGCTTCGTTGATTGCATACTTAAATTGTTCTACGGCAGTAGTATCAATCATTGGACCCACCAAAACATTTTTATCAAATGGGTTTCCTATTTTTTCTGAAATGCTTTGATAGGCAGTGATAAGTTTCTCTTTGACAGTGTTATATATACTTTCATGTATGATCAGTCTTCGGGTTGAAGTACATCGTTGACCTGCAGTACCCACTGCTCCAAAAACAACTGCTTTTATGGCATTTTCAAGATTGGCTTTTTCTGAGATGATAACTGCATTATTACCTCCAAGCTCCATAATAGCCTTTCCAAGCCTTTTTCCTACTATTCCATTAATTCTTTGCCCAACAGCAGTTGAACCAGTTACTGAGAATAGTGGAATTCTTCTGTCTGCAGCAAAATTATCGCCCAAGACTGATGATTTGGCTACAATCATGTTGAAAACACCTTCCGGAACCTTATTTTTTTTTAACACATCTACAATAATATTTTGTATTGCTACAGCGGTCAATGGAGTTTTTGAACTTGGTTTCCAAACCACTACATCTCCGGCTATTGCTGCAATCATGCTATTCCATGCCCATACTGCTGCGGGGAAGTTAAATGAGGTAATTAGCCCAACAATTCCTAATGGTAAATATTGATCATACATTCTGTGATTAAAGCGCTCAGAATGCATTGTAAATCCATTTAATAATCTTGATTGTCCGACAGCAAAGTCGCAAATATCAATCATTTCCTGAACCTCACCTAAGCCTTCCTGGTATATTTTGCCCATTTCCAGGGTGATTAAATATCCAAGATCTTCTTTTCTTTCTCGCAGTGCTTCTCCAATTTGCCTGACTACTTCGCCTCTTTTAGGCGCAGGCCATTTTCTCCATTCCAGAAAAGCCTGTTGAGCGCCAGTCATTATTTGCTCATACTCTTCAATTGATGCATTTTGAATTTTTGCAATGGGTTTGTCATCAATTGGTGATTTAGATTCTGTAACCTGTCCAGTAGAATTTAACCATTTTGTTCCTGTACAAACTCCTGCATTAATTTCTTTTATTCCCAACCTGATTAGTACTTCTTCTCTATTCATTTTATATCTTATTACTTTTTTAACAACACTTTTCGATATGTTTTATTTTACACATCGGTAGCAAAAGTATAATTATTTATGCAATTAATCCATAGGAATGTATATTTTATAACTGGTGGTGTTTTTTGAATTTGGAAAATGTTAATTCACTTTACATTTTTCAAACTTATTCATTTATTTTTTAGCTTTATTGCTGGTAAAGAACATTTTATAAAACCCGGATATATGAAAAAGGAAGCATATCGATATTTAGAAAAGAGTTTTTTTCCTTTGATTATTTTGATTGCATTTATCATTTTTTCATCATCTAATTCAGAAGATACAATTAAAGAAGAGCCAGTAGCTATTAATCATGAGCAGGCAGAATTCAATAAAACTGTAAAAGAAAACAATTTCGCATTTAATGAAGAGTTAATCGCAATAAAATAAGAGGTGCAATTAAATTCAGGAGGTGCCACCTGTTTGAAACATTTTTATTTTTTTGGTATGGTGAAATAGAACTTTGATCCAAGATTAAGTTTACTTTCTACCCAAATTTCTCCACCATTTTTTTCAACGAATTCTTTACAAAGGATTAAGCCTAAACCAGTGCCTTCTTCTCCTTCGGTGCCTTTTCTAAATGATTCTGTATCAATGTGAAATAATTTATCAATTTGCTTTCGAGTCATTCCAATTCCGTTATCTTCAATTGTCAATTGGGCAAATTCACGTTCATCCTTTTCAATTTCAGTTAAAATTATTGATATTTTGCCTCCTCTGGGTGTGAATTTTACGGCATTTGAAAGTAGGTTCCTGATTACCAGGTTTACGGTGTTTTCATCAGCCAATACTTCTAATGGTAGTATATCAGCAATGAGTGAAATTTCCTTCTTGTCCGCCAATGGGTTGATTAACAATCGATTATCTTCAATAATCGTTTTTACATTGAAAAGTTCAAGATTATATTTTATCAAGTTTCTCTGGGCTCTTGACCAGGTAAGCAAATTTTCAAGGAGCATATAAGTTTTCTCAATTGCATTGGCTGTCAGTCGCAAATGCTTTTCCCTTTCTTTCTCATTCATTGTGGAGTGCTCTGTTGCCAGATATTCCATTAATTGCAGAGAAGATCCAAGTGGGCCTTTTAAATCATGGGCTATAATCGAAAAAAACTTATCCTTAGTGGCATTTGCCTCCTTTAATTCCTTTTCGCTTTCAATTATTGCATTTTGGGCCTTTTTCCATTCAGTAATATTTTGTTTTATTGCAAAGTAATTTACTATTGAGCCATTATCATCCAGGGTAGGAGCTATAAAAGCTAATTCGTAAAATATTTCGCCATTCTTTTTCTTGTTAATAAACTCTCCCTGCCAAACTTTTTTATTGGTTATATGTTTCCACAAATCGTTATAAACACTTTTTTCGACCAGGTTAGATTGAAGAATTCTGGGATTCTTCCTGATTACCTCATCAAAGGTATAACCCGTATTGTCCGTAAAGGCTTTGTTTACATATTCTAAATCACCATTAAGGTTGGTCACAATAATAGACTCAGGACATTGTTCTACAATGTCGGATAACATTTTGATTCTCTGAATGTTTCTCTTTTCTCCCGTAATATCTCTCTTGATGGTCATAATATTACCACCACTTAGTAAAATGTGTCTGTAGTTGAAATATTTTTGAGTTTTTTCGAAATAGTTTTCAAATTCAACAAACTGGTTTTCTTCATTAAGTTCATGAATTTTACACCAACTGCATTTTACTGAATTGCTATAATATTGATAGCAATATTTGGGCTGACTTTGTGCTTCTTCGATACTATTTCCGTTAAAATTTGAGTATAAGATTTCTCTGTTTTTGTTGAAAACATAAATCTCATCGGGCATTCCTTTTATGATATCATTCAATAACTGATTGTTCTGCAGGATTGTAATTTCGTCCTCCTCTTTTAATAAAAAGAAAAAACTAACTGATAAAATAACAGAAATTGAAAAATAAGAGGCAAAAACAAGAATTTCTGAAAAGCTATTGCTGAATAACCTGACTTCTCCAATAGATAAAATACCATCGATAGAACGCAACAGAGAGGTAATGGATACCATAAGTAATAAGACACCCACTATTCGCTTTATTTTTCGCACTGGCTTTACGGTTAGCAGATCTATAGCAGAAAGCAAGAAAAGGATACAAAAAATTAAAAAGGTGATAAATATTCGTATACTGATTTTGTTGTGTACATTAATGAGAAAAGCAATAGAAAATACAGCAGCAATTAGCAGAAACCATCTTAACTTCTTTTTGATGTTTTTGTGACCGAACGAAGAGAAGGAATAAACCTCGAATGCAAGCCCAAAATAGACAGGAATATTGCTAAGAATTACTGAAAGCACAAGGGGTAATTCTGATCGGTTTGAGGCAAAAATTAAGGAAGAGGCTTGTAAAAGCTTTGCGACAACATAACTGTTTAATTTAGGGGCATTTATCTTAATTACAGATTTGTAGATCAATAAAAATGCGGCAATAAAAATATCTACTAAAAATAGTAAACTGAAAATTGTTTTAACGTCAAAAACCATCCACCCTTTTAATTATTCCTGACTTCTAAAATACCAATAAATTGTATTATAAACATCAGTTTTTGTAAAACTTTGATAAAACATATCGAATTATCGATATTCAAAGATATTTAAATGGGCAATTTTAGGACAAATTTTGTGTAAGAGAGAATTTATAATGTTTATTGCAATTTTTCAATATACCTTATCCATTCTGGCAGTATTTTTAAGAGTTTAATCATAACAGCCTCAGCTCTTTGCTCAAACAGTTCAAAATTTCCATAAGCTTCACCACTTTGTTTACTAACTAAGTCACTCACACCTCTTAAAATCAATAGTTTTGTATTGTTTCTATTTGCGGTATAGGCTATTGCGCCGGTTTCCCAATCACCTGCAGTTGCATTGTACTGTGTTTTTAGCTTTTCGATTTCGTCAACTCGCAAGTCTTTGTCAGCAGATACCAAAACAGTTTTAAGAACTTCTGTCGGGTAAGCGCTTCCTAGCCAACTTAAATCAATTTCAGTTGTATAATCTGCAATGGCTTCTTTTGAGTCGCCCATTGCTTCAATAATGTCATAAATAACTGTTTTGTTTGCCAAAATAATGTCCAACCTGTTAACGCTTCCTTCAGAGCCACCACATGTACCTAAATTTATAAGTATTTCCGGGTTGAATTTATCAATTACATATTGTGTTGCAGCAGCGGCAGCAACCTTTCCCCATCCTTCATGGAAGAATAAAACTTCCTGATTTTCAATGTTTTTATAGAAAAATTCACCCCAAACCGAGTTTTTATAATCTTCAGTTGGATACGCTTTTTTTAGTGCCTTCCATTCCATATTTGCTGAAATAACCACAGCGTATTTAGTTTTCTGGGCAGAGATGTTGTTTATTGAAAATAACACAATTAGGATAAGGTTTAACGTTAATTTCATCTAATAACCGGGGTTTAAAGTTTTTCAGTAAAATCGTATGTCAAAGTAAGTGATATTATCATTGACACCAAATTTTTTGGTTGATATGATAGCTCATATTAGTTTGGGTATGTAAATGGCTAATTTGTCTGGCAAAAGCCCAGGACAAGTGCAAAACTGGAGTATACATCTTACCAAAGTTGTTATACTTTCCAAAAGGATCTTGTGAATAAAATAAGAATTGGATACAATTCAAGCCTTCCCAACAACATTACCAGTGAAAGTATGATTTTAACCGGATCGGATAATCCTGCAAAATTACCCATTGGCCCAACCTGCCCCATTCCCGGACCAATTCCTCCCATGCAGGTTGCAACTGCACTGGTTGCACTCGCAATATCCACATTCATGGCGATGAGTATTAAGCTTGACACAGCAAAAACCATCATATATAATTGTACAAAATTGAGAGCCTTGTTCTTTTGCTCTCCATCTATACCTTCACCACTTAATCTTGTTGGCAAAATTGCTTTTGGCGAAAAAATATCCCGCATTGATTTTTTTATACTTTTAATCAGCAGCAGGTGACGCGACATTTTTATCCCTCCTGCAGTGGAACCTCTGCATCCACCCAAAAACATGGTATAGAAAATAATTAATAAGGCAAAACCCGGCCAATTTAGATAATCAGCAGTTGCAAATCCTGTACAGGTAATTATTGAAACAAGCTGAAAAAATGCCTCCCTGAAAGATTCTTCAAACGGTTTATGTGCTACAAAGAACAATGCAAATGTCAATATAAAGCCAATTGTCAGTACAATTTTTACATAAAACCAGAGCTCTTCATTATTTTTTATTTTCCAGAATTGCTTTGTAACTATGTAATAATGGATTACAAAGTTGGTTCCGGATAAAAACATAAAAATCATGACAACATACTGAATGTAAGGGGAAAAGCTAACCAGACTGTCGTTTTTTGTTGAAAATCCTCCTGTTGCAATGGTACCAAAAGAATGACAAAGGCTATCAAATAAACTCATTCCTCCAAACAAAAGGAATATCACTTCGCTAAAAGTAAGAGCAACGTAAATAATGACTAATCTTTTACCAACAGAAGCAACTCTTGGTCTCATTTTTTCGGAAAGCGATGATTCATTGGTAAATAAATGAAAGCCACCCATGCCAAGTGTAGGCATAATAACAATTACAAGAACAATAATGCCAATTCCACCAATCCAGTGAGTCAGGCTTCGCCAGAAGAGGATAGATTTTGGCAGGGATTCGATATCACTTAGTATTGATGAGCCTGTTGTAGTAAATCCTGATACTGACTCAAATATTGAATCTACAAATGAAGGTATTGCCCCGGAAATTATATAAGGTAAACTCCCCATGAGACAGATGATAAGCCACGAAAATGTCACAATAACAAACGCTTCGCGGCGTCGAAGGTTATATTGCCTGTTTTCTCTATAGGTTAGCCTTTGTGATAATATCCCAAATATGAAAGCTATTAGAGCCGAGTCTAAAAATGGTGTAACTGGCTCTGAATAAATAAGTGCTACCGGTACACAGCTCACTAAAAAGGCACTAAGAATATATAAATTGCGGCTTGTAACATTAAATACAATCCTGAAATTAACAAACTTATTCATTTTCTATGCAAACAAGATATCAAAGTATACAACATAAGTCAGATTCGGTTAATTGGAAAACAGGCATAACCGGAATTTGGTTTTTATTACTAAGTTAATTTAAAATTCATTACGAAATATTTAGTTCAAAATCACAGTTATACGAAAACCTTTTTTATAAATGGAACAGATTAATTTTGTTTAAGCTTTCGTATACTTAGATGTACTAAAGAATTAAGCAAAGAAGTTTTATGAATAAGAGGGAGGTGAACTGTCTGATTCAAAAATCAGAAGACCAATTAATTGTGTCGTGCTAAGGTAATGAAGTTGATTTTTTAAGTAATGTTGATTAATTGTCTTTCCATTTGATTCAATCTCCGAAAAGGATTTAAAAGATTCTTCATCTCCTTCGGATGTGGTTTTAGTAGATACAATTAATAATGAAACGTAATTTTGTTGTTGGTTATTGTTATCGTATTGAGAATGAGTTGATTCTTTTGTGTTAGGAACAAAATATTCCAGGCCAAAACCTTCTCTCATAAGTGCAACAAATAGCACCACCAAAATATAAGCTCTGCCCCTTTTCATTTGATGGCTCAAAGGTATGAATTTTTACTTAATAAACTCTTTCATTTAGCTTATAAGGCTTATTCTTACGAATTAACCAACTTGAAAAATTCCGATTTTAACAAGAAATTTGAATTCCCGTCTTATTAGAACCATTGTCTTTTTCTGAACAGCAATACTCCTAAAAAAGATAATATTAATGAACCTGTTATTATTGAGGGCATTGCCCATGCTGAGTTTTCTAAATAGTTAGGAACATTCATGCCAAATATGCTGGCGATAAGTGTTGGAATCATTAATATAATGGATATAAGCGTCAATTGCTTCATAACCACGTTCAAGTTGTTTGAGATGACAGAGGCAAATGCATCCATCATTCCACTTTGAATATCGGAATAAATCTGAGCCATTTCAAGGGCCTGTTTATTTTCAATTAAGGCATCTTCAAAAAGATCTTCATTTATTTCGGTTGTTATTTTTTTTAGATTGCGAAGTTTGACCAGCACAATTTCATTCGATTTGATAGAAGTAATGAAAAATACCAGGCATTTTTCCATTTTTAATAGCTTGTTCAGCTCTTTGTTTTTAATCGATTTTTCAAGATCTTTCTCTATCAGGGCAGTCATCTGATTGATTTGCTTCAAATACCTTAAATACAGGTTACTAGAGCGCAAAAACAGGCGAAGAATAAAATTGATATTATCTGTAGTCTGCCAATATTGCTCCCTAAATGGTGATTGCTTACTGATTGGTAAAACCTCGTTGTCTTGCAAGCAAAGAGTTACCGTATAATCTTTGGAGATAAAGATTCCCAAGGGTATTGTATAAAACGGGACTCCATTGTTTTTAACCTCTACAGGTATTCGTAGAATTATCAAAGTCCAGTCATCATCAATTTCAATACGCGATCGTTCATCCTGGTCTAAAATGTCGTTTACAATTTCGTTTGGAAGTCCAAAATCCTGGGTTAGCGTTTGAATTTCGTGTGGTGCAGGATTTGTAACATTAATCCAGCAGCCTTTTTGAGGTTCGTTTATTTCAACGTACCCTCCGAAGGTTTTGAAAATTTTAATCATATGATAGTCTCCTTACTTTTAATACTGCAAGGAAACCCAAAGCCCCTTACAGAAGTGTTAATACTTTATTCTACTATGATACGGGCCTTCGTCCATTTTCAATAATTTTAAAATTTCGTGGGCAAAAGTAAACATCTTATTTTAATTAATGCCTTAAATGGTGTTTTTATTAATGAGAAATTCAGATTTGTCAGAAAGAAAGTCAGATTTAACAACTCTTACAATGTTTCCCAGGCTGGATTTTATTTAGAATAAAACTCTCTTAGCCCTGAAACCTGATAATTTATGGTTGGAGGAATCAACTTATCTAAAAAGGCAGCATTTAATAATGACAAATTTTCTTTTTGTGTCATATTTAAACGAATGATGCTATCTGTCGCAATTTTGCCGATTTTAGCTACAATTTCTTCTTTCAAATCTTGTTTTGTGTAGCTTTCTTTTTCAAGTAAAATGTCGACCATCTGTCTGGAATCCAGAGGGATAAACTTATAACTGTAAGATCTTTTTTCATCCAACTCAATTTCATAAAATCCTTTTTCTTCATCCTTCTCTGCAAAGGCGGTTCGCTCTATTGAACCTGGGTAAATTACAGGAGTTTTGTTATTTGTCCAAAGAATTTGTGCCCGATGAATGTGCCCCGAAAGAATTAGATCATAGCTGGCAGGTATATCTTTTATGGGAATAACATCATCTCCATAGCGAAACGTATAATCTGAAGGACCTACTTTAGCTCCTTCAATGGATTGATGCATACATAGTAATTTAGTGCTTTCATTGTTTAGTTGAGGTTGGAGGACTTTAATTATTTCAGGAAATCTTGTTTTTATGCCATTTCTTACACACGGGAACCCCGCAATATCAAAAGTCTGACCCTTAAAACTGAACTTAAATACCTGTGGTTGGGTGAAATAGTAAATGTTTGGATGTTGCAGGAATAGTGAAGTTGGTAATTTTGAACTTTCGTGGTTCCCAGGGACAATAACTATAGGAATTCCCGTTTGGGCAAAACGAAATATCCGCTCGTAAACCATGTCAACTATTGGGGCTGGCACTTTGGTTCTATAAAACAAATCACCCCCGTGAATCAATAAATCGGCATTAATATGCTTAGCATGATCCAAAACTTTATCAAAATTGATAAAAAAGTCGATCCCTCTTCTTCTCCTTTCTTTTTTTGGTCTCAGTGAATAATCAAATCCCAAATGAGTGTCTGCCAGGAAAACTATTTTAACCATCTTAATTTTTCTTTTTCAGCTCATCTAACTCATTTTGCATTTTAAAAACCATTGCAGTAAGTTTTCCCAGGTTCATTTCATCCGGTTCAGGTAAAGAAAAGCTGATGTAACCCAGTGCTTTCCATGTTTCAGAGATGGATTCTAAAGGGATAGTATATGGAGAATATTCAGGATTATCGGATTTTAACAAGAGGGAATTGTCGTCATTTTTGTACAAACGTTTAAAAACAACACCATCATCAACGGTGACAATAACATAGGTTTTGCCATCCCGTATATCCTCCCAGTTTTGAAGATATTCACAAATTATGTAGGCACCAGATGGAACTGGATCCATACTATTTCCACTTATTTGAAAAGCCCTGTAAGTCCTTTCACTACTAAGTTCCGTAAAAGGCAAACTAAATCGTGGCAGCGTTTCAATAAAATCCGGATCACCGTATCCTTTTGTATAACCTGCTGAAGCTTTTACAGGCACAAAAGTGATTAATTCCTGATTATCCCTATCGACGATGGTGGACAAAACGCGCAGACTTTTGCCTTTGGTGTCAATTTTAAGAGAACCGTCCTTGCCTGTTTTTTTTATGCTAAGATCTGTATTAACCAAATCATCAATGCTTACACTAAAATAATGCGAAATTATCCTTAAAACAGACAACTTAGGAACAGCCCTATTTTCTTCGTAGGAGCCAATCATGGCCCTGTTTACACCAATTTTATCTGCCAATTGATCTTGTGTAAGCTTTCTCTGTTTTCGTAAGTGCTTGATATTTAGTCCTAAATAATTTTCCATGAAAAAACATCACTAATGTTAACACATATACTAATATTTTTAGTATTTTTGATGATAAAATTAAATAAAATTAGCAAAAAGCCAAATTAATTGCTTAGTTTTTTATGGAATTAATTTGATTTTGACCGACTGTAGTTGTAGAGTTTTATGGTTGGAAGCGTAAAGTCAGAAGTGGGGAGAAGTAAACCTATCGGGTTTTGGACTCTTTTTTACTTCGGTCTTCCGGCTTTGAGCTTCCAGCTGAATTATTTTACAGGATAATTAATGGTTTTAAGGTAAACTGTTTGTGAATTAATAAATTAAAGATGTTTATGAAGCATGATACTTTAGAAAAGCTAAAGATTCTAGCAAGTGCAGCCAAGTATGATGTTTCCTGTGCTTCGAGTGGAAGCAATCGAAGTAACACAGGCAAAGGGCTGGGAAATGCCGCTCCGTGGGGAATTTGTCATAGTTTTACGGAGGATGGCAGGTGCATTTCGTTGCTTAAAATAATGCTAACGAATAATTGCATGTACGATTGTGCTTATTGTGTCAATCGCCGAAGCAATGACGTAAAGCGTACATCTCTAACTGTTAAGGAACTTACTGAATTGACCATTTCATTCTACCGACGAAACTATATCGAAGGACTGTTCCTAAGTTCGGGTGTAATAAAAAGTCCTGATTATATTATGTCACAGATGACCAGGGTTGCAAAGGAATTAAGGACTTTGCATCGTTACAACGGTTATATTCATTTAAAAAGTATTCCGGGAGCAAGTCCTGAAATTATTCGTGAAGCTGGCTTGTATGCTGATAGGTTAAGCGTAAATATTGAGATACCATCAGAACCAAATCTCAAAATTCTGGCCCCGGAAAAGGATTTTGCCAGTGTATTTTCACCCATGAAATTTATTCATCAGGGGATTCTGGCAAGTAAAGAAGATGCAAGGAAGTTTCGGTCTGCCAATAAATTTGTGCCTGCCGGACAAAGCACCCAGCTCATAGTTGGGGCAACTCCTGATACTGACAATCAAATACTTAGCCTGTCATCACATTTGTATAACAACCAAAAACTAAAAAGGGTTTATTATTCGGGCTATATTCCTGTAAACACCAGTGATAGCAGGCTTCCTGCACTGAATAAACCTCCTTTGGTAAGAGAAAACAGGTTGTATCAATCGGACTGGTTGATGCGTTTTTATTTTTTCAATGTGGATGAAATTGTAAATGATAAACATCCGAACTTAGATTTAGAGATAGATCCGAAGCTGAGTTATGCCCTTCGAAACCCTTGGTTATTCCCGGTTGATATTAATAAAGCTGATTATGAAACTATTCTTAGAGTACCCGGGATTGGTCTAAAATCTGCAAAATTGATAGTTGCCTCAAGACGGTTTGGACATATTAATTCAGGTCAGTTAAAAAAAATGGGTGTGGTAATGAAGCGAGCCCAATATTTTATTACATGCAGGGAACTTGTATCCCCCTCAGTTAACGAAGTAAAGCCTGAAAACCTGAGAAAGCTTTTTTTACAGACTAAGAAACCCAGGAAAAGAGATAAATATTATGGGCAATTGAAATTATTTCCTGATAATTGAAACATAGCTCATTAAGAATTTAAGTTCAATGAGTCTCATATCTCATTTCTAAAATCTAAGTTCTAAAAAAAATGAACATTTGGATATACGATAAAACATTCGAAGGATTTCTAACACTCGTTTTCGAAAGCTATGAGTTAAAAATTTTTCCTGATCAAATTTTAGGAGAAAAGGAAAGTCAATCTTTTCTTTTTAAGGAAAATCATAAAGTAATCTGTAATGATGCCAAAGCAAAAAGAGTTTGGGATGGTCTGACTAAAAAGATTTCAGCCCAATCCTGCCAGATGATTTATAAAGCATTTCTTTCGGAACTTAAAGATATTGAGCTATTAATTTTGAGGTATATCAAAGAAATATTTGCTTCTAAAGTGAACGTTGAACTAAATTTTGGAAACAAATATGTGCTTGAACTATTTGATATCTGCAAAAAAGTAGAGCGGGAAGCCCATCGTATCCCTATGTTTGTAAGGTTTCAGAAAACTGCTGATGAAATTTATTATGCTTCTTTTGATCCTCAATACAATGTGCTGCCGCTAATGATTGAGCATTTCGAAAAGCGATTTGCCGATCAGAAATGGGTGATTTATGACACCCGTCGGAATTTTGGCTTTTATTATGATTTGAGAACAACCGAGGAAGTGACTTTTACAAACAACGCAGTAAACCCAGCGAATGGCAAAATAAACAGTGATTTACTTGATAAAGACGAACTATTGTTCCAGGATTTATGGAAAGCGTATTTTAAATCCATGTGTATAAAAGAGAGAATTAATCCTAAGCTTCATAAGCAATTGTTACCCAGGAGGTTTTGGAAATATTTAATTGAAAAGCAGGGAGGCTGATAGCTTAAATATGAGATAATTGTCCTGATTATAAAATAAAATACCATGACAAGCCAAAGCTCATAGTTTTACCTTGTCATGGTATAATAAGTCTCAGATTACTTGAATTTTTTCAAAATTTCTTTTACTGCGTCTTTATGAACGGTGAAACCCATCATTTTCAGTTTAATATAATCTTCATGGAAATAGTAATAACCAAATGAAGGACTGTTTTCTCCAACATTACGAGAACCCGAGCTGGAATCTTTAATCAGGTACCAGTCTTTTCCTTTTCCCTTGTAGTTTTCAAGGATGCCAATTAATTGCATTCCATGATCATCGGTAGTTGTTTCGTTTGAAAAGCGGAACTGGCGGGCATCTTCATTAATATATTCCGAAGGAATATCGTAATCAGGGATTATTGCACAGTTGGTTTCGCGGCTAAATCCGGTTTCAGATACATCGCCTCCAATACTCAAGGTATAACCGTTTTTGATGGCATCTTTTACAGCTTTCATATAAACATCGAGCGGAACGTTGTAGTACTCTTTACTATGCCACCAGTTGTCAGGTACTTTGTACTCAACTTGTTTCCAATAAGGCTCTTGTTTGTATGAAAGAATTTCCACATAATCAGCAGGATTAAGTTTAAGATAATCTTTCAAATAAGTTTTTGGAGTGTATTTTGTTCCATCAACAGTAAATTCGGTTGGAGGTACTCCAATATAATGATTCATGATGGACTTAATTGTTTCTAATGCATAGTCAAGGTTCCAGGCGTTGCTTTTCTTTACAGATTGCAAGAAATTATTCATTTCTTCAAACATCTTTGCATGGGTATGAAATTTTCTGCCATTCATTAAACCAGTGTATGTTTCCAATGGAACTGCTCCATATTCTTTCATGATACGGGCTACAGCATTTCCTTCGGAACCTTCGTCAAAGTTTGAATTTCCTCTTTTTTCTATAAAACGACGAGCCTTTTCAACATATTCCCAATAAACAGTGTAAATTTCAGAAATTTGAACTCTTTTTTTTGTTAAACGAAATACTTCTGATTCGTAAAATGACATGGTTGAAAAGGACCAACACGTTCCTGCATTGCCCTGTGATTCAGTATTTTGTGACCAAGCTGACTTGTAAAGAGAAGGATTATTAGGTAAGTCCATTCCCGATTGATCCATGTTGAAGCGAACAAAAGGTTGCTCATCTTCGTTTTCAATGGCATCATTAACTGCATTTACATCTTTTAGGATAGATTCGTAATAATAACCTTTTCCTCCTTCATAAATTTCAACTTTACCCTTATCTGTATTTTTTTGGGCAAAAGCTGAAATGGTTGCTAATAAAGCAAGTGTGAATAATAGAATACGATACATAATACATTAAATTTTGTAAAAATATAGTTTTGACTGTGGCGGCAAGATATAATAATTATAAAGCTCCGACAAAGTTATTTTTGTGGCAGCTATTCTACCTGGAAAGACTCCCCATTTTTATATTGGCGGTTTGTGTAATTAATAGGTTATGAGATGGTTATAATTGGTTTGTAAATCTTATGTCTTTATTCCGATCATCTGCCCAAGCCCTGCTTCAAGTTCAACTAACTGAATATCTGTAAATCCCGCTTTGGTTAACCAGGTTTTTACTTCACTTTCAGAATAACAATCACCTCCTTCTACCCCAACCAGCATATTAATAGAAAAAATTGCTCCCTGGAAAGGTTCTGTTTTCGCATCATTCATAATCCAGTCCTGGATGACAATTTTGCCGTTTGTATTCAGTGAGTTGTAACATTTTTTCACTAGCTCCTGATTTGTTTCAAACGAATTGCTATGGATAATTGCTGAAAGAAACACCAAATCAAAACCTTTGGGGAGTTCGTCAGTGGTGTAATCTCCTTCGTAGTGGTCAATTTTACCTGTAAAGCCTTCTTTTTCAACAATTCTTTTTGAAATAGGGAGCACATTTGGTAAATCAAAAACTGTAGCTTTTAATTCAGGCTTTCTGTTTAGAAATGCCATACAAAAAACTCCGGAACCTCCGCCGACATCTAACACAGATTCAACGTTTTGTAAATCGATAGTTGAAACCTGTGCAGGAGCTTGTTTTTTACCTCTGTCATGCATGGCACCAATAAATGCCTCCAGCCATTTTTCGCCTCGTTCATTAATTTCTTCAATATGAGCAGGTTTCCCTGTTTTTATAACTTCGGTTAAATGGCTCCAGGTATTCCACAAATGGTTGCTGTGCATCAATCCTGCATTGTAGGCAGGGCTGTTTTTTGAAAGAAACATCAAACTCTCTTTGGTGTTATTAAAGTCTTCCTGCTTCTTTTCAAGCAGCTTTATTGCAACTAAAGCATTCAATAGTCTTTCTGTAGCATTTTTATTTAAGGTTAAAGCATGAGAAATGGTTTGAGCATTGAGGCTTCTCTCACCAATAAATGTAAAAATATCTAACTCGAAAGCTGTTAACAGGATTCTGCTTTTCTGAAATCCGGTTACTATTGTTCTTATTTCCTGCGGGTTCATAATAAAATATTTTTTATGAATGGATTCTGAAATTTACCGAAATTTATAAAATTGTATCCTAAAATAATATTCTGAATTCCTTAATTTAAATTTCTTTAAAACCCCCGAAGGGCCCAGCGTAAGCTAATCCCTCAATGAGGGTTTCATTCATTTCAAACTATTTCCGTTTTTAATGTAATTATAAGCGTTAATACTCCTAATCACATAGTTAAATATTCCACCAATAATTACGAATAAACCTACCAGATACAACCACCAGTTAAAACTCTCAGGAATATATTCCAATGAAAGATCAAAAAGGGTTTTCAGGGGAACTGTAAAAATTTCTGAAAAGGAATATTCTTTAAGGATAAAGTTACTGTAATCCCAACAAAACGCAACAATTACTATTAGTGATCCTCCAATAAGTAATATCCACTCCCTCCCTAAAATATGTGTTTTTCCCTGTTTATCAGTGAAGTAAATGATGAATAACGCAAGTACAATCATCAGGGATGCAACAATTATTGGTGTTATTACAGGTCCGGTCCAGGTAACAGGTATTAGAAATAGCACATCCCAGGTTAGGATTGATTCGGGCCAGTTAATCAGCACTTTTAAAAAGATGTAATAAAAAATATCCCAAATGGCAAAGCTAAGAATAAAGTAGGCAAAGCGTTCTGTAGGTTTTCTTCCGGCAAAAATACCGATGCCTATTAGCATGATAAGGGTTGCAGCTTCGCGAAATACCTCTGTGAATACCAAATGTGCTTCAATAGGCTTTAGCGGAAACTTAAACCCCTCAGGATAAATTAATTCTCTGATATAAACTACCACAGCAGTTTCGAGATAGCCCATTGCAATGCTGAACAGGCCAACCCACAACAGAATTTTGATGGTTCTTTTTGTCATGCCTCAGGATTTGATAATCTTACAGAGATTTCTCTATAAAATTATCAATTATTTTGTTATTATAAGCGAGACATTTAACAATAAACTATAGTTAAAATTAAAGAGTAGAATTTATAAATAGTAGCAAAACAAACTAATAAAGAATGCGCACTTCAGATGCTTTAAAAAACAACCAAACTTCTTGATTGACATCAAAACCATATTTTTCTTTTGACTCGGAGGTTATTACCACTGATAATGTAATACCAATATCAACTAAAACCTCATAGCCATTTGGCTTGGTTTGCATCCTTGTAATTGTTCCTCTGAAATTATTTGCTGCACTCGATTCAATTTTATCCTTCGAAAGAATAATGTGTTTACTCTCAACGAGAACTCTAACATTAACAGATTCTTTAGCTGCTTGTACCTTAATTACAATATCATTATTTATAAGTGCCTCGTTTGTTGAAATCAATTTAGCACTAAAGAAATTCTTCATACCTGTAAACCATGCAACAAATTCATTTTGAGGATTTTGAAATACTTCTTTGATAAACCCTTTTTGGATGATTTCGCCATCATGCATAATGGCCACTTTATTTGCAAGGGCCATTGCTTCTTCGTAATCATGTGTAACATGAACGATGGTGATGCCTGATTCATTTATTTTATGCAAAAGGTCCCTAAGTTCGTCTTTCAATTGTACATCCATAGATGCCAAAGGCTCATCTAAAAGCAGACAATGAGGTTTACTGGCAAGTGTTCTGGCAAGAGCAACCCGTTGTTGTTCCCCACCTGATAGCTTTGTCGGATATCGGTTTTGTAAATGGTCAACCCCGGTTAGTTGGGCATATTTTTTCACTTCCTTTTCCAAATCAGGTTTGCTATGTCCATTACTTTTTAATGCATAGGCAATGTTTTCACACACGTTTAAATGTGGAAACAGAGCAAAATCCTGGAAAACAAGGCCTAACTTACGCTTTTGAACCTTTTTATGAGTGATATCTTCGTTGTTAAGTTCAATTGTGCCACTGTCTGATGGAATAATTCCTGCTAAAAGCTCTAAAAGTAAAGACTTACCTGTGCCTGATTTACCCAGGATTACAAAATAGTCTCCTTTATCTATTTCCAGTGAAATATTTTTTAAAGAAAACCCTTTAAAGGACTTATTTAAATTACTTATCCTGAGCACTTTCTTTATTTTTAATTAACAATCTTAAGCCAACAAATACAACCAGACAAACAAGGATAAAAATTACAGATACAGGCCGGGCATATTTTAATCCATAGGCACCAAATCGCTCATAGATTAAAATTGGGGTTATCATTGGATGGTAGGCCACAATAATTACAGCACCAAACTCACTCATTCCTCTTGCAAACATCATAATTATTCCAGAAACGATGTTTCGCCATGCTAATGGTAATGAAATGGTAAAAAACATGCGTAATGGTGAAGCTCCAAGGTTAAGTGCAGCCTTTTCCAGTCTGACTGGTACAGCAGCAAATCCATCATGAGCCGCATTAATCAAAAACGGAACGCTAACATAAGCCATTGCTAATCCAATGCCTACAGGATGTCCTACAAAATCCAGCCCGAAGTTTTCTGCTACTTTCCCAATTGTAGAATTTCTGGAAATAAATCCTAGTACTGCAATACCTGCTGCAGAGTGTGGAATAACAATTGGTAAATCAATAATTCCGGTAACCACTTTTTTTAATGGAAAATCATGTCTCGCAAGTAAGTAGGCTAGAGGAACTGAAGCTAAAGCAAAAAACAATGTGGTGATGAATGAAACCCTAAGTGTTAGCCAGATGCTATCAATAACCTCTTGGTCTTTTGCAGTTTCGAATAGCTGAGTCCCGGTTGTAGCAAGAGTCATGCTAATTAGTGGGGCAATGATAAATAAAAGCACCACCCCACTGAAAAAAATAAAAACTAGCTTCGTCACATTAAATTGATTCATCCGTTTTTTAATTATTTTGATTTACCGGATGGTAACACTCTAAATCAGAGCTTCTCTCATTTATTGCTTTTCCGATTTAAATAAATTTGGTTTTACAGTAAGCATTACAACAGCATAAGAATTGAACAAGTCTTTATCGCCCCCTTTTATTGTTTCAAGAGTTTCAGTTCCAAAAATAGTACTGTAAGATAAGTAAAGCTCTACTGATTTATTGAATTTTATTTTGGCTGATAAATCTATTTCATTTCCAAGATGTTTGTCTTGAACTATATCGTTAGCAAGGTAATTGTTTTGCAGATCAAAATAATGCCATTGTGCTTCAAGATATAATTTCTTAGCCGGAGTATATCCCAGCTTAGCATAGTAATCAACTAACCCTGCACCATTGGTTGTAGATGGTACGCTAAAATAATCCATCAACCCGTTAAATTTATGTCTTGATCCATACATGATATCGAAAGCGTTATCGGTTGAAGATGAGTTGTTTGTTGCATCGTTTCCTGATAGCACTTCAACTCCACCAATTGCTTTAAACTTTTCAATAAATTTATAGATTAAATCTGTGTTTATGTAGTAAGCTGATATATCCATTCCGCTTGGTTGTTTACCATGCTGATAGAATGATCTTAATTCTGCATCAAATTTGTCTGACTTGTATTTTACGATTGGGCCAACAGTATTTTTTAAATAATCTATATCTGTTGAATCATTCTTTTGTCTCATATCAGCAAGGTTAAGGACTGAAAAAGTGAACTTTCCAATTTTTCTGCTTAACCAAATTGAATTCATTAATTCATAGGGACTTCCTTCAAATCCCTGGCTATTATTGTAGGCAACAGCTGTTTCAATTTGCCATTTTTCATTTACAAAACCCAGCCTAAGAGCATCGTGCGAAAAGCCAACCTGGTTCCAGTTTGCTGCTGACAATAATCTTGCATTATCGTATTGAATACCCTGACGACCTACCTGGATAAAAAAGTTGTTTTGGAGTTTAAGTTTTACCCAGGCTTCATGCAAACCAGCTACACCTTCCTTCATTTTTTTTGGTGCCATGGTGCCCCATTCATGCACATCCTGAAAAGATAGCATAAACTCAAGGTCTTCTTTTTGGAAAGCAAATTGTATTCTTGAGCGTTGACTAATATAATTCAAGGGCTTATCACCATCGCTTTTAAGGCCTTTGTATCCATCTCTAAGTTCATATCTTGGACGAATTTCTGCATCTACCTGAAACTGCGCTTTAACATAACCAGTACTTAAAATTAAGACTGCTAGTAAAAATAATATTTTAGGAATCATCTTATAGTGATTAAACAATTGATACAATTTAAAGAGGAATACTGTTAAAGTTTCCTCTTTGCAAGTAAAGTTTAATGGTTTAATTTGGTATTGCAAAAGGTTTGAATTCCTCAGGAATAGCTTCGTAACTTTCACTTTTTGATGGAATCATTGAAGGTTGACCATTTTCTTCCATAATTTTCATTCCGCCTTCTTTTGAAAGCATAAACTTTAAAAATTCGGAAGCCGCTTTCTTGTTAGGAGCATTATTTAGTAAAGTGATTCCATATACCATTGGCTCACCTTTTTTTGTTATTTTTCGGCCAGGTTCTTTCCCATTGATATCAACTGTTGCTGTACAATAAAATTCAGCTTGCTCGGTTTTCTTTAAATTAATCTCATCAGGTAAAACAAGATACTTGAGTTCATGTTGTTGAGCAACAGAACGATATAAGAAAATATAGTCAATGGTATTTGTTTCAAGCAATGCTAAAAGATCGGTCTCTTTAGGACGGATGTATTTTGTGTTTTTTGCTAAAAGTCTGGCACTAAAATCTTTCTGATTATAATGTTTTTCAGCCAACTGGCTTACCAAAACAGCCCTGTAACCACAAGGGTCTGCATTTGGATCGGAACGGCCATAAACAACATCATCTTTCATTAGTATTTCGTACCAGTTATCCTGATTTATTTCATCTGCATATTTAGAACCTTCATGATAAACAATGCACATTTCATTGCTGGCAAATTTAATATTCCACTTAGTATATTTTGGAATCAGCATATCGTCAATTACGGTATAATCGGCACTTGCCATAATATCACAAGCTTTGTTTAAGTCGGTAATTTTTCGGGCACATTTTACGCTTCCTGCAGATTCTAGCAAGAAGTTTACACCCGGGTGCAGTTTCTTAAACTCTTCGGTTGCCTGTTTTAAAGGAATTGATAAACTGCCTGCATGAAATATGGTGACATCACCACTCAATTCATTTTTATCTTCGTTTTGGTTTTGTTGATTGCTGTTACACATGGAAAACAGCAAGGCAATAATCATCAAATGGATAATTTTCATCATGATTAAAAGTTTAGATTTTATTGACTCATTACGTTCTGCAAAATTTTGCAACTCGCAAAAAAAATACAAATTGCATCACACAAAAAAATTAAACGCCATCAAAAATTGTAAAGATGCTCAAAATCATTTAAAAGATACATTCTTATCAATAAAATCTTAACCAGATAAAAGAAGTTTTAGCTTTGTAGGATTATGATTGGGTTAAATTTTCAGTACAAAAGCCTGTAATTCGTTAGTTTTATTTTTAAATTTGTTAAAGACAGAGTCAATTTTTATTAATCACGAAAACCCAAAACCGATGCTACAAAGAACTTTTCTTTTTTTATTGGGCTTATTTTGCTTCACCCAGTTATCTGCCCAAATTGAACAAGATACAATAAAACCTGATGAAAATCCTGATTACATTATTGAAAGCGACACAATGAATGTTGCTGTTGATTCAGCATACCTAAAAAGACAAGAGTTTATTAGAGACTCATTAATTGCCAGGGAAAAGTTTGTTAAAGATTCACTGTATCACAGAAAGCTAATATTGGATTCGGTTACTTTTTTACAACAAGAGCTTCCAAGGCTTGTTGAGGCTGCATTAAGAACTGTAAATGAAGAAATTATTATTTCCAGGGAAAAGGTTGATATTATTGGAGATTCAATGCTTAGTGATTTTAAATATACGGTTTTATCTGAAAAAATTGAAAGCCCATATGCTCCATGGAGGGCTACTTTGGATTTATTAGAAAACTCATTTAAAGTAGATACTATAAATAAAAAAATTACTTCAATACGTTTTCCTGATATCTATTTCTCTTTTGACTATGGTTCCGATAAAAGAATTGTCAGGATGGATGGAAGGAGCACTATTATAACGAAAAAGATTGGCAACTTTTACAAATATCCTATCGATTCTGTGTTTTTTGACCGGCAGGGAAGGGTGGAAAAAATTAAAAAATTCATCCACTATTATAAAGCAACAAGTGATTACAAAAGAGGCCCTTCGTTAGCTACAGATATCATCCAGGTTAGGGAATTTGATTATTTTTCGGATGGTGTCCTTTCTAAATATAGTGTGCTTACTTATTGTGATAGATTTGGGAAAACACCAAACCAGCAGTGCCATAAAGTTACATATTCAATTACCAGGGAAGGTCGGAAATTTATCATAATTCGAAAAAATGAGCCCGAGAATGTATACTCTGACGGAACATTTACTTTTGAATTTGATAGTAACTGGGATATGAAGTTCATGGAATTTACAGGTCGCGATAAAAAACTGAATAGGAAATGCTATATTGAATTGAATGAGGACAGAAATGTTAGCCGCTATTTATATGAAAAAGGGGGAATAATAAATAGAACAATCTTGATGGACTATAATGATAACCCGAATGCAGAGCATAAAGTCGAAATCACTATTTGTTATTTCGAAGATGATGCAATATGTTATTTTCAGAAAAATGTTACTACAGGTAAAAGTCGTGAGAGGGACAAACTAACGATGAAATGGGGACCATGGAAGTAAAGATATACAGCTATATGCCTTTACAGTGTTGATCTTTGTTAAATAAAAGCAATATTTATTGTTGAAAAATAGCACAATGTACTGATAATGATTTTAATATATAGGTAAAGGTGGAATTTTATGTTAAACGTCAATAATTGAAATTCAATTATCTTTACCTTATGACTAAATCAATCGCTACCCTACTAATTGCAAGTGTATTTTCATTGCAGGCCTTGTCTCAACAAGTTGAGGATGCAATAATTGATACTAAATCACCTTTACATTATACTATTGATAAACAGAAATATTTTTCTTTTCAGGAATATTCAAAAATTCCTCTTTCGCTGGCAGAGTTGAATAACCCGGTAAGAGTAGAAGATTTTTGGGGAAGCAATTCTTCTACCGAGGAGATGAAACAATTTCTTGATAAGAACATGGAATTAATATACAATCGCCCCAAAACTTTAATAGAAAAGGGAATCATACGATATCAGTTATTGGGTATTGATTTTAATAAAATGCAACTAAACAGGATATCTGCTAATTTTTATCTTTATCACCATAGCCGAAAGAAAACATACAATTCGGTGGGTTCGTACATCCAGTTTAATAAAGCCATTCGCTTTCTGCCTAACAACAGGTTCTCTGCAGATTTAGGCGGCTATTTCAGCAGGCAATTTAACTTTTTGGCAGGTGATTATAAGGATATTTGGGGAATAACTTCAGAAATCCGGTATGATTTTACAAAAAAGCTTCAGTTTAAACTGTGGGGAGAATATATTTTACATTCAGGTGATGATACCAGCTTTGGCTATCCTCTTTTCCCAAGCTCAAATATTGGAGGTTCTTTACGTTATAAATTTAATGAACAGTCAGGTGCCGAATTTGGATTTAAATACCAGTATTATGACTTAAAAAAAAGCTGGAATTCAACAGCTTTTGGGAAATTATATTTCGATTTTTGAGATTGTTTATAATTGCAAAATGGTCTTGATACTTAAGAGCTAATTTTCTTCAATTCGCTATGTCATTGAAAGTTATTGGTCATTAATGCTAATTCAATTTCTTTTAGTCAGGCTTTTATTAAACATTCATATGCACTACCAATAAATCCAAATATTGGAACTTAGAAATTTAGGTTTCGGTTCTAATTTCTTAGAAGACCTGATCTAAAGCACCAAAATAATTTCTTAAACAACTTAATTTTCACATAGCGTGTTCTTCACAGATCATCCTTTGGCACTATAATTTCTATGGAGTATTCTTATATACAAGGGTTAAAAACTTCAATAAAAAAATATTCGAATGTTGCTATTAATGGTATTTTATTTGGACTAAGTAAAGTTGGAAGAAGTAATAAATAAACAGGAAATGGAAAGATTGAATTTAACAGATAGCGGGGCACAATTTGTACGTGCAGATTTACATATTCATTCATACGGTAAAAACGGATCTTACAATGTTACGGATGAGCAAATGACTCCTCAAAACATTATTGATAAAGCAATTGAGAAGGATTTGCAGGTTATTTCCATTACAGACTATAATGAAATAGGCAATGTTAAAAGTGCACTGGAATATGCTGAGAAAAAGAATATTTTAGTAATACCAGGAATAGAGATTAGTACAACACAAGGGCATTTGTTAGTGTATTTCGATAATTATCAAGATTTAAAGAATTTTTATGGGAAACTCTTAATTTCTAAAGATAAAGAAAAATGTACTCAGGGAATTGTCGACTGTTTGAATTTTGCTGGCCAATACAATGGCTTTGGTGTGCTGGCTCATATTGAACTTGACTCTGGTTTTGAAAAGACAATTAATAAATTTGGACCCAAAATGGAGGATGTTTTAGTTCATCCTGATTTATTTGCACTTGAGATTAGTAATAAAAGCTCAATAAATCTTTACACTCAATATGATGATACTGAGCAAAAAGAGCATCGGCTAAAACTAGTTAATCGAAGAATTGAAAAACTAAATTTGAATATCGACTACGAATTTCCAAAGTTAATGTCGTCCGATTCTCATGAGCTTGAAAAAATTGGAATAAACGCAGAAGGAAATAACAAACTGACAAGGATAAAAGTGGATATGCCTGGTTTTTATGCATTAAAAATAGCCCTGTTATCGAGTGCTTCAAGAATTCGCCTTGAAGATTTAATCCCTGAAAAATTACCAAGATTTATCGGATTATCCATTGATGGAGGCCTGCTCCACAAACAAGATGTAAAATTCAGTAATAATTTAACATGCATTATTGGAGGCAGAGGAGCAGGGAAATCAACATTGCTTGAAACAATACGGGAAACTTCGGGAAATAGATCTGGTGCACGTGTTGTTGACTCAGAAGTATGGCCCGAAAAAATTGTGTTATACTACGAAGATGAAACAGGACAAATACATAAACTTTCTAGGGAAAAAAACTCTGAGGTTGTAAATGATTTGGATCCGGCTAACGGGATAACTAAAATTCAAATTGAAAGTTATGGACAGGGTGAAACAGCTGAAACACTGCAACATAGTGATAAAAATCCAAAAGTATTAATCGATTTTCTTGATACATTTATTGATTGTTCTACAATAGTTGCAGAAGAAAGTGTGGTTAGGAGCAAATTGTTCGAAAATCAAACAGCAATTAATAAATTGCGAATAGATGTTGCCAACATTCCGGAAGTTGAAAAACAAAGGAATAATTTAGAAAGAAAGCAAGAACAACTTAAAAAAGATAAGGCTGGCGAATTGGTGAAATATCAAACAGCATTGCTGCGTGAAAGAGAAATAAGGAAAAGTATAATTAAGGATTTAAAGCAACTAATCGAACAATATGGGAATTTATTATCCGAAACCTCCGTTTTTTCAAATTTTCAGGCACTTACAGACGATGAGATAATTATCGGGAAAGAATATTTTTATAAAGTTAAGAATATTGTTTCTGAGTTTTCGGGAATAGTGAAAACTAAATCGAAAGAACTGAATAAATCGTTAAATTCAAAAGTGGATGAACTAAATGTTGAACTAAGGAATTGGTCAGAGAAGGAAAAATCTATACAGGAGAGAATTGATGAGAAGAAGAAGGAACTTGAGGAAAAAGGAATTCCGTTTGATTTAGGTAAAATAAACCAGATAGCACAAGAGCTCATCTATTATCAGAAGAAGCTATACTTATTAAAACAAAAAGAGGAAGAATTAAAACAATTAATGAAAGTTCGTAATGAGCTTTTAACAGCCCGATTAGGTTTAAAAAGTAAGATATATAATCAGAGAATTGAGTTTGCAAGGAGCATTAATGATAACCTGAAAAACACTGTTGATGGTTTTTTCGTTACTATAAAGTATAAAGAAGGAAATTACTCACCCCAGTTTGAGAATTCAATTAAATCATTAATGCAATGGAAAACTGCAAGAGTGTCAAAAGCAGAATATCTTGCCAAAAATATTTCTCCTATAAACTTTGCAATTGCTGTTAGGAAGAAAAATCTTGATAAACTAAGAACCATACTTGATACAGAAAATTCGAGGGTGTTCTCTGATGCAGAAATTGCTAATGTTTTAAATAAGTGCCTGGAAAACAATAATTTCGAAGACTTTGAATCCTTGTTGTACGAAGACCTTCCAAGTATCACCGTTACTAAGCACATCGATACGAATGATGACCCAAAAGTGGTATCAAAAGATTTATCTCAATTGTCGTTAGGTCAGCAACAATCTATTCTATTGGCAATTTTATTGCAATCAAAATCAAAAGTTCCTTTAATCATCGATCAGCCAGAGGATAACTTAGACAGCGAATTTATTTATAAAACAATTGTTGAAAATTTAAGAAAAATAAAGGAAAAGCGGCAGGTAATTATTGTCACACATAATCCCAATATTGCTGTTCTTGGGGATGCTGAGTTAATAATTCCGCTAAACAGCACGAGCATTAAATCAACAATAAATAAACGGGGATCGATTGATCAAGCTCAAACAAGACTAATGTGTTGTGAAATATTAGAAGGTGGTCAACAAGCGTTTGGTAAAAGAAGAGAAATATACGGAATTTAAAAGACTGACTCCAGCCAACCTAATTGGATGATGAGGTTTACAGTGCTCTCCGTCGCACTCATTTCTTGAATGATAAAGTTGAAGAATATACTGGGATTAGCCATGGAGCCTTTAGCTATGTTCATCGCCTATTCCTTGTTATAAAACCCAATCAGGGATGTGGGAACTAACTTCAAATCAATCTGCCTATCCATCATTCCAAACAAAATAAAGTTTATACCAATTGTATTTATATTTTAGTCCAAAGGCAAAATATAAATTACAATGGTAAATGCCGATGCTACCTGAAAATAATTGAATGAGGCTTTGCCAAAATTGGACTATTTTGAAAGTAAAATCGATATTATTTAATATTAAATCAACCACCAATTCACATTAATCCTGAAACTTAGTGGCGAAATTGCTGACCAAAAACATTCAAAAATGGAAACGAAAACAAGTGAATCATCGAATGAATCAGGAGATTATAAGTTGAATGGGATGAATCCCAGAATTGATTATCCTTTCTTTCTTTGGAGTATTGTATTTCTTTTTGCCTCGCTAGCCAACTTTTTTATTCAAAGTGGTGTTACTTCCACTAGTGTTGTTGCAGTTTTAAACCTTGCTGGGATTTTGTCTGGATTTTTGGCTATACTTATTACCTTGCATTTTATTGCTGGTAAAAAAGCAAAATCCTCGGAGGAGCGGCTTTCGAAATACTCCTGGTTTTAAGTATTCGTCATGTATTATGCTGTTGCAATTTTATTAAAACATGATTTGGATTATGTAAACATAGTAATATACCGATTAAATTTCGTAGGTTTTGCTGTTGTAATAAGGGGAATTCTAAATAAACATTCGTGGTTGATTTATGGGGGAATATTAATTACGGTTTCACCCTTTTTTGTCAACATCGTTTATTTTCCATACCAGTATCTTGCCATTGCCTCCATCTGGATGTTTACGATTCTTCATTTTTTTCTTGCACCACGGCAAAAAAAGAAGAACCAACACGTCAATAGTGTGTGGGTGTAGGAGTATGAGATTTATGCATAAAAATAGATAAGTTATACCGAATAGTTATCATGTAACAGAAAATAAATTTTCTTAATATGCTAATTATTTGGCATTATACCAGATTCTTTTTTTGTTATCTTGATAGCGGCTTGGTGTTAGTGGGAAGGACAACTAAATTGAGAATTGCTAAAGTCTCAGCCTGCGGATAGGGTCAGGCAACTTCCATTGAGAAATACCTGAACCCCAAATTACGAATGTAAGTGCTTCGTATTTTTGCAGACAGTTTTAGTATACTAATATCTTTTTTGTAACCACTTCGGTTCCGTTAGAAATCTTCACAACGAAAATACCTTTTTGCTGATTTAAATTAACGTCTTCTTTTGTTTTATCAGCCATCTTTTCATATATCGAACGACCTGTTAAATCTTTAATTTCTATCTGTGCGCCATAGTTTTCCTCATTCAAATTAATATTGAAAACTCCTTTTGAAGGATTTGGGAAAATCATAAGATTTGAAAATTCAGGAAGTTCTACGTTCGTAGCTTGTTGACCTTTTATCATCCATATTCCATTTAAATCAGAAGAACTTACTGTAAGCGGTGAAGATGAGCTTTTCAAAGAATAATTACCACTTGCAATATCTACTTTATACACTTCCAGACTACTTGGTTCAAATCCTGAACTTGAAAAATCAAGGGTAACATCACCGCTTGATATTTCTGAGGAGATAATGTATGTAATTACACCAGGTTCACCAGAGCTCTTTTTCTTGCTTAAACCATAAGTAGCTCTATCTGCCTTCGTTACTTTTGTTTTGGCAACTGCTTTTTTTGAGCTTGAAGTTAAGATTGAGATGCCCAAACTTGTTGTAACATTTCCATCAACATTGTACATTTCAGAAATATAATCGTTGTCAATATCAATGTCTCCACCATAAGCACCCATGTCAGTAGTCTCTTCGCTAAAGGTGTAGCCGGTATTTTTGCATGGCGAGACCGCTTGCAAATGGAAATCGGTTGCTGCAACAAATAAAGGATCTTCTGAAATATCATTTTCTCCTGCACTGATATTATCATAGTCTACCGTATTTCCAAAAACACAATTGTATTCAAGCAAATCAATTGCTCCACCATTCATTGAAACACCAGCTGTAGTGTTATAGGCAATGATATTATTTAAAACGGTAGCAGGGCTATTTCCTCCGGCAAGTAGTCCGTTATCAATGTTGTTTACAATAGTGTTATTGATGATAAGTGGTTGAGCATCACCCTGAATTTTAAGCCCGTTTTTTGTATTCATGATGATGTTCTTTGCAACAACTGGGGCTTGATCACCGGCAATTTTCACTCCGGCAAATTGACCATTTGAACCCCCATTTTGTAAAGTGAATCCAATTATTCCACCGTTTAGACAGGCGTCAAAATCAACAATATTTCCTGAACCACCAGCATCAATTATTGCTAATTCGGGATTCTCATTTTTTGAAATAACAAAAACCTTATCGTAAATGGTTAAGTTTTCGTAATAGATGCCATCATCTACATAAACTTTTCCTCCTCCTGCGCTTGAGGCTGCATTTATAGCCTCTTGTATGGTGCTGTAATTCTCCGGCACATTATATTGTGCAGATCCAATGGCAGAAATAATTGTAAAACCAAAACACATGGCTATAAATCTCGCCAACCAAAATGTCTTTTTTGTTTTCATTGGGATATTTTTAATAGTTAAGAAATGGAACGCTTGTTAACATATCATAACAATATCATTATGATTTAAGATATTCTTGGATTTGGTATAATAAGTGAGTCTTTTTTTATATATTGTATGATGCTTTATTTATTTGTACGTAATGAATTTTACTTTGTTTCAAAATTTGAAATTATTTATACCAGACCTTTTTAGTAAAATTACCTAAATTCATCCACCATGTTGAAAAGTAATGTTTACTGGGCTTACCAATTACAAAATCTGATATTGCAGAAATTAAGAGGAATGTGCCTGGTCGTTCTAGTAATCACTTTTTCGCAGCTTACCACTATTTCTCAAAATCTATCCACCGGAAACCTACTGATTAAAAATTACCTGCCTTCAGAATATGCTGCTAGTTCTCAAAACTGGTCAGTTACTCAAGACAATAGAGGTGTTATGTTTTTTGGAAATACCCAGGCCATTTTAGAGTTTGATGGAAGCAAATGGAATACATATAACCTGCCCAACCTTGTTCCTGCAAGGAGTTTAGATGTTAGCCCGGAAGGGGTATTGTACATAGGAACTTTCGCAAATTTTGGATATCTGTCAATCAATACTAATGGGAGCAGGGAATTTGTTTCGCTTACCGATAAAATTGAAACAGAGGAGGATAAAGAGTTTGCTGATATTTGGAGGGTTGTTGCCATTTCATCAGGAACTTATTTCTTTACGCCAAATAAAATCTATTGCTTCAGCCAAGGTAAAATTAGTGTTATTGAAGCTGAAATGGAGGCAATGTTTGGGTTTAAAGCTTATGACCGGGTATTTGTAATGCTTAAAGACAAAGGATTGGCCATTATTGAAAATAATGAGCTTATTAAATTACCATATAGTTCTGTTTTCAATTCAAAGCATCGAATGTATACCTTAATTGAATTTATAGATGAAAAAATTCTGATAGGGACAAGAGACGATGGATTTTATACTTATGATCTGGCATTATTTAAGGTGAATGGCGGTTATAATTTTAAGAAAAAAGTTGCTGGTTCAGTCATAAAACATCTTGAATCAAATGCCACCGAGTACATTGATGAAAATTCGATGTATTCAGCTGCAAAAATAAACAACGAACTTTTTGCTTTTGGAACAGTTACAGGTGGAATTGTTCTGATTAACCAAAAAGGAAACATTAAAAGAATTATCAATAGCAATAATGGCTTAAATAGCAACTGTGTATATTCTCTTTATACCGATAAAGCAGGAAATTTATGGGCAGGACTTCAACAGGGAATATCCCATATTGATTTGAGTTATCCATTAAGTTTCTTCAATGAAGAATTCAACAACCTTGTTGGATTTGTAACCTCATCTGTGATGTTTAATAATGAATTATATGTTGGGACCATGTCCGGTATATTTAAGTATCCCGACCAAAAAGATATTATTTATGGAGAAAAGCTGGAATTCAGTAAGTTAACAGAAGAAATATTTGAGTTCTGGAACTTTGCTGTTGTAAAAAATAATTTACTCGCTGTTGGCAGCAGAGGGGTTTATATTTTAAGAAAAGGAAAGTTTGTTAATCTTTTGGAAGAACCAGCATCTGTTATTAAAAAATCGCGGCTTTCTGATGATATTCTTTTTATTGGGCACGATGACGAATTTGTCTCCTACCGAATTACGGAAAAGAATAAGCGGATAAACTTAAAAAAATATTTAAGCTTTGATGGTGTTGATAAACGAATTGTTGAAATAGTAGAATTAAAACCAGGCGAACTTTGGCTCTCTACAGATTTTGATGGAATTTACAAGGTTGAATATGAATCAGACAATATTGAAAACTATAAAATTAAACATTTTACTGTTGAAAATGGTTTACCTACAAATGAATACAATACGGTTCAAATAATTGATAACAAGATTTTTATAACTACCCGCAAAGGTTTGTATGTCCCAAAAGAAAATAATGATTCTCAATTTTTTGTGCAGGATACTTCTATTGGAAAGGTTTTCTCTCATGATTCTGTTAGTTTAATACAGGTAATTCCGTATAAAGATAAATTCATTGTTAATAGTGAAGACCGAAAAGTAGGGTTTTTAAATAAATCTGAATCCGGTGGTTATAAATGGGATAATCAATTTTCGGTCCGGTTTCCGAGTGTTTATAAAATTTCTGTACAAGAGAACATTTTAAATATCTATTCAAGTAATGGACTATATTTATATGACTTAGAAGATGTGAAGGATTATAACAAATCCTTCAATGTATTAATACGAAAAGTTTATTTAAAAAATGGTTCTGTTTTATTCTATGGAAACTGCTATAAACCAGGAAACTATATTGATTCTATACATACATCAGTAAGCCTTCTGCAAAATTCATCCAACGTTATAGAGCTAAATTATAAACACAATTCGTTTTCTGTTGAGTTTTCATCCTTGTTTTACGAAGAGCCTGAACTAACAACCTATTCATATATTTTGGATGGTTATGATGATTACTGGTCCAATCCAAGTAACGAACCCAAGGCTCCTTTCACCAAAGTTACTTTTGGAGATTATACGCTTAAAGTAAAAGCCACAAATGTTTATGGTGCTGAAAGTGAGATTACTAAATATCGAATTATTATACATCCTCCGTTTTGGGAAACTAGTTGGGCAATTATAACTTACATTCTTTTATTTGTATTATTAGTAATTGGCATTGTGAGATTAAACTCAAGACGACTGAAAGCCCAAAATAAGGAGTTGGAACGTATTGTTGAAGAGCGTACCAAAGAAATTTCCCAGAAAAACAAAGATATTCTTGCCCAAAAAGAAGAACTCCAGGAAAAGAACATACAAATAAATCATAGTATAAATTATGCCAGGACTATTCAACGAGCAATGATTCCATCAAAAGAGATAATTGATTCGTTTTTCGACTCTTTCATTCTTTATAAACCCAGGGATATAGTCTCCGGAGACTTTTACTGGGCATCGGCTATAGAGCAAAATGACAAACAATCAATTATTGTCAGTGTTGTTGATTGTACTGGTCATGGGATTCCTGGTGCATTTATGTCAATGATCGCTATGAGTCAATTGAACAATATTGTTGGTATTAATAAAATATATTCTCCGTCGCGAATCATTGAAAATTTGAATTCAGGAATTAAGAAAGCGCTTCATCAGGAAGAAACCGAGAACAATGATGGTATGGATCTGGGAATTATTTATGCAGAAAAACATAATGGAAAAGTGCAAGTTGTTTTTGCAGGAGCTAAATTTCCAATTTTAATATACCGAAAAAAAGATAACATCATTGAAAGGATTAAGGGGGCAAGTAGCTCAGTAGGTGGTTCTCATAATGTTACAGGCAAAGCCAAATTTGTGGATAACAGTTTTATTATTGAAAGTGGTGACATTATGTATTTGTTTTCGGATGGTTTTAGGGATCAAAACAATACAGAAAGAAGACGTTTTGGCTCAAAGAAATTTAGTGATTTGATTCAAAGCATTGCGAATTTAGATTTAGAGGCTCAGCAACAAGCTCTAAATAATGAATTAATGGACTGGCAAGGAAGTGAAGCGCAAAGAGATGATGTTATCGTTGTAGGGTTAAAGTACCAGAGTTAAAATATAATCATCCCGGAATGATGATTATATTTTAATCCAGAAGGCAGATTTTTATATTTTGACAGGAAGCATATAAATCATCAATTCGATTATTTTCACTTGTATGAATTTTAGTTAAGTAATTGATATTTATCCACTTCAAAGATAAACAAATATATCAACATTTTATTTCCTTGCAACTTAATCATTCTTGCTGACTTTTCAGTAATAAAATCCACAGAGTTGCTTTGATTACTTAAAAATGCTTTGGGTTGAAGCAAAAATAACCGGGCTAAGCATGAATTTATTATTAGCGAATTACCCCAATGCTATTATCAATCAGCAGTTTCACCGATTTAGAACAAATATTATCATTGCAGATTAAACTAACTTTTAATTTCGGATCTTCTTCCCAAATAGTATTTGCTATTTCAATAATCTTTAGGGCATCTTTTTGGATAATTCTGCTTTTTATTTTCTTTACGATACCAATATGACCATCTGCGACTTGTTTTAATTTAACTCTGGAGTTTAGGTTATAATAGGAGGGGCTTGTATTCATTTTAAGATGCACTTTATATTAATTCTTTCTTTATTATTAGCCTTTAGGGTTGTCACGTTCCTGGCTTTTTTAGGTTCAATAAAATCTGGCAAATAAAAAAGCATGGCATCAGTAATGTTTTCATAATTTCGGCATATCGATGAATCTAAAAATGCTTCGAATTGCTTGTATATTGCTTTGGCCAGTTTTTTTGCATCATTACCATAAAAATGTTCCGGGACAAGTTTAAGTTTATCTACAATAGAATCTGATTGCACCAGCAAACAATTTGATTGATTACTTATTGCTCTTTTGATTGAAGCATACCTTCCAGCTGATATTTTACTGTTGAAAGGCCCAATCCAAACAATTGGAATATTGATGTCGTATGATTTAATGAGCTTTAGCAGCTCTTCGTGGGCATTTATTTTATTGGCACCAAGTACTAAAATAACAGCTAATGGTTTGTAAGTATTCATAATAGCTGACAAATCGCCTCCATACAGTTGCATTACAACCTTGTTTGTGGGACTTTCTGCTTTTTCAAGTATGGGTATTTCTACTTCCTCAATATTTTTTGTTTTTTCTAAGTTAATATTTGCACATGATTGCCTAACTCTATATCCACAACAGCTATTTTTCATTGGCGGAAGAAAAGTTTCAGAACCTGCTCCGCCAATAGCTATTGAAAGCACATCGTATTGGCCGCTATCGTGTATTTCTTTTTGCAGAAAGAAGCCAAAGTGTCCTTTTAAGTAGGAGTCTCCTAAAATCAATATGGAATTTATACTTGTTTGTGCATTTAAAGAAAGAGTGATATTAAAAAGAAGAATAAAAAATAAAGTTCGCATAAATATTAACCTGTAATTAAATGATAGCGGCAGCGAATTTAGTTGAATATAATGATCATTAAAAAATTTATTGGCATAAATATTTTGTGGAGCTTCAGTATCTATTTCAAACGGGAGAATCAAATTATATTTACAGAGAATCTACGTCTTCATTTATTGTACTTCAGCGGAACGTAACCATTTGTTATAAAATGCCTCCATAACTAAGAGTATGCTAATTCTTTTAACTGATACCACTGAAAAAATGACGATTATTCTTCAACAGGAAATCTTATCTGGCAGCATATTATTTCAGTAATTATTAGCGACTTATAGAGCTATAATCAGCCATGTTCATTTTGTTTTAACATACGTTAAAAAGTCTTAAAGTCGGTTTTAAAAAAACTTAAATAGGTACTAAAGAATCGCAAATTAATTTTTTTTGTATTCCAAAATCACTAAAAGAAACGCTATGGATATTGTTGTGGAGAACATTACTAAAAGTTACGGTTCTCAAAAAGCTGTAGATAATGTTTCGTTTACAGTAAAAACCGGAGAAATTTTAGGTTTTCTGGGTCCTAATGGTGCCGGAAAATCTACTACCATGAAAGCAATTACCTGCTATCTTCCTCCAAACGAAGGAGATATAAAAGTAGGTGGCATATCGATTAATGACAATCCTGAATTAATCAAGAAAAAGATTGGTTATTTGCCAGAATCAAATCCTCTTTATACGGATATGCCGGTAATTGACTATTTAAAATTTATTGCTGAAATACATGGTATAGAAAAAAGCAAAGTTAAGGATCGCATACGTGAAATGGTTGAAGTTTGCGGTTTAGAAGGCGAAAAACATAAAAAAATAGATGAGCTTTCAAAAGGATACCGGCAGCGTGTTGGATTGGCGCAGGCCCTTATTCACGATCCTGAAGTGCTGATTCTTGACGAACCTACCACGGGACTTGATCCGAACCAAATAGTTGAAATTAGGGAACTTATAAGAAAAATTGGACGAGAAAAAACCGTGCTTTTAAGCTCGCATATTCTGGCGGAAGTAGAAGCAACATGTGACAGGATACTTATCATTAACAAAGGAAAAATTGTTGCCAATGGCACCTCGGTTGATTTACGTAAAAAAGCGCAGGGCAAAGAGCTACTTAAGGTGGGTATCGAAGGTGATGATGTAAATACCATTTTTAACGCTATCCAAAAGCTGGAAACCGTTGAAATAGCAGACTTTATTTCAAAAAGTGATGGTACGTATGAAGTTCAAAGCAATCTAGGGCAATCATCAAAAAAGGCAATTTTTCAAATGTGTGTTGATAATGGTTGGTTCTTAACAGAACTTACACCAACTGAAACGAAGCTTGAAGATATTTTCCGTGAATTAACTGCAAATTAAAACAAAAACGAATGAACCATCCATGGAAGCAATTTTATTGCATGGTAAAATGCTTTAACCCTCATTGGCTTGCAAATAGCAGGGGAGGGGAATTGTTGTGGATGCTCCATGAGACCATTAAAAATAATTAAAACAATAACGAATGAAACAAATATGGATTATAGCAAAGCGGGAATTAAACTCTTTTTTTGATTCATTGCTTGCATACATCATGCTTATTGCATTTTTGGGCTTTACAGGATTCTTCACCTGGCTTTATGGAGGAGGAGATGTTTTTTTCAGAGGAGAAGCCAGCATGGATGCCTTTTTTAGTGTTGCCTACTGGACTTTGTTTTTCTTTATACCAGCCCTAACAATGCGATTGGTGGCTGAAGAAAAAAACACTGGCACCATCGAACTTATTCTTACCAAACCGGTATCCGATTGGCAGTTTGTCAATGGTAAATTTCTGTCAATTATGATGTTAATAGGTATTTCACTGGCACTTACCTTGCCTTATTATTTCACCATTGCCTCAATCGGGCCTATCGATCATGGGGCTGTCTGGACAGGATACTTGGGAATTTTGTTTATGAGTGCAGCATACGTAAGCATAGGTATTTTCGCTAGTAGCCTGACATCGAATCAAATAGTATCTTTCCTTCTGGCACTGTTTATTGGGATTTTCTTCCATCTGCTGTTCGGAATGATTGCTGGCAACTTTTCAGGAACCCTGGGTAATGTTATTGACTGGTTAAGTATTTCCAGCCATTATCAATCAATCGTCAGAGGTGTGATAGATTCAAAAGATATTATTTTCTTTTTCACAATTGTATTTCTTGGCTTGTTTGGTGCCGAATCGGTTTTAGTAAAAAGAAATTTAAACAGTAACTAATAAACAGCTTAAACAATGAGATCAAAGAAAAAATATACAACTATCATATTGCTTATAGTTGGAATATTAGTATTGATAAATATTCTGGCAGCCAAGTTCTTTCTCAGGTTGGATTTTACCGAAGATGAGCGCTATACTTTAAGCAATGCTACTAAGGATTTATTGGAAAACCTTGACGAGCCAATCACAATAAAAGCCTATTTTTCAAACAACCTTCCTCCACAATTAGATAATATCCGTCGCGATTTTCGTGATATGCTGGTAGAATATAATCAAGCATCAAATGGAATGGTTGTTTACGAGTTTATCGATCCATTAAAAGATGAAGAAGGAGAAAGAAAAGCCCAACAGGCTGGAGTAATGCAAATGCAAGTACAGGTGCGTGAAAAAGATCAGTTGAAGGCTCAGGTTGCTTATATGGGAGCAGCTATTGAACTTGGTGATAGTAAGGAGGTTATACCTGTTATACAATCGACCAGCGGAATGGAATATTCGCTCACAAGTAATATAAAAAAGCTATCAGTGATGGATAAACCATTAGTTGGATTGCTAACTGGCCACGGAGAATCAGGCATGCAAAACATTCCTCAGGCGGTCCGTGAATTATCAGTATTATACCATGTTGAAGATGTTTCGCTAACTGATTCTACGAAAGAACTTGAAAAATATAAAACGGTTTTAGTTTTGGGTCCCACAGATACAATTCCTGAACAGCATCTTGATCAATTATCTGATTATGTTAAGAATGGAGGACATTTAGTGGTAGGCATAAACCGGGTAGATGTCGACTTAAACAGTGGTTATAATATGGGGCATGCAATTAATACTGGTCTGGAAAAATGGTTAAGTAAAACCGGGATAAACGTCAGTAATAACTTTGTTTTGGATGCTAATGCAGTAACAGTGATGGTAACTGGGCAGCAGGGCGCATTTCGGGTACAAAGACCTGTACTATTCCCATATATTCCTCAGATAAAAAATTTTGGTGAACATCCGGTTACTGCAGGGTTGGAACAGTTGGTATTAAAATTTGTGAGTTCTATTGATTTCACAGGTGATTCAACTGTAACTTACTCACCCATTTTATTCAGCTCTGAACTTTCCGCGACCAAACCGGCTATGACCTTTATTGATCCTGGCTATGAATGGAGTAAAAATGATTTCCCACTTAAAAAGCAAACGTTGGGTGCTGTTTTAGAAGGGCCTATCTTAGGAGGAGCGTCTTCAAAAATGGTGGTGATTGGCGATGCTAATTTCCCTGTTTCTGAGAACCAGCAACAGCAGGTTAATCCTGATAACATCAATCTATTGGTAAATGCAGTTGACTGGCTTTCGGATGATACCGGGCTGATGGAATTACGTACACGTGGTGCCACCGCAAGGCCCATCGACGAGATGGAAGATTTTACAAAAACTCTTCTCAAATATTTAAATTTTTTAATTCCTATTCTATTAGCCGTTGGATATGGAATATTCCGTACACAAAGAAACCGTATTATAAGAATCAAAAGAAAGGAGGCAGGTTATGTATAACAAAGTAAACATCAAGTATCTGACAATAACATTTTTTGCGCTGCTTGCTATTGTTCTTTTTGTGTCGTTTTTTGGAAATGGTAAAGCAAATAGTTCTTTTAAAAGCGAACTTGTTACTTTCGACAGTGTTTCCGTAACTCATATTACCATTTATCCCAAGGGTGGCGGAGAACCTATTTCTTTTGAGAAAAAAAACAGTCAATGGTTTGTATCTGGTGAAGATGGTGAATACAATGCTGATAATGGTCAAATAAAAAATATGCTTTCATTGCTTTCAGGGTTAAAAGCTAAAAGACTAGCGGCAAAAGAAAAAGATAAGTGGGGTAAATATGAGCTGACAGATTCATTAAGTACTAGAGTGAAAATTGCTGATAATGAGAAAGATCTCGCTGATTTGTGTATTGGTAAATTTTCCTATACTCAAGCGCCGCAATCGGGTAATCCGTATATGCAACAACGTGGAATAATGACCAGTTTTGTGCGCTTAAATGGAGAAGATGAGGTTTATGCTGTTGACGGGTTTCTTGGCATGACGTTTAGTCGCAGTGCAAAGGACTTTCGAAACAGCAAAATACTTGAGCTAAAGAAAGACAGTCTTTCGCGCATTACTTTTAATTCTTCGAATGAAAGTTTTACATTGACAAAACAAGACAGTGTATGGAGAATCAGTGGGTTGGTTGCTGATAGCTCCTCAGTAGCTAACTACTTGTCTGCTCTAAGCAATGTGCGAAGTAATGATTTTCTACCTAAAAACAGTTACCCTGTAGGCTCAGCAACCCATTTTGTTAAGTTCGAAGATAAAAACGGAGCTATATTGGCAAAAGTGGATGCATTTTTTAAGGATTCAACGGCTATTGCTATTAGCAGCACAATTAACCAGGGAACCTATTTTGATGGGGCAAAAGCAGGGTTATTTGATAAATTATTTAAAAGCGAAAATTATTTCATAGGCTCGAAGTAAGATCAATATGCTATCGACATGATTGGAAAGATTTTAGAATAATGCCGAAAGATTAACATATTATGAAATTTTGATTTTTATCTCACTAAAACCATTTGGTATAAAACTAATTTAATCAGGGTTTGACTTTTTTACGAAAAGCAAAGTAAGTTATTAGTAGTTAAGTGATTTCGTAATAGTCAAACCCTGACTATTATACTTTTTAGGCAAGAAGTCCATGGATTAACGAACTTTCTGTTGGAATTCTTTTAAATCTAAAAAAGGCTTAGTTTAATCCCTGCATTAAATACAAAACCATCTGTTGGAGCCCAAATATCGGGGAATGTTGGATGATTGTTTGGTGGTAAAACCAATGGAGTATAGTTGGATTGGAGCACATTGGTGAAATTCTCGAAATTTATGAATGCCGAAAATCTTTCAAAGTGCCTCATAAACATGACTCCCATTATCCAAAAATCTGGCTGCGTTTTGAAAGAATTATCGAATTGTTCACCTGTGTAATAAAGCTCGTAGCCTGCTGACCACTTGTCCTCTATCTCATAGAGCAGAACAAAGCCTGCATTGTGTTTGGGAGTCAAAGGCTTTTGATTATTGATGTTATCATACTGCAATTCGGTATTAATAAATGTATAATCTAGATACAGCTTGAAGTTGTCATATGTGATTTTCATATTCGTTTCGAAGCCAGAGCTAAGTATGTTCCCGTTTGCATTTTCATAGTTAAAAGAATTCGGATTATTATTCTCTCTTAAAACAAGTCCATTTTTAAGTTGAGTGATAAAAAATAGTTGATTGACGGAAAACCTCATTTTTTCACCCAACGATGTTTTGTAATTAATATCAAAGTTTCCACCTATTGATGTTTCGGCTTTTACAGTATTAACGGAAATTGGTTCAATACCAAGGAAATACAGTTGTTCTGCTTCTTCTGTAAAAATAGTCGGGAGTTTATATCCCATTGCACCACCTAATCTTGAACTTATTTTTTCGTTTGCTTTAAACAATAATGAAAAACGTGGTAAAATGAATGTACCATAATCATTATTGTAATCAGTTCTTAACCCTCCTTCGAAAATAAACTTGCCATTAACATCTGTTGTGTTCTGAATAAATGCTCCAAAAGTATTGTGTTTGTAGTCTCTAAGTTGAATGTTTTCGGGTTGATCTTCAGAGAACTGCTCTAGGTAATGGTTAATTCCAATTTGCCAGTCAGTATTATCTGAGTTGTGGAGATGATAAAGAAATTCAGAAAAGCTTGATAGTTGTTGTCCTTTAAAGTTGTAGTCAGGAATAGATAATTCCCTGTTGAAGCAGGATAGACTGTTTTTAAAACTGAATGTTCTTTCTTCTGTGGAATTAGTAAAGAATAGCTTAGTTGAATAACGTTCTGATCGATTGCTTTCTGAAAATACATGCTCGTTGTTTGTATTTCTTTTTATAACTTCCATATCTCCACCTAACCGATCATCACTGGTAGCATCAATACCCAGACTAATTTTAGTGTTCTGGCTAGGGTAATAATAAAACTTTGGATTTAAAGCAAATGTTTTCGCTTTTGGTAAATTTGAGAACCCGTCATTATCAGGATCATATGCAACCTGGTTGTTTACCGAACCATATATCGATAGGCCCAGCTTACCATACTTTTGAGCATAAAATAAATTTCCAGAAGAGCCTAAAGCACTTGTTTGATTAAACATAATATCAAGTTTGGGGTTGTCGTCAGGTTGTATTGTCACTAAGTTTACCAGACCTGCGATAGCGCCTCCTCCGTAAAGTGTTGAATTACTTCCTTTTATTAGTTCTACCTGTTTTAAATCCAAAGGAGGAATCTGCATAATTGAAAGTCCGCCTGCAAAGCTGCTATAAAGGGGAAAACCATCTTTCAATATTTGCGTGTACCTGCCATCAAGACCCTGAATTCGAATGCTAAGGTTGCCTGAACTTAAGGAAGTTTGTTGCATTTGTACACCGGTAGTTTCACTAAGCAACATGCCAATATTACTTGAATTCATTGCCGCTTTTTCGCCAAGCTCTTCTCCGGTTATTGCTTCAATTCTGGTCGGGATGTCTTGGATTGTTCTTGAAGAACGGGTTGTTTCAATTACAATCTCTTCAAGTTCTTCTCCTTCTTTCAGTTCTATTTCAATAGTTTTATTATTATTTTCAGGAAAGGACACAATTATTTCATGTTTTTCATATCCAACAAAAGAAATAACAAATTCTGTTTTACCATTTGGTAGATTTGCTAAACTTGCTTTCCCTTGTTCATTAGTCATAGCTCCGGTTGTAGTACCTTTTATGGCGATACTGGCTCCTGTTAATGGTTCGCCAGATTCTTCTTTTATTTCAAAGTTAAGAGCGTTTTGAGAAAATAATGAATAGGAGAATAGTAGAGTGAAAGTGAATAAAAAAATATATTTCATAGTTATAGTTTTACAAATTTTAGTTTGCAAAACTACATGAAAATAACATGCAACAGTATTGCAAAGTTTATTTGCAATCCGGACAAATGCCTTTAATCACAAAATTTGCGTCCTCAAACGAAAAACCATCTGGTAAATTCAGTTTTGGTATTGGCAAATCTTTCATGCAATGTGTTTGTCCACATTTGATGCATAAAAAATGAACATGCAAATCGTCAGGCAAACAAGTGCATCCATCATCACATAAGGCATATTTTATGGCTCCCGAGCCATCGTCTATACTATGAATTAAATTATTATCCTGAAATGTTTTTATAGTTCTAAATATGGTAGAGCGATCAGCAATTTCAAAATGCTTTTCAATTTCGTTTAAGCTCAACGCTTTCTTGTTCTGCTCCAATATTTTATAAACCAATTTGCGCATGGCAGTTGGTTTTATATTTTTTTGCTCCAGTTTTTTATCAATTTCGTTTTTCTCAAATACAAAGGTATTAAGATCATGTATAAGTTGTAATAACAAGAATTGTCTATATTCCTGGTTATGAGGAAACAATAGTGTCAAGTCAAGTATGATATCCTGATAATTGGGGCTGTATCAAAAGTCTAATTCAATGCAATTTTACTTTCATTTCAACAACAAAAGAGCGTATTTCAACAAGATTGAAAGCAGATTGATTGGATTGATGCAAGATTGAAAGAAAAATTTATGGCAAAACTAGTTTTGA
>JBNKRJ010000018.1:0-25611 GCA_050296515.1 Bacteroidales bacterium | reverse complement strand
GTTGAATAAGAAATAGGCCCCGCCAAATCGCTGATTTGGCTTTTATGAATGAAAATATAAAAACAAAATCAACGATTTGGCTACTTGGTAAACGGGAAATATGTACTTTTAAATCCCATACTATTTATAGGCTAGCGTTATAGCAAATTAAAATGGACGAATTCAATCGAACAGAGATATTCTACTCAATAGTTAATAATGACTATGATAAATTCGTGAAAGAGCTTGAATTCTTGAACGATGTAAATGTAGTTGACATAAATGGAATGTCTTTACTCCATTTCTGTGGTGAATATTCAAGCCTTAAATTTGCTGAAATTCTAATTGAAAAAGGAATCAACGTTGACCTAAAAGATAATTATGGGAATAATGCTTTATGGAAAGCTACGTTTAATTCAAGAGGAAATTATGAATTAGTCGGATTACTCATTGAAAATGAATCTAATCCAAATTCTAAAAATAATGCCAATAAATCACCATTGGACTTGGCACTTAGTTTTGGAGATGAAAGACTAATCGGATTACTTAGCGAGCCAGAATATAAATACTATGCAGACTGGGAGCAATTGGCTGATTTGTTCAATTATAAAATAGACCAACACAACCAAGATTGGACTTATACAATTTCAGAACCTGAAAGAATAGAGGATTACCTGGATGCTTATAAAAATATTGAGAATATTGAAGCAAAATATTCACTACTTGAAATGATAATTCAATCGGTCAATGACCAAACTGATGAAGAATTTAATGAGTATTGGAATCGATTAGTTCCATTGCTTGATATTGATTTTGAATTAAACAAACCCACTATCTATTATTGGTGTGATTGGATAAATGATAATCTGGAAGATTCTTTCAAGATTAGTGGAAAAATGAGAGAATATTGGATTAATAAAATTAAAGAAAAAATGCTATAACACTGTATATGAAATCATAGCACCCTTTGGGAAGAATACCGTTTATCAAACACACAGGGCTATAGTTTGAGCCAGTTTAGCTTTCACCTGTCACAACACATGCAAAGCAAAGCCCCTTCAATGGTTTTGCAACATGAACCCGGTGAAAAATTATTTGTTGATTTTGCCGGAAAAAAACTTTCATATGTTGATATAGAAACGGGCGAAATTATCGAATGCCTGGTTTTTGTGGTCTGCCTCCCATATTCCGATTATTGCAGTAGGCATTTAGATGTAGACATAACCTTAATTTATAAAATAAAAAAAGGCGGTAACCAGCCGCCTTTTGTCATTAACCCAATTTATTAACCTAAACCTATATATGAAAAAAAAATCTCTTTTGTTTTGTTAAAACAAAGATAGGGTGAAAAGCTGTTAAGCAAATAAAACAAAGCTTAATTAATGTTAAAGTTTACATAATTCTAGTAATTTGTAGGTATTTAGTCAAAAAATGACTTCTTTTGCTTAAGAGGAATGATGATAGAATGATTTTAGCATTACTTAAAATAAGGATTAAGCAATTTTTTAGAGGACTTTTAGATTTAGGAATTTTTAGATTAATATTTGTATTAGTTCTGTTTGGGTTTCTTGGATATGCTTTATATGTAAAAACTGCTGATTGGCTTGTTTCTCAATATATAAGTATTGGTTTTCTAGTATTGATTATGGTAATTCAGCTAAAGCGTGAAGATAAGCAGTTTCTAAAAAGTCAATTTTTTAACCATAAAAAGGTGATGTTTTGTGAATACCTTGTATTTTCTGCTCCTGTTTTTGTTGCCTTATTGATCCATCTTCAATGGATTTCGTTAATAATTCTTTTGTTAGGACTAATTCTGATCGTTCAATTAGATTTTAAACCGAAAAGAAAGAGAATAAATTCAAAACTTCAAAAACTGATTCCTTCAGACTGTATTGAATGGAAAGCAGGAGCAAGGCAATATTTTTTTGTAATTATTCCAGTTTGGGTTTTAGCTGCACTTACCTCTTTTTTCATAGGCAGTGTGACAGTTGCTATTTTAATTCTGGGGCTTTTAATATTTAATTTCTATGAGAATAATGAGCCGTTAGAGACTTTACTTTCCTACGAGCTGAATCCTCATAAATTATTGATTCTTAAAATAAAAAGACAGGTTTTTCTATTCTCTTTTATTGTATTGCCATTAATTTTACTATACCTTATTTTTAATATTGAATATTGGTACATTGTCATAATAGAATATTTTACTTTTTGTTTTATTCATATTTATTCAATTGCAACAAAATATGCTTTTTATGAGCCTAATAGCAAATCTGCTGCTGCACAAATTTTTAGTGGACTTGGTTTCATTGGTGGAGCTTTGCTTATTTTTCTACCAGGTGTTTGGTTGTTAACTATATACTTCTACATAAAATCAATCGATAACCTGAATAATTATTTAGATGATTTCAATTGAAGAATTAACAGTTTCGTACCAGAAAGAAAAACCTGTGCTAAATAATCTTAACCTGCTATTAGATAGTGGCTTAATACATGGTATTGTAGGGTTGAATGGTGCAGGGAAAACTACTCTTTTAAAAGCTGTTTTCGGACTTAAAAAGATGGATAACGGCTTAATACAAAAGAACAATCAAAAGCTTAGTAAAAAGCAAATTGCATATTTAGCAACAGAGAATTTTTTTTACTCAAATATTACCGGAAGGGAATACCTGAGTTTATTTAAAAACAACAAGTTCGATCTTGAGCAATGGAACAGGCTGTTTTTATTGCCATTAGACAGAATTATTGATGAGTATTCTACCGGAATGAAGAAGAAACTTGCTCTTTTAGCAGTGTTAAAGCAGGATAAGCCAGTTATGATACTTGATGAGCCGTTTAATGGGCTTGATATTGAAACAAGTAGGATAATAAGGATGGTTCTATTAGAACTAAAAGAAAGAAACAAAACGATAATTGTTACATCGCATATTATTGAAACTTTAACCAATTTATGTGATTTCATTCATTATCTGAACAGCGGAATTATAGAATACAGCAAAGATAAAAGCGGATTTGCAGAGTTTGAGAAAGACGTTTTTGATAAAATTGAAAATGCAAATATAGAACTAATAAAAGCCTTGATAAACTAATAAATACTTTTCATATGAGTGAGTATTGTAAAAAAGAGAAGGTGGATATAGATGAACAGGGGAAGCTTCTTAAAGGAGTCCGACAAAGCTTATATAGGAGTCCAAAATAGGGTTTCATATTAGCTCTGTTATATCCAAAATGGATGGATAACATTATATACAAAAGGCGGTAACCAGCCGCCCTTTGTAAATCAATCCAATTTATTAACCTAAACCTATATATGAAAAAAATTTCTTTCGTTTTGTTAAAACAAAGATATGGGGAAAAGCTGTTAAGCAAATTAAACAAAACTTAAGATGTGTTAAAGTTTGGTTTTACCAAAAAAGAAGACCTCTCAAAAAACTCAATACTTTCACTACATTTGTTTCAAGTAATAAACCATGCCATAACAAGACCTAATATAAGCAAAAGTCTAATTAACTGACATTTCCCATGTTTTGTAGATTTCAGAACAACAGTTACTTATATTATCACCATCAAAAATAAAGTCTGATAATCAGTAGTTTATAATTACTATTATGTAACGTTTAACTTTGTTTTTCAACTTCAGGGTTGAATTAGGCCTTCATTTTTTGGTTATTCACTTCCTAAAATTATGGGGCTGTATCAAAACTAGTTTTTCCATAAATTTTTCTTTCAATCTTGCATCAATCCAATCAATCTGCTTTCAATCTTGTTGAAATACGCTCTTTTGTTGTTGAAATGAGAGTAAAATTGCATTGAATTAGACTTTTGATACAGCCCCAATAATCATTTTACAATTTTAAACGTTGCAAACGCACTGTTATTAACGAACATGGTCAGGTAACCTGTTTTTTTGAGTTTTACTTCGTAAGTGCATATATTTCCTTTAGATGAAGGCTTAACTTCTTGCGCTGCTCCACTATTAGGTGCAAAATAGGCTGTTTGGTTTTTACAGTTTTTTACCTGAACTTTTAACGTTTTATTTTTTGGCATTTTTATTTCACCTTTAAATGGATTAATTAACTCCATTCCACTTTCGAAATAATCTCGATAAAACAGAGGATAACTGGCAAAATCCTTAGCATTTTTTTTCGAAAACATCCATTTGGTCTCTTGCGGATAGTGTTTTAAGGCAAATTTTTCGGGATCAGTGAAAAAATAAAATCCTGAATACTTTTTCTTAAACTTGCCTGTGCTTTGGTCAAGGTATCCTGCACCCCAGGTAGCATCAACCAGCTTCCATTTGCCATTCATTTTAATTGCATTCCATGCATGGTCCATTCTTCCAGGAGCTTTTCCAATATCCAGGAAAGTGGTTTTTGAAGTACCTGATATTATTTCAGCCTCAAGCCCAACCTTTTCGCACAATATTTTAAATAGAGTTGAGTAACCCTGACATACTGCTTTTTTCTTTTTCAAAGTTTGGTGAGCCAGATCTTCTTCCATTTTCTTTTCTTTCTGACGTTTTTCTTCCTCGCTTCGGTAACTATAACTTACACTTTTAGTGCTGGTCATGCCCTTTGTATCATACGTAACATTCATTGCTATCCAGGCATATATTGCACGTGCCTTTTCCTCTGGTTTTTTAAAATCCTTGTTAATTTGACCAGTTAGTTTATCAAGGTTCGAAAATGATTTTGAATATCCACTGACTTTTTTGTCCACCTGCTCATAGTTTTGTGTAAATGCAGGAATACTAAATAAAACTGATAGTGTTAAAATAAGATAAGTTCGTTTCATATTATCACATTTAAGTGGTAAACTACTAATATTTTTATATTGACTGTTAATAAAAGTTACCTTGTAGAATAATACGGCCTTAAGCAGTATAAAATTGGTTTTAATGCCAAACTCAATTACAAATTTAATAGATTTTCAAGTTATATAAGTAAATTAAATTAGAATACAGTAGCAAAAATCCAATAAGAGATTTGTTTAAGACGCTGGTTACTATTTGTTTACAAAGTACATTTTCATTAATCCTAGTCCTTTCACTTCAACTGGCTCTCGTTTTTCAAAACTAAATTTTCCCAAAACTAAGTTATAGGTTGTTTCTGAAATATTGATTTTCAGAGCTTCTGAATTACTTTCGACCCTTGAAGCAGTATTTACTGTATCACCAAAAACATCATAGATGTACTTTTTTATCCCTACAATACCCCCAATAACTGCTCCAGAATGAATACCAATTCGAATATTCCATTTATATTTCTCTGTTTTATTTCTAAGGTTTAAATAATCAATTATTTCTATTGCTGAATTAATCATGTTTTCTGCATGATTTAGATTTTTTATCGGCATTCCGCATACTGCCATATAAGCGTCACCAATGGTTTTTATTCGTTCGCATGAATATTTTTCCATAATATTGTCAAACTCAGTAAAAATTTCATTTAATTCCTCAATCAATACTTTTGGTTCAAGAGTAGTTGAAATGTTTGTAAAGCCGATGATGTCTGAAAAAAACACCGAAACATCCTCAAACAATTCTGGTTCCGTTTTACCATGTGTTTTTAAGTCAGAAACAATTTGCTTTGGCAGCGTATTTAAAAGTAACCTTTCTGTTTTGTTTTTTTCTGCGGCAATTTCTGCAACCTGTGCTTTGATTTTTTGATAAGATTCTGATAATGACAACATTGAATTAACACGTGCAATCAATTCAATCTTATCAACTGGTTTTCTGATAAAATCTACAGCACCTGCATGCAGCGCGGTTTTTAAGTTATCTGATTTGGTCATTTTACCTGTGCACATAATTACAGGAATTTCTTTTGTGGCGTTGTCTGCTTTCAGGGCTTTAATGGTTGCAATCCCATCCATTTCAGGCATTTCCCAGTCAGTAATAATTAAATCAGGTACTTTTTCCGCTGCTATTCGGCAGGCTTCCAGACCACTATTTGCAGTAAGAATACTTAGGGATAATTCAGATTCCTTAATGTATTGAGTTAAAGCCATCATAATCAAATCACTGTCATCAATTAATAAAATAGAATATGTTCGCATAATAATCCATTTTGATTCATCTGTAGTTTAAAGCAAGTCTTTTTTTAATTCTGCATTTTGCACGAAGCAGGAAGTAAGAAGATTGAAGCAAAGAACCCCAAACGCCACGTTGCTTCTAATTTCCGTCTTCGATTTTCTAACCATAAAGAATTAAATAATAAATCATTGAAAAATCAGTAGTAATTATCTGACTAATCGTATAATCTTGCTTACTTCTTTGTTACTAAGTTAAAAGTTTTGGTTTACAAAAGATTTTTTTTTTAGTTTTTTTAACTTCATTGATGGAAAGGATAATTGAATAGTCAAAATTTATATCTTCGCCACAATTATTAGTAAAACTTGAATTATGCTAGGTAAAGAGTCTCGTGAAAACAATGCTGAAAGTCGGCCTACCAATAAATGGGTGAAAAAATTGCAACAAGAAAGCTGGGAACTTGAATTATTGGTTTCGGGTTTTTCAATTGTATTGCTAACTCAATTAACCAAATGGCTACAAGTGGTAATTGACAATATTGGAGCAAACCTGAACATGAACAGCAGTCTCACAGTAGGAATGTATATTTTCCTTGCTTTTGTTTTATTGGCTTCCTATGCTTTGATAATCAACCTTATTGTTCATTTAGTTTTTAGAGGTTTTTGGGTGGGTATTGTAGGGTTAGGCTCTGTAGCCCCAAATACTGATTTTGAGAAGCTAAAATACAGCCCATTTTTTACTGAAAAATTAAGAAAGAAAATTACGAACCTTGAGGATTTGGTGGTAGTAGTTGACAAAATCAGTAGTTTGATTTTTACTTTTGCATTTCTAATTATCTTTTTTCTGGTCTCTTTAGGACTTTATTTTGTCAGCTTTCTTATTATTGGTCAATTATTCGAGGCTCTAATTGATCTTACAAGTGGTCTGCTTAATGATATTCTTACCGTAATAGTAGTTGTGATTGTCCTTGCCTATCTTCTTTCTGGGATTATTTACATGATTGACTTTTTAACCTTGGGAGCCTTGAAAAAAGGCAAAAGAATTTCAAAAATGTACTATCCAATTTATCACTTTTTTGGCTGGATTACTTTGTCTTTTCTTTACAGGACATTGTATTATAATTTGATATCAAAATTTTCGAAAAAGAAAATAGGCTTTATTTTTATTCCTTATCTACTGATAATCATTATGGTGCCTGCGTTTAATTACAATCATCATATTTATTTCCCAAAAAAATCTCCCTCATCACACATTACGAATAATTATTACTCAAATTTGCGAAGCGAAGATGAACATATCAAAAAAGTTGATATTCCATCATATATTATCAAAGAGGACTTCTTACCTGTTTTTTTGACTTATGATCCTGGTTATAATGAGGTTATAAAAAAACTTAATCCTGATTTTACGCCATCTATTAACGAAGGTTTTAACTCCGAAGTACAGCTTCGTTTTACTAAGCAAGGTCTTAATATATCTGGTAAAAAGGATGAGCAGGAACAAAAATCATTAGAAAGCCTCGTTTCATTCTTTAAAATCTATCTAAACGATTCTCTTTTGAATGAGCAAAAATTTTATTTTAAAAGGAGTTCTGCCTTGCAGGATAAAGGAATTTTTACGGTTTTAGATATTAAAAATTTGCAAAGAGGTGAAAACATACTCAGCGTAAAAAGGGCAAAATTTAGAAAAGACAGCCTGACTTATGTTGATTATGCATTTGTCCCTTTCTGGAAAGAATAACCTTGATGAGTAATTAATAGGCTGTAATACAATTGATTAGGTTGATTCCGCGCAGCCGTTCGTCATTCTTTAAGAGTACATTTAAGCGGTAAGTGGCATAACCTTTTGATGGTTTTGAATCTACTTCCCGGGTTGTCTGAATATGTGGAACAATCACATAATCAATACCTTTTGGGTTGCTATGCTGTCAGATTTAAAATCTCTAAGGTAAAGTAGTTGATTCCAATAAAATTCACATTCACCATCCAGCTCGATGTTTTTGTTGTGTTCAAAGTTCCAGCTACAAAGATCAATAATTCCCTTTTTAGCAGCAGGAACATTTGTTGAATCATAACATCCACAGAAAAGATAAACAAGGAATAAAACAAGATATAATCGATACTTCACAATATATAGCTACAAACAGGGAATACAAAAAATAATCAGCCCTTAATTATCTCAAACATAAGACAAAATAAGGAGTGAATTTAAAAAGTTTTCACGAAAAACCTGCAATTAATGGTATCACATGCACGAATATTTCCGCTAAAAAAATCTTTACTCTAAAAACTTAATTATCGATCTAAATATCCTCTTTGTCAGGATGTAAAAAAAGATATATTTGTCTTTTATTAATTTAACACTGATATTTCAATGATAATAGATAAACATGGCCGTACAATGAACTATTTAAGGGTAGCTATTACAGACAGATGCAATTTACGTTGTACCTATTGTATGCCCCATGAAAACATGACTTTTCTGCCTAAAAATGAGGTGCTTACATACGAAGAACTGCTCAAGCTTATATCGCTGTTTGCTGAACTGGGCGTTAACAAGGTGCGGTTTACAGGAGGAGAACCCTTCTTTCGCAAGGATTTTATGGACATGCTTGAATACACTGCAGGACTGAAAGGTGTTGATAATGTAAACATTACTACAAACGGAGTCTTAACTTATCCACACTTAGAGAAGTTGAGGGAAATCAAAGGTTTAAAACTGAATATTAGTCTTGATACTTTAATTCCTGAAAAATTTATTCAAATTACAAGACGAGATGCTTTTGATACGGTAATGCAAACCATTAACAAATCAATTGATTTCGGAATTTCAACAAAACTGAATATGGTTGTGCAGGATGGTGTAAATGATGATGAAATTCTAGATTTTGTCGAATATTTTAGACATAAACCTGTAAACTTGAGGTTTATTGAGCAAATGCCGTTTAATGAGCATGAAAAATTTAAGTCGGTTTGGACGGTGAAAAAGATAGCAGATTTACTTTCTTCAAAATATGAATTGACTCAGCAACCATTTCAAAAGAACCGAACCACCATCGATTACAAAATTGATTCAAGTGAGTTCATGATTGGAATAATTGCTGGTTATACCAGAAATTTTTGTGGCACCTGTAACCGCATTAGATTAACTTCAACAGGTAAAATAAAAACATGTCTTTATGCAGACCCTGGTTTGGATGTTAGAGAATTGTTAAGGAGTGGAGTGTCTGATGATTACATTAAAAATCAATTGATTGCTACTGTTCAAAACAGGCACAAAGATGGAAAGGAGGCTGAGAAATCCAGAAAAGCTTTTGTTTTCGAATCTATGTCAAAAATTGGAGGATAAAAAAAGCCACTCGCAGAGTGGCTTCCAACCTATTACCTTTAATTATTAACCTTAATTATCAACCAAACCATCCTAAATCTAGGAAAGGGTCAGAAAAAAAAGGATAATTTCATTAACCGGTTATTTATTATCAACTCATGTGCCACCTTTTTTAAGTGACTTAAAATGAGTTGGTAATGATATTTTCCCTCTATTTAAAAAGTTTGGAAAGTGTACGATTATGAAAAAAAGTGTTCGGAATCGTACGTTTTTAAAATTAGCGAAAATTTAATCCATTTTTTACAATAGTTTGATATTTAATTACTTAAAGCAAATGGCATGATAGGTGCCCTTTAGTGTAGTGTTATTTTATAATTTTTAGTTCATGATTCACATTGAAAATTTACATAAATCTTATGTAACCGGTTCCAATAGTCTTCACGTATTAAAGGGGATTGACCTGGATATTTATTCTGGTGAATTAGTATCAATAATGGGATCATCAGGTTCAGGAAAATCCACATTATTAAATATTGTAGGTATTCTTGATAATTATGATGATGGCAAATATGTTCTTGACAACCAGGAAATAAGAGACATGTCAGAAAAGAAAGCTGCTCTTCTCAGAAATAAATATATTGGCTTTGTGTTTCAGTCATTCAACCTTATTTCGTTTAAAAATGCAATGGAGAACGTTGCCTTGCCGCTTTATTATCAAAAGGTAAGCAGAAAGAAGCGCAATATTGCCGCTATGGAATTTTTAGACAGAATGGGTTTAAAAGAATGGGCAACTCATCAACCAAATGAACTTTCCGGAGGACAAAAGCAAAGAATAGCAATTGCCCGTGCTTTAATCACAAAACCTAAGATTATTTTGGCAGATGAGCCAACTGGTGCATTGGATACTACAACTTCATATGAAGTGATGAGTATTTTCAAGGAAATCAATGATTTAGGAATTACAGTAATCATTGTTACTCATGAAAAAGACATTTCTGAAATGACCAACAAAATTATCCGATTAAAAGATGGTTTGATAGAATCTATTAACGGAGAAAAACTATTTGTTGAAGATTACCAAAAAGAATACAGCCATGTTTGATTTAGATAAATGGCAGGAGATTTTTAGTACCATAAGAAAGAATAAATTACGTACTGTCTTAACAGGCTTTAGTGTTGCCTGGGGAATTTTTATGTTGATTATTCTTTTGGGATCAGGAAAAGGTCTTCAAAATGGTGTTGAAACTGAATTTAAGCAGGATGCTGTGAATAGTATCTGGCTTTGGCCCGGACAAACAAGCAAAACCTACAAAGGATATTCTCTTGGTCGAAGAATTCAATTTACCAACGAAGATTATGATCAAATAGATAATAAGATTGATGGAGTTGAATATCTGTCTGCTCGTTTTTTTACTAGAGGATCAGGAACTATTTCTTACAAGAATGAATATGGTGCGTTTGATATTATTAGTTGTCATCCTGGATATCAGCAGATTGAGAATGCCTCAATGAAAGATGGACGGTTTGTTAATGATATTGATATTGAAAAATACAGGAAAGTAACAACCATAGGTTTAAAAGTGGCTGAGAGTTTATTTAAAGAGGAAGATCCGATTGGTAAATATTTGAATTTGAATGGAATACCTTTTAAAGTAGTGGGTGTTTTTACAGATCCAAATGAGCGTGATATGAACAGGGTTTATATTCCTGTGTCTACAGCACAACGAATATTTAATGGTGGCAATAAACTTCACAGGCTTACATTTACAACAGATAAATCAGTCGAAGAAAGTGAACAAATGATTGCTGAAGTAAGAAAAGATTTTGCAAAAAGGCATCATTTTGACCCTGAAGATGATCAAGCAGTTTTTATCCATAATACTTTAAAAGAGTTTAAGCAGTTTCAGAATTTATTTGCAGGAATCCGGACATTTGTCTGGATAATTGGTGTGATGACAATCATTGCAGGTATTGTAGGTGTCAGCAACATTATGATGATAGTTGTGAAGGAAAGAACAAAAGAGATTGGAATTAGAAAAGCCATTGGTGCATCACCTGCAAGTATAATTTCACTTGTTCTGCTCGAAAGTATTTTAATAACTGCCACAGCTGGTTATATTGGCTTAGTGTTGGGAGTAGGTTTGCTTCAACTTCTTTCGCCTGTTTTTGAAAGCGTGCCATTTATTAAAGATCCACAGGCCGATTTTATGGTTGCTGTAAAAGCTACTGTATTATTGGTGATTTCAGGAGCCATTGCTGGATTTGTGCCGGCAAACAGAGCCGCCAGAATTAAGCCAATAGTTGCTTTAAGAGATGAATAATTGCAGGAAATTAGAACTTTGAACTTAGGGGAAAAGTTGAATGGTATTAAGCGAATGATAATAGGAACATTTTAAGAAAAACACATGTTTGACCTTGACAGATGGCAGGAAATTTATACTGCTTTGAAAAGCAATAAGCTTCGTACTTTTTTAACCGCTTTTGGAGTTTTCTGGGGAATTTTTATGTTGATGATAATGCTGGGCTCCAGCAAAGGACTGGAAAACTCCGTTTTTGAAGACATGGGGGATTTTGCAACGAACAGTGCTTTTATGTGGGCCCGCAGAACAACTATGCCCTATGATGGTTATCCTCGTGGAAGAAGGTATAATTTTACCAATGAGGACATGAAAGCACTGAAAGATAACATCCCGGAAATAGATATACTGGCACCTCGTCTGCAAGGCTGGGGGGCTGGTGATGGTGAAAATAATGTGACCAGGGGGATAAAAACCGGAGCTTTTACAATACAAGGAGACTATCCTGAATTTAACAGGATTGACCCTAACAAAATTATTGAAGGACGGTTTATTAACTATTCAGATATTAATGAAAGCCGTAAAGTTTGCGTTATAGGTACTCGGGTAAGAGAAGTTCTTTTTGCAAAAGACGAAGATCCTATTGGGCAGTACATCAGAATAAAAGGTGTTTATTTTATGGTAGTTGGTTTGTTTGAGCCTATGTCGGGGATGAACTTTGGAGGAGAAAAGGAGCAGACCATAATTTTACCATTTACAGCGCTACAAAAAGCATATAATTTTGGTGATGAAGTGCACTATTTTTCGGTGACGGCCAAAGAACACATACCAGTTTCGGTTGTTGATGAAAAATGTCGTCAGTTATTGAAAGAAAGGCATCATATTCATCCTGATGATGCTCAGGCAGTTGGCGGATTTAACCTTGAAGAAGAGTTTAATAAAATGAATGGCTTGTTTGGAGGAATCGCAGCGCTTATGTGGATTGTTGGAGTTGGAACCTTAATGGCTGGAGTAATTGGTGTCAGTAACATTATGCTGATTATTGTAAAAGAAAGAACTAAAGAAATCGGAATTCAACGAGCAATAGGGGCTACTCCCTGGAAAATTATCAGTCAAATCATTTTTGAATCTGTATTTTTAACAGCTTTAGCAGGTTATTTAGGAATGGTGGCAGGGGTAGCAATAGTTGAAGGTGTTAATTATCTTCTTGAGGCATCAGGTGCTGATACAGAGATGTTTAAACATCCTGAAGTTGACTTTAATATTGCAATTACGGCACTGATAATATTGGTAGTATCTGGTGTTTTTGCTGGTATGATTCCTGCACAGCGTGCAATTAGCATTAAGCCCATTGACGCCTTAAGGGCTGAATAATTTTTAAAGATGAATTCAGTACTTAGTGTTTAATAATTAAACTCACAATACTCAAATCTAATATCTAAATTTTTACTCAAACACATTTAAGAACAAACAAATGAAACGTATTTTAAGAATATCTTTATTAGTGATCATTGGCGTTATTTTTATTTTCACAATTGTATTTCTTTACCAAAAATCAGAGGAAAAACCTAAAGTTTACAACACTGAAAAGCCATTTTACACAAACATCATAAAAAAGACAGTGGCAACAGGTTCTGTTGTGCCTCGTAAAGAGATTGAAATTAAACCAAAGGTCTCAGGAATTGTTGAAAAAATATATGTTGAAGCAGGAAAAATTGTACAAAAAGGCGATCTAATAGCACGTGTTACCATAATACCTGATATGTTAAGCTTAAATAATGCGGAATCGCGCTTAAAACAGGCAAAAATACGATTTAAAGATGTAGAATTGGTTTATAAAAGACAAAAAGAGCTGAGAGACAAAGGAGTTATAGCTGAGGCCGAGTTTCAAAAGAATGAAATTGATTACAGTAGTGCCAGAGAAGAAGTTGAAGCTGCAGAAAATAACCTTCAGCTAATTAAAGAAGGTGTAATCAAAAAATCTGGAGCTACAACTAATACACTTATTCGTTCTACGATTGACGGAATGGTGTTGGATGTACCGGTAGAAGAAGGAAATTCAGTAATTGAAAGTAATACTTTTAATGATGGTACTACGATTGCGATAGTTGCCGACATGAATGATATGATTTTTAAAGGGAAAGTGGATGAAACTGAGGTTGGTAAAATAAAGCAGGGAATGAATTTGATGCTTCGCATTGGAGCCATTGAAAATGATACTTTTTATGCTCAGCTTGAATACATTGCACCAAAAGGTGTTGAAGAAAACGGAGCAATTCAGTTTGAAATTAAAGCTGATGTTAAGTTAAAAGAATCTCAATTTATAAGAGCTGGTTATAGTGCAAATGCAGATATTGTTTTGGACAAGAAAGATAATGTTCTGGCTGTGAAGGAAAGTCTTGTTGAATTCAAAAATGATTCAGCTTTTGTTGAATTGGAAAAATCTCCTCAGGTATTCGAAAAAATAAGTATTAAAACAGGGCTTTCAGACGGGATTAATGTGGAGGTACTTAATGGAATAGATACTACGAGTGCATTGAAAGCTAGTTTAAAAGAAGAAGACAAGAAGCCTAATTCATAAAATTTAAATCCATAATTCAAATCATAAAACTAAAACAAATGCAGTATCTAGAAAGCTAACTTTTATTCGTTAAAAAACTGTTAGCTACTGTAAAACGGATTTATTAATTTGGTCCGAAGGTGGTTTTTACAGCTCAAGCAATATTTCCGGGGATTTATAAATTTATCTTTAAATTCATCTGAGAATAGTAAGCGTAGATCTTTATTATATGCAGTTTCTATACACTAACAGAATAGAAAGTGATACCTATGAACCTAATGATCCGGGCTTCTTTCAAAATAATAATGAAATTTCAAACTTGCCGGGTTTTCTTATAATTTTTATAAACCCTTTGGTCGATTTTTACGATTGCGCAATAACATATACTTTTGGCAACAATCGCTTTACAATCCTAATAAGTTTGTTGAATTCGCCATAGGATTAAATTCTTATGCAACTTTTCAATCAGAATATTGTATTATTTAGACTATTTGTATTTGAAAAGAAAAAAGCAACTATAAATTATACGATTATCAGCTAGTTTACACCTAAATGGTTTCTTCCGTTTGAAAATCAATTTGTTTACCCCACCCCAAATGGGAGCAAATTTGATAAGTTTCACTCCCTTTTAGGGTCGGGGTAAATGGAGAAAAGCAATTTGCAGTTGGTATAAACTAGTGTCATGTCAAATATCAGATTTCAGGTAAAGTCATTAGACATTAGTCGCTAGATATTAATGATAAATGAATAGTAACCAATGAATTATGATTGTTAAAAATATGCTGTATATTAAAATAATACCTAAAATATCACACTTGACTTGACACTAGTGCTATGTCAAGGCTAATTTGTCAGGTGACAACACCTGACAAGTGCACCAGCCAGGTGTTGTCACCTGGCTAATTACCAGTAATATCATACTTGACTTGACACTAGCTGACAATCATTATAAATTATTTCAATAATTGAATTTCTCCGCTCTTTAGATATTCCAGTCAAAATTGATAAGTTATTGAGAAAAGTCATGCTTATAAGTAGGTGAAATCTCGCTGAAAATTCTATTTTTGTTCAACTTCTAACTAATATATATTTATTTATCATGAAAAAGATATTATTTCAAAGCTTGTTCAGTGCTATTTTGTTGGTACTCAGTTACACAACAATGAATGCCTGTACTAACTTTTTAATTACTAAAGGTGCTTCGGCCGATGGTTCATGCATGATAACTTATGCAGCTGATTCACATGTTTTATATGGCGAACTTTATTTTTGGCCAGCAGCTGATTATGCTGAAGGAAGCATGTTGGATGTTTATGAATGGGATACTGGAAAATTCCTTGGTAAAATAAAGCAAGTGCTTCATACATATTCTGTTGTGGGAAATATGAATGAACACCAGGTTGCTATTGGCGAAACTACTTACGGAGGAAGAGAGGAATTGCATAATCCTGATGGAAAAATTGATTATGGAAGTTTGATTTATGTGACTCTTCAGCGCGCTAAAACTGCTCGTGAAGCGATAAAAATCATGACAGGATTGGCTGCTGAATATGGTTATTGCAGTGAAGGGGAATCATTTTCAATTGCAGATCCTAATGAAGCATGGATTATGGATTTAATTGGAAAAGGTCCAGGGAATAAAGGGGCTGTTTGGGTTGCTCGAATGATTCCTGATGGTTATGTTTCTGGTCATGCTAATCAGGCAAGAATAACTCAATTTCCGCTTGATAAAAAAGAGGGTGCTATTTCGTCAAAAGATATCGATAAAATTTTTGATAAAACTGTTACTACCGTGTACGCAGAGGATGTAATTTCATTTGCCCGAGAAAAAGGTTACTATAACGGCAAGAGAGATAAGGATTTCAGTTTTGTTGAGGCTTATGCACCATTAAGCTTTGGTGGATTGCGTTTTTGCGAAGCAAGGGTTTGGGCTGGATTCAATAAGATTGCAAAAGGAATGGAAAAATATGAAGATTATGCAATGGGATATTCAACAGACAATCCAATGCCTTTGTGGGTGAAACCTGATAAAAAAATAACTGTTCAGGACGTGATGGATATTATGCGAGACCATTTTGAAGGAACTGCTATGGATATGACAAAAGATATCGGTGCCGGACCATTTCAGAATCCTTATCGTTGGAGACCATTAACATGGGATGTTGATAGCGTAGAGTATTGCAACGAACGTGCTATTTCTACTCAACAAACTGGATTTTCGTTTGTGGCGCAAATGCGTAATTTTCTTCCTGATCCAGTAGGTGGAATCTTTTGGTTTGGTGTTGATGATGCAGCAAGTACTGTATATACACCTATGTACTGTGGTATGACTGAAGTTCCATTGCCATTCGCTGAAGGAAATGGTGCAATGATGGATTTCTCTACGAATTCTGCATTTTGGATATTTAACATGGTAAGTAATTTTGCTTATACACGCTATAATGTTATTCATCCTGAAATTGTTAAAGCTCAGCAAGAGCTTGAAAACAAGTATGTTACTTTTGTTAGGGGGATTGATGTAGCAGCTGCAGAAATGTACAAAACAGATAAAAAAGCAGCCCTTGAGTTTATTACTGATTTTTCAGTTAATCAAGGGAATAATACCTTCAATGTCTGGAAAGATTTATATGCGTATCTGTTTACTAAGTATATGGATGGAAATATCAAAACCAGAAAACCTGTTCCTGCAAATTATAAGTATGTGACTCCTGATGTTAAACAACCAGGATATAGCAAAGAATGGTATCGAAAAATTATCGAGCAAACAAAAGATCATTTTGAAGTTAAAAAGATAGGTGAAGAAAGCGCACATTAGTCTTTCTTGCAATACTAAAAAAGCCTTTGAAAGTCAGCTTTCAAAGGTTTTTTTTTGCCTGAAAAGAAAAATGTAAAAAGTGGTATAATTTCTGCAATATTATATATCTCTGATATTTATTAACTTAAGGTAATCGTTTGTTTGGCAGATGTTGTACCTATGGTTGAATAAAAAGATATAGAAATAGAGCAGAACTTGAGGCTTAAAGGTGGTATTCATATAATATTGGTTTTTGTACTGATGATCAGTAATCCAGTGCTTTATGCTCAAGCACCTAAGAGCCTCTATGTCGCAAAAAGAGTAACCGAAGCTCCTGATATTGACGGTTTTATCGGTGAAGAAGCCTGGGATATGGCCGAAGTCGATTCAGTTGCAATCCAATACGCCCCTTACAATAAAAAACGTGCTACCGAAAGAACCATTTTTAAGATTTTATATGATGATAAAGCCCTTTACATTGCTGCAATTCTTTACGATAATCCAGATTCAATATTAGCAGGTCTCGGTCGGCGAGATGATGCTTTTGATATGAATGCCGACCAGTTTATTATTGATATTGGTCCATATAACGATGGTATCAATTCTTTCTCTTTTATGGTTTCGAGTTCTGGTGTTCAATCTGACTACAAAAACTACTTTGATACGCGTGATTTAAGTTGGGATGCGGTTTGGGTTAGTAAAACTCAAATTCTTGAAAGAGGATGGATTGTTGAAATGAAAATACCCTATTCTGCGATACGGTTTTCAAAGAATATTTTTCAGGTATGGAGTTTAAATGTGTTTAGGATTGTAAAAAGGAAGGAAGAAACTTCGAGTTGGAATTTTGTTGATCGGGATATTGTAGGAACAACAAACCAGGCCGGAGAACTAATTGGTATTGAGAATGTTAGGGTTCCTTTTAGATTGTCGGCAACTCCTTACTTAACAGCTTATCTAGAGAAAGATGCTGGTGAAAGTAAATGGAATAATTACTACAAAGCAGGATTTGATCTCAAATATGGAATAAACCAGTCGTTTACTTTAGATGCCTCAGTTTTGCCAGATTATGGACAAGTTGAATACGATGACGTGGTCTTAAATGTTAGTCCTTTCGAAACAAAATACCCCGAACACCGACAATTTTTTAGTGAAGAAGCCGAAATGTTTTCAAAAGCAAGTGTTTTTTATTCGCGTAGAATTGGATTAAATCCTGAATTACATGATAAAATAGGGGATAGTCTTGGGAATAACGAAATTATTACCGAAAATCCTCCAGATCTTGACATCATAAGCACCGTAAAACTAACCGGTCGAAATAGCCGAAAATTTGGCTTAGGAGTCATTAATACTATTTGTCGACCATCATTTGCAACTATTTCAGACACCCTGTCAGGGGCAAATCGTGAAATCGAAACACAGTCATTCACCAACTACAATGTAATTGCCATTGATAAAACCCTGGAGAATAATTCATTTATTAGCTTGATTAATACCAACTTAACCAGAGATAACCTTGATTACATGTCAAATGTTACCGGCACGGAGTTTAGACTTTCAAACAGAAAAAGAACTTATTCTATTTCAGGGATTGCTGCAGTTAGCCAAATGTACGATTCAATCAACGGAACTGAATTAGGATATAAAACCAATTTATACTTTGACAAAATCAGCGGTAAGTTTCAGTTTAGAGTTGGGAATGAGATAATAAGTCAGGATTATAATCAGAATGATATGGGCTATTTGCCTTATGTTAATGAGGTCTCAAGCTTTTCGAGGTTTGACTATAATATTTTTGAACCTTTCTGGGAAGTTTTAAGCTGGAAAAGCTCTATTGAATTCAGATACAGTAATCTGTATGAACCTCAATCATTTACGGATTTTAGAATTACACTAAACAGTGCTGCTCTATTTTCAAACCAGCTCAGTTTCTCAATAGGTGGATTTTGGCGACCTCTTGGAAATCATGATTACTATGAGGCAAGGGAGCCAGGGAGAGTTTTTAAGAAAGCTGAATCGTGGTCTGCCTGGACAAAGCTTGGAACCGATCCCCGAAAAATGGTTTCCGTTAATTTGATGTACAAATATTGGGGAAATAAAACGAATTTGGGAATGATTTGGCATACCATTGGAATTGCTCCACTCATTCGTATTCAGAGTCGCTTACAGCTGGGCTTCAATCTGTTCTACGATAAATTCAATAATTCGATTGGTCATGTTTATACCATAAATGATAGTATTTATTTAGGGAAAAGGCATCTTGAAACTTTCTCAAACACACTCACATTTCTATATTCTTTTACAAATAAAGCCTGGCTGAACTTAAAAGTCAGACATTACTGGTCAACAGCAAGATATAATTTGTACTACACATTAAAAGATGATGGGAAATTAAATATTGAAGATAACTATCCTTACAACGCTGATAGAAACTTTGAAATGCTTAACCTTGATTTTTCTATTAAGTGGGAATTTGCTCCCGGAAGCCAATTGTCATTTGTGTGGAAAAATCTATTTACTCAGAATGAATACCCTGTTAATACTGATTATTTCAGAACCTTTGATGAAATGTTTAATTCACCTCACTACAATAATTTTTCAATAAGATTTCTTTATTATCTGGATTTTCTTTATCTTAAGGGTAATGGAAGATAGCTTGCTAAATTTGATTTTTACATCAATCAATTAACTTGATTATTGAAATCTTAAAGCATTGCAAAATGAAACATCCATGATTAATTTTAATCACACACGAGCATGATTATTAGCAGAAACTGTCTGATAGCATGTGAGTTGAGTTTAGTGGATGTTCCATATGACCATATAAAATAATTAAAAAATAAACAGATGAAACCCTCATAGAGGGATTAGCTTACGCTGAGCCCTTCGGGGTTTATAAAGAAACTTAACTTAACGAAGTGATCTCATGAGCAAAGCGAATAATCGCTCTACAAAAGAATATGTTTAACCTTGGGAAGCAAGCTCATGAACTCCATATAAATAGTTTAAGAAAAGTGAATAAATATCAATTACTTAACTAAAATTTAAACAAGTGAAACATCCATGATTAATTATAATTACACACGAGCATGATTATTAACAAAAAGTGTCTGGTAACATGTAAGTTAAGTCTAGTGGATGTTCCATCTGATAAAATAGAGTAATAAAAAATAAACAGATGAAATTAGTAATATTCTCAGGAAACGTTTCATTTATCACAGAATTGTTTACATTCATCAACTAAATATGTTGAAAAGCAATATGCATGTTAATTTAGACGTTTAGCAAGATAAAGTACACTTTTTATATATTTGCATTATAAACTAAAATTTTCATATTATGAAACTTAAACACATTTCTGCTTTATTTTTCTTACTATTCGCATTTTCGTTCGCAGGTATTAGCCAGGTAGAAGATGAAGAGGTGCAAATGTTCTCTTTTAGCAGCACTCGTGGTATGGGTAGCCAAAATGTTCATGATTTTGGTGTGATTAAAGAAATTGCAACATTCACAATTGAACTACAAAACCAGGGAAAAACTGATATGACCATTGGTGAAGTATCTATCCCAGGCGGTGTTGGTGTTACTGTTTTGAAAAAGGTATTAAAACCAGGTGAAAAAGGTGGTTTGATTGTTACTATTGATCCAAAATACATGGAACAGGGAACCTTTAAGAAACAAATTATTCTTTCTACTGTTACACAAAAAGAAAATGGAACTGTTGTTAAGAAAACAGCTGCTTATAACTTAAAAGGACAAGTCCTTTAGAGTTTTAATAAGATTAGAAAATTAAAAGGCTGCCACTTTTATAGGGCAGCTTTTTTTATTGTAACAAATGATAGTTTGTTAATTTGCGAAGTGGAATGATTTTGACTCCAGTGTAGTAATACTTAATGATTTTATCGAAACTGTAACCTTTTTTAGCCATGTTCATGGCTCCTTCCTGGCACATTCCAACACCATGCCCATAACCTCTTCCTGAAAGAATTAAATTATTTCCATCGGGTTTAATACTGAAAAAAGTAGAACGAAGTTTAAGCCCATAACGAAGGGTTGTTAGTTTAATGTTTTGATTATCAATAATATAAGTTTTAAGTCTTTTAGATTGTGAAAAGATAAACGAATCAATTGAAAGAGTGTCTTCAATTGTGATTGAGTTATCTTTTAAGAAGTTTTTCCATGTATTAAATTCAATTTTTTTTGTCCAGAATGCCTGTCTTTGATCAATGCAAAATGAATCAGTTATTGAACGAAGATAGGGGAGGGCCGATGTCCAAACATCCTCTGAATTATTAGTTTGCCCACCACAGTTTGCACTAAATAATGCTTCAATTAATTGATTCTGATTGTCTACAATTACCAGATCTTTTGTTGCGTTTACTGCTTCATGTATGATTTTGTTCTTGGTACTTTTCCCTTTGTATGCCTGGCAGTGAACACCATCGCACAAATGAAAACCTTCGTTTTTGTGCTTCTCAAGATTTTTAAGGGCGTAGGTACGGCATATTGTTGCCTGGTTTTTATAATATTCGATTACTTCATTGGGGCCGCTTTCAGCTTCAACAACACCTGCCAGATAATCGGGCATAGCAATTTGATTGATGATTTCAAGTTCTTTGTCATAGACTTTTACCTTAAGGTTTCCCTGATAAATTCTGGTGTCCTGTTTTGGAGTTATTAGCTTAATATTTAATTCTGAATTCTTTTTCGAGTTTGGTTTATCATGGCTTTTATTGTAATTGTATTTACGGGCAACAATTTCAATGTTTGTATGTAGTCCAAAATCTTTTTTCGAATTACTAACGCTAATCATTCCATTCGCGTATTTTAGAATGATATTTCTATCTTTTTTCAGTTGATATAGCTTTTTGCCGTCTCCTTTTATTTTATACTTTCCTGAAGATGCTTCTATAAAAAGTTTATCTGTATTTAAATGTTGGAATAAGCCAATATTAATTTGCTGAGCAAATGCAATTTTATTGAATATTAGAAGGAAAAGAAATAAGGTTACTTTTTTCACAATGATTGTTTTATATGATGATAGTTTTCTGTTTACAAAGTTCTAAGTTCCGATTTCTGGTTTTTACTTTTTCAAATCACTAACTATTTCAGTAGCAGTTCTTCTTGATGCACCAGTCTCTCCCAATCTCTCTTGTAATAACTTATAATTCTCCAGCATTTTATTCCTATAAGGCTCATCGTTTAATATTCTGTCAAGTTCATGTTTAATTTTTGTTGCTAAGTCATTCTGAAGCAATTCATTAACAACTTCTTTATCCATGATAATATTCACCAGCGAAAAGAACTTTACTTTTATAAAGAATTTGCCAATATCATATTGTAACTGAACCATTTTATAAACAACCACCTGCGGAATATTAAATAATGCAGTTTCAAGAGTTGCAGTACCTGATGTAACAATGGCTGCATAAGAATGCTTTAGTAAATCATAGGTTTGATTAAAGATTACTTTTACATCAAGTTTGCCAATATACGGAACATAGTGTTCATAAGTAAATGAGGGTGCACCAGCTATTACAAATTGATAATCAGGATATTGATTCACCATTTGCAGCATTTCAGGAAGAATCAATTTAATCTCTTGTTTTCTACTGCCTGCCAGCAATGCAATAATTGGCTTCTCTGATAATTGATTTTTGGCTAAAAACTCATCTTTTTCAGGAAGGTTTGCTTTTTTCTTTACAATTTCATCAACCAGTGGGTTTCCAACATAATTTACCTTGTAATCATATTGTTTATAGAAATCTTGTTCAAACGGGAAAATCACAAACATTTTATCAATATATTTTTTGATTTTCCATGCACGTGATTTTTTCCAAGCCCATATTTTAGGCGAAATGTAATAATAGGTTTTAATATTGTGCTCTTTGGCAAATTGGGCTATTCTAAGATTAAATCCTGGATAGTCAACTAGTATAAGGATATCTGGCTGATAATGAAGAAGATCTGATTTGCAGAGTTTAAAGTTTTTCTTAATGGTTCTAATGTTTTGAATAACTTCAAGAAAACCCATAAAAGCGAGCTCTTTGTAATGTTTAACAAGCTCGGCACCTTCATTTTTCATTAAATCGCCACCCCAACATCTGAAGTTGGCATTTTCATCAAGCAAATTAATTTCTTTCATCAGGTTTGATGCATGCAAATCGCCTGAGGCTTCACCAGCAATTATGTAGTATTTCATAGTTTCGTAGAAAGTTGAACGTAAAAAGTGAAAAGTTGTAAATATGAACTGATAACCAGTTGCTTATGACTAGTTTACATATTTAAGAATAACGATTAAAATCAGATAAAGTAATGTAGCAATACTTACACCCTCGGATGCTTTATATTTTTTTTGAAACCTGAAAATAAAAAAAACAACAAAATTGGGGATAATGCATAAGCCAAAAACTCTGGTATATGAGCTTCCCATAAATATTTGCTTTAAAAAGAACCCAAAACTGGGAGGATTATCAAACAAGTAATAAATAATAATGGCAATAATTGGGATAAAAAGTCCTGCAAGCATCCCTGTTTTTTCATTATTTGTTTTGTCTTTTGGTTCTGTCATATTGGTCAATTATTTTGGTTATTGAAAATTCCATTCTTTAATTTTGCCAAGTACATCGTAACAGGTAAAATCAAGATTAATCGGAACTATCGAAATATAATTGTTTTGTAATGCCCATTCATCTGTATCCTCGGCGTGTGGTTCAAAGTTCGAAAATTCACCTGTAAGCCAGTAATAATCCTTTTTATAGGGATTCGTTCGGTGATCAAATTCTTCAACCCATTTTCCCTGCGTTTGTCGGCATGTTTTAATACCCTTAATATCTTCTAAAGGAATTTTTGGGATATTAACATTCAAACAGCTTCTTTCAGGCATTCCGTTTTCAAGTGCTTTTTTTATAATAATTCGGGCATAATGCGCAGAAGCCCCAAAATTAGCATTGGGTGAATGGTCGAGTAACGAAAATCCAATTGAAGGAACTCCGTTTAAGCTACCTTCTCTGGCAGCACCTATTGTTCCTGAGTAAATTGCACTAACAGAGGAATTTGAACCATGATTAATTCCTGATAAAATTAGATCTGGCTTTCGATCAAGTACTTTATGGATGCCAATCTTAATACAATCCGCAGGTGTTCCACTGCAAAAATAGCTTTGATGTGCATTACCGGTTTCAACTTTGTTCAAATACAATGGTACTCCTAAACTAACTGAGTGCGACATGCCCGATTGCCCTCTCTCAGGTGCTACAACTACAACCTCTCCAAACTCCAGGGCAATTTCAGTTAGATATTTTATTCCTCTAGCCTGATAACCATCATCGTTTGTCACTAAAATTAATCTGTCTTTCTTATCCATTATCCTTCAATTTGAATGCAAAGATATCAAAGAATAGATGTTAAACAATTGAATTAGTAACCTTAATTGGTTTAGATGATTGGGATTTCTTTGATATTTTTACAACAAAGAATTAGGTTATATGGGCAAAAAGAAAATTTATCCAACAAAGTTGTATGTCAGGTTTATAATTTTTCTTGTATTTAGCTTTTTTACAAAGTTTTACAGAATAAAAGAATACTTCCTAAAGAGATGAAGAACCTGAAAACTGCCTATTTGCTTCTAGAAAATCATGTTGGATATTGGGAGCCTTTTGTAATAGGTCATCTTTTACCTCGATTCACCCATTTTGTTTCATCCGATGCTGTTCTTAAAAATCCTATTCTCCGATTTTTTCTAACTCGCCTCGAAACCGTCCCCAAAAAGAAAAATATCCGTGCTACCAAAGTAATACGTGATATTGTCGCTGTGATTCGTCAGGGAGAAAATGTTGGATTGTTTCCTGAAGCAGGCAGAAATTGGTCAGGTGAAACCCAACCTATGGATAAATCTATTGCCAAGTTGATTAAGTTATTGAAAGCTCCTGTTGATATTGCCTTTTTAAGAGGAATGAATCTTTTTAATCTGCGTTGGTCACCAAAATTAAGAAAAGCAAGAGTGGAGGTAGAGTACAAATTACTTTTTAGAGGAGAAGAAATCTCTGACTTAACGGAAGACGAAATTTTTGAAAAGTTAAGTAAAGGAGTTTATCATAATGAAGTTGATTATCAGAGAGATGAGAAGATAAAAATAAACTCGAATTGTAAGGCAGAGTTTATTAATCATGCTTTGTATGTTTGTCCCTACTGCAGAGCAATTGATAGTTTCAATGCAAAAGGTAATTGTTTTTATTGTAAAAAATGCAACTATGATATTTGTATCAATGAGTTCGGTTTTTTTGATAGAAAATCTGAAGGTCAGTTATATTTCGATAATATCAGGGATTGGTTTAGCTGGCAGGAAACTTTTTTTTCCAATTTGATTAGAGAAAAACATTCACTTAATTTTGACGGAGAACTATTGCACGATAAAAACTCCAAAGTTTATCATAGTAAAGAAAATGGAGGTTTTGAGTTTATTGGTGTTACAGATATATCATTATTTATTTTGTTTATTAGATAGTTTACACCAAATTGAGGCTCCGTTCTGAAAATCAATTTGTTTACCCCAGCCCTAAAGGGAGCAAATTGATTTTCTTCACTCCCTTTAGGGCTGGGGTAAATGAAGAAAATTAATTTGCGATTG
>JBNKRJ010000017.1:0-46632 GCA_050296515.1 Bacteroidales bacterium | reverse complement strand
GTTTTTTTTCCATGGTTACTTGCTACTGATATTAATTCATTGGCAGCACTTTCTCCATTAAAAGGTTGTGTTAAGTAATACAATTCGGCTTCACTATAAACTTTATCTGGCATCAAATATACTTGTGATGATAATTGCGAATGAATTTTAGATATATCTTCTGCTGAAAAAACATAACAGATTGTATCAGAGTATTCTTTTTTTACAATCGTATCATTGGGTATTTCATTTTTGCTGATATCTTTATTTGATACTTTTTGTTTAGTTTTACATGCTTGAAAGGCTATTATTGCTAAAAAGGCAAATAGTAACAGGTAATTAATTTTTTTCATTGTTTTTAATTTATTGTTTTAACTATAGAGAATAATTTCGTTGATAACCCTTACAAGCTTTTTGATTCTTTTAAATATACCTCCACACAAAGTTCCGGTTTATAAAATAAAAGAGCGTGGACCTGTTACTTGCCTGAAATAGAGGCTCTACCAAAGCCCGCTGGCACAAATAAGAACAGCCCACGCCATAGCGCAGGCATTTATCCTATTTCTTGTGTCAGTCAAAATTTTCCAGATTCCGAAAGCAAGAGAATAAGCTAAACGCTTATATTTTATATGTTTATCTAGTGTATTATGCCATAAGTTTTGTTTGGTTGCTAAAGTGGCAGAGTTAGTTGTTTTCAGATAACTGAAAAATTTATTTGGGTTAATGTTTGGTTTTTGTGTTTTCATTGTTTTGGGGTTTAATTTTTGTTTATGCAGGCAAGATGCCTTGGTTAAGAGCGACATAGCGGGACGCTATGCCGAGCGGGGGGCATCCTCTGTTATGGCTAAAAAGTTATTGGCGCTTACATGCCCCTGGATAGTATCCAATACCCCCAGCCATGAGTCTACCCAACTTACTTTGTAATTAAAGTTGTTTGAGTTGTTAAAGATGCCGGTTTTTTGACGTTCGGTTACGAAATAGTACTTTACAGGTCGTAAATCTTGTGCATTAATAGGATTTGGTTTGACTATATCAATTATATTACCTGAAGCGATATAATAAAATTCAAAAACGTACAGTCCAGATACAGTGTTTGACGTATTAAATTGAAAAGTTCCACTAGTTCCTGTAAATGTATAGGTATTAACGATTTCCTGAGTAGCATCGTTTCTTATTTTTAATCCAATACTACTATTAACATCTGTAACTGTAAATTCAATAATTGGGTTTAGATTTATTCCATCTTGTGAAATAGGAATAACAAATTGATAAATATATTTATTGTAGTTCTCATTATTCCAACCATTATATGATCCTACGTTTGGACTGTTGATTTGAATATTTATGGCTGAAAGTTTTACACTTACAACAATAATAATTGTTAAAAAGTTAAGTTTTTTCATTTAGTATTATATAAAAGATCCAAGTAACTTAATTAAGGATTTATTTTTGTATGCTTTAAAAGTTGCAATTTGATGATTTCTAATAATTATATAAACTTCCAATTTGTCATTACCAACGTGCCCCAAAATATGATAGTAATCAAAGTGATTGAATTGATCTTCGTCTCTTTGTTCATATAGTTTAATTTCGTTAATAATAATATTAGGATATTCTGGTTGCAAGCACCAATAAATAGCCGTTTTTATCAAGTTATCATGTGATATCTCACCAATATCATAGAAATAATAAACAAAGCTGTTTAGGTATGTACACACAAATTCTGCCCCTTTATAAACAGCTATGTAGCGATTTATATATAATTCATGACTCTCATGTTGTTCTTGACGCCATTTTGTGCCCGGGTACATTTTTTCCAGAAAGGGGTTAAAATCCGAAAGTTCTATCGTTGTTAATTCGGGTTTTGTTTTGAGCTTATCATATACTTGATCTGGTTCTTCATTTGTATCTAGGATAGTTATAGGGTGTATTTTAGGGTTCATAACCGGGATGCCCGGGATGCTCTCTAGAATAGCTGTGTCTTTTATACTTTTCCGCTGTGTAATTTCTTGTTTTATGGTATCCTGATTATTCTCATTTTTAACATAGTTGGCAGGTATTGTGTCATTACTTACCAACAGCTTGCTATTTGTTTGTTTTTCGTTTTTCCCTGTAAGGTTTTGTTTGGGTTTACAGGTTTGGAAAAGTACTATTGCCAGTATGGTAAATAGTATGAAGTAGTTTTTTTTCATAGTTTATTATTTATTGGTTTTATTTAATAGTAAGAGTATGCTATTGTGGTTTGTCCTTACAAATGATTTGGTTCCCGTCTTAAAATAAAAGAGCGTGGAACTGTCACTTACCTGTCCGTGAGGTTCTGGAAAACCCGTATACACAAATAAGAACAGCCCACGCCGTAGCGTAGGCACTTTTCTTATTTCTTGTGTATACTCGAAATTTTCCAGATTTCACGAACAAGAAATGAACAAAATGCTTATATTTTATATGTTTTTCTAATGTATTATGCCATAAGTTTTGTTTGCTTGCTAATGTGGCAAAGTTAGTTGTTTTCAGATAACTGAAAAATTTATTTGGGTTAATGTTTGGTTTTTGTGTTTTCATTGTTTTGGGGTTTAATTTTTGTGAATATGGTATTTAATGCCACGCGAAGGGATTCGCGCGGCAACGGGGGGGTGGGTTTTCATGGTTTTTGGGTATTCATTTTTGTTTATGCAGGCAAGATGCCTTGGTTAAGAACGACATAGCGGGACGCTATGCCGAGCGGGGGCACAAGTTGCAAATGTCCCATATGGTGTTATATTTTTTAATTTATCCCGATAATATTCAAAAATATGCCATGTAAATCAGCCCTTTATTTCAACCGAGGACAAAGGACGAGCTCAGCGTAGCTATTCTGAGCTGTAAAATTTATGTTGAATTCAGGTTACTATGCCTTATCTATTTGGATATCATTACAGGACTGAATTTTATCATAATTGGGAGGTAAATAATAATTGCTGCAAACGAAAAAACAAGGCCCCCAATAGAGCCCACTGCAAATGCAAACCAGAAAACTTCGTTTTGACCGGCATAGATAAAAGGTACTAATCCGAGAATTGTGGAAATAATTGTTAAAAATATAGGTGTTATTTTATTCTTAAAAGCTGAAAGATAAAGTTCAAAATTTGTACTGCTATCTTGTATTTGTTTTAGTTGGTTGTATTCATTGATTAGATAGATGCCTGCATTTACAGTTATGCCTGATAACAGTACAAATGAAGCAAACCCTCCTTGATCAAAGTTAAAATCGAACAAATAGAAAGTAAGAAAAATTCCAATAAATGATATTGGAATCATTGCAATTATAACCAGTGGCTGGGTTAATGATTCAAGCAAGATGCTACAAATAAAATAAATGATAAGGATAATGATAAAAAGTAGGTAGTATTGTGTTTTTTCTTTTTTGTCCCACCAACCCCAACTGGGTTCACTGCATTTGTATCCAAGGGGGAGGATTTGATTCATTTCTTCAATATGTCTTTTCATTACTTTTTCAGACAATAGCTGTGGCCCAATAAAATCATAAGCTACTACCAGTTGATATTGTTGGTTTACTTTTATTATTGAGTTCCCACTTTTTTCTTTAGATAGATTGGCAAGAAGTGGCACTTTAAGAGAACTGTTTGCTGATTGAAAGGGAGTGTTTTTTAAACTCCATAAATCAAACTTGTTTGCCTGATTCGATTTTAGAACAACATCGGCCAACTCGGTGTTAGTGTAAACATTTGCAACTTTATTTTGGAATAGCGTGTTGGTCAGGTAGTTGTTAAAATCAATAAGCTCCTGACCATAAAGGGCTAAGTTTTCAAATTTAAAACTTAGGTTGTATTCATGAACAGCTTCCGAAAACCATGTAATCTGGCTTTCAATATCAATGTTATCCACCCGGGGATTTTCTTTTAGTTTTTTGCTAAGAGTTTCTGCATATTGATATAACTCATCATAATTATACCCTTTGATAAAGATGTGACTGCTTTTTTGGCCTGTGTGAATGGCGTTATTAAACCCTTTGCCAACACCATATACCGTCCAATCCAGGCCTCCTAAACTAATTGCTTTAGATGTTAATAACCCTTTTAAATAATATGGGAATGAACCATTCTCAAATTCATCCTTGAAGAAAATGCTAATCTGGCCGTCTTTATGACTTCTTATGGATGTTTGATACATTTCTATTTCAGTAAACTGACTGAGGTAATTTTCCATTTTCGACATTACATCATTTAATTGATGTATGGTGCACCCTTCGGGCATTGCTCCCCTGACATATAAAGTGGTTCTTTGAGGATCTGCGTAAAATGACTGTTCGTAAACATATTCTGAAAAGAGCCTGAAAGTACCCCCCATCCATTTTTCTACAAATTGTTTGGCATCTTGCTGGTACCAGTCTCCTCCAAATGTTGTATTGTATAATTCCGGCCAAAAACCTTTCTTCTCAATTTTTTCAGGTAATAAATGAAACGGAATACCAAAAATTAACAGAATAAGAACAAAATAAATCCATTTTATTCGCTTATTGAATGAAATGATCTTTCCATAAACTGTAATCAGTTTATTCTCTACTTTGTTCCTCCAGCCTTTTTCTTTAATTTTCTTTTTTCTCAGTGGGATTTTATGTAATAAAGCCGGGATGAAGAAAAGGGCAATGAATAGTGATACACTGAGGTTTATGATGATTACCCAGGCAAAATCAATCAGGTTTATTTTTTGGCTTTCCGACAAGAAAAAAATAATTACCAGTGAACCAATTGTAGTTAATGACGCAGCTAGTATTGAAAGAAAAACCTTCCTGTTTTCTTTGCCCAGGATATGATGAATCATGATGATACTGTTATCGATAATGATACCAAAAGAGATGGTAATACCGGCCAGGGAATACAACTGGATTTCAATATCCAGGACTGTATAAAAAATACAGGCGATTAAAAGATTAGATATTAAACTGATTAATATCAAAAAAAGGTATTTTATTTGTCGGCTCATAAAAAGCACAAACAATAAAAGTACAACCAGGGAAAATATAGCCCGTAGGCTCAGTTTCTCCAGTTCCTTATTTAAATCTTCTGATGCATCGTATGCCAGCAATACAGAAAAACCCCTTGGGAGTTTTTTTTGAAGGTGTTTTACTTCTTTTTTAATGGCTTTAGACAGACGAATTGTATTTATATTCTTCTCCGGATAAATGACCATATTAATGGTATTTAGCCCATTTACCCTAAAATACGATTGTGGCGATTTTTCTTTATACCTGGCTGTTGCCAATTCTCCCAAGTAAATAATACGGTTATTAACTTTTTTTACTGGTATTTTGTCCCAGGTAATTTCTTGTGCAAATCTGTTTTTTAATTTTATTTGAATGTAGGATGTTTTTTGTCCTATATTTAGTTTTCCTATACCCAATGATTTTGTATCCAGGTAGTTTCTTATGGCTTCTGCTATTTCGAACGCATTAATATCATGTGTTTCACATATTTTGTTATCATAGGTAATTACCCATTCGTTTGGCATAGCTCCGTAAACAACTATATTTTTTATTCCTTTAAGTTGTGATAGTTTAGAAGCCAGGAGGTTATTGGCGGTTTTTTGAATGTAATTTGGGTTGGCTGCTGCATTTAACCTGTACGAAAGTATTGGAGGGACTTGGTCTTCGTTACTTGTGTAGGAAATAAGAGGGTAGGTGACCTCTTCAGGAAACTCTGGATATGCAAGCCTTATTAATGTAGCCAGTTCAAAACGGGCGGCATCCATATTTACCTCTTTCTTGAACTCCAATTCTATGTTGCCATACCCTTGCGAAGAGGTTGAATTAATATTCTTAATTCCATTCATTGCACTAAAAAGTCCTTCGAGTTTACTTGTCACTTTTTGTTCTACCAGCCTGGCTGATGCATTGTACCAGGAATAGGAAACATTTAATGTTGGAAGTGAGCGGGAAGGCTTTAACTGTATGTTTAATAAGGGGATGAAAGCTCCTCCAATAACGGAAAGCAAAACAAATGTGATTATTATGGAGAAGGTGTTTTTCACTTGTTTAAATTTAAGTTAAGTTGTTGAAATTTATTCACTTTTTCATTTTAGTTCGCAGTCTTTAGTAGGCTGTTTTCAACAAGCATTCTACTAGTGTCAAGTCAAGTATAATATTTCTGGTGATTAGACAGGTAACAATACCTGTCTGGTGCACTTGTCAGGTGTTGTCACCTGACAAATCAGCCTTGACACGACACTAGTTAGTTTCTATCATTTTTTCAAAATCTTCATCAAGGTTTGTTTTATTTTTTAAATCATAGAGTGTTAACTTTTGCAACTCATAATAATATTTCCAATAAGTAGAAATGCTGTTTAAATAACTTTCATGTGCATTTTGCCAGGCTTTCATTGCATCGTTCATCCTTAATACATCGGCTTTGCCAAGCATAAATTTCTTTTTGGTCAACTCAAAAGAAAGCTTCGCTATCTCATCTGCTTTTTTTGCACTCTGTACTAATTTTGGTTGTAAGTTAAAATCGAGAGTTTTTAAAACCACTTGCTGTTCAAAGTTGCTTAAAAGTTGTTCTGCCTCAATATAAGTTACTTCCTGGTTTTTCTGAGCCATTTGCCGTTTACCCCGGCTTTCGCCCCAGTCCAAAATGGGAATTTGCAGGCCAATTACAATTATCTGCTGATCAAGAGGGTTTTTATAGGCACCTGGTAGCTTCTCAGCGTATTGGTTTAATCCATAACTGGCAACAAGGCTAGCACTAAAGCGGCTTTCTTTTATCGCCTTATCCATTGTTTTATCTGCTTCGAGTTTTTTTTGTTCAATTTCTAAAATAGACGGGTTGTTCATTTTTGCAATTTCAATAGCATTATCAGGGTTGACAGTTATCTCATTTGATATAGATGGAATGTTTGTCACCACTGTTTTATTATTTTCAAACCCTAAAAATGAATTGAGGTTAAACAATGCTTTTTCCTCTTCCTGTCGGGCCTTAACTATTTCAATTTCAGCATTAAATTTATTAAGCTCAAGATTTAGTAATTCTTCCCGGCTAATTGCCAAAATTTCTTTTTTCTTTGTGCCTAGTTGATATAAAGTGTCAGAAGTGGCGTAATTGTTAATGGCAATTTCTTTTTTTACTGATGCCATCAACAGGTTGAAATAAAGTTCAACAGCTTTTATTTTTGTTTCTTGTTGTGTTTGCAGGTATTCTTTTTTTGCCATTTCAAATTTTAAGGGTGAAATGCGTTTTTCCCATTTTAACTCATTAAATCCAAATAGTGGTTGGCTTATCCCTATTCTTAACCAGGTTGCACTAAATGTTGTAAGGTTTTCATCTCCGTAGTTAACCAGTCGTGATAAATCGGTGTCAATATATACCTCACCGCCTAATACCGGTAAATTTTGCGATAAGGATAATCGGGCATAGTTATCCATTGTTTTTTGCTCCCTGTAGACATCTATATCTTGTTCATAATCGTATCGTTTTGTCATCGTCCTGCGAAAATCAAGTGGGGTGAGGTTCAGTGCTAATGAGGGTAATTGTTTTGCCCTAAATGATTTATATTCCCAGTAACTGGCCAGATACATGTTTTTTGCACGAAAAGCATCCAAAGAGTTTTTGTTTGCAGTTTCAATTACCTGATCGAGTGTTAAATATGTTGTATCCTGGGATGAGGCAATGACTGTTTTTAACATTAGGGTTGTTACTATTAGTATCTTTGCTTTTTTCATTTTGCTTTTTTTATAACTAAGTTCTCAGTCTACAATTATTCATCTTTAGTTTCCTGTCTCCGTTAGTGGACTACTGATTGTGGACTGCCGCCGACTGGCTTTATTTAAATAGTAATAAAATAAAGGGATAAAATACAAACTGACAATTGTGCCTATAGTCATTCCTCCAATAATTGCTAAAGCCAATGGTTTTTGCAAATCAGCTCCCATTCCGCTTGTAAATAAAAAGGGGAAAAGAGCCAGTATAGTTGTTAGGCTGGTCATTAAAATAGGTTTAAGCCGTCTGTGCCCTGCTTCAACCAGTGCATGCATTAGATGGTAACCATCCTGCCTTAATTTGTTAATAGTGTCAATTTTAAGTATGGAATCGTTAATAATAATCCCACTCATAACAATAATCCCAATCATTGACATTAGGTTGATACTTGCCCCAAAAATTTTTAACATCAAAAAGGCCCCGAAAATATCAATTGGTATTTCAAGCAATACTATAAGTGGAAGAGTTAATGACTCAAATTGCGATGCCAGAATGAAATACAACAGTGAAACAGAGATTAATAAAATAATTGCCAGGCTTTTTAATAGCTCTCTGTTAGAAAAATAGCTGCCACCGAAATCGGCCTCAAATTCACCTTTTTTTCTAAGTGTTTGATTAATCTTTAATTGCAATTCTTCTATTTTGTTTTCATCAACATTAAAATCGAGAGGATAATATTCTCCTTCTTTGCCTGCAATAATGGTTTTTAAATCCGCATCTTTTTTTTCTTTTAGAAAATTTCGTATTGGAATTTGTTCTCCATTTTTGTTTAATACCATTGTATTTGCAATAATCTCATTTACAGTATTTGGCTTTTCGCCAATAATTACCGGGAGAAATTGATTGCCTGATGTTATGAAATATACCTGTCTGTCGCTTAAAGCGGTTTGTAGCTTGCTATATAATTCCTGAAAACTAACATCATATAAAGATAATTGAACAGGGTCAGAAATTAATATCAAAACCTCTTTAAAGGATGGTTCTTGGATCTGAAAATCAGTAAGTGATCGGGCAAGTAACTCAATGGTTTCTTTAAGCTTTTGGCTGTAGCTTTCGCCTAAGTCAGTTGATGTCTTAAGTTTAGCAATCAAATTTGCTTCATTATCAGAAAAAATAATATTAAAAATATTATCAGCGTCCTCAAATCTTACTGAAGCATCTGGAAAATCCTCAGATAATATTGCTTGGAGATCTTTTTTAAGTTCAAGTAATGCTTTGGGTGATTTTGATTTAATATAGACAACAGACTCGGAAGAGGTTGAAGTACTTTTGAGGTTTAATAAAAACTGCTGTTCACCAATTAATGATGAGTGGTATTCTATATTATGTCTGGAATATTCGATAATATTTTTTGTTCGCTTTTGATTTTCATCAATTGTTATTCTTTGATTCCAGTCAATATTTACCAAAGTTTCATTTTTTTCAAGCTCTGGAAGGCGTTCAATATTTAATCCGTAGTATAAAAGGATGGTCAGTAATAACATAAGTACAAAAAGAAACAATGAAACAAACTGGTTTTTCATTACCAACCTGAAACCTCTTTCATATAGCTTATTGTAATTGATTTTGTTGATTCTTTCCAGAAACCCGGGAGCTGTTTTTTTTCTTTTTGAGTGAAAGATTTTAAAATATACAGGTAGTAAACTGATTGAAACAAAAAAGGATACAAAAAGGCCAATTGTTATGGAGATGGCTTGTTCATAAAACAACGATGATGCAATTCCCCCTACAAAAATCAGGGGAATAAAAACTGCGCAAGTGGTCAATATTGAACTTAATAATGGCCGTATTACTTCGTTAGTGCCTTGTATACATGCGGTTCTAAGGTTTTCACCTCTTTCAATGTATTGAGAAATATTGTCAATAACAATAATTGAGTTGTCAATCATCATTCCTACTCCAAGTATTAAACCTGAGAGTGAAATAACATTAATTGAAACACCCGACAAATAAAAAAACAAAAAGGTTAAAAGCAGTGAAGCCGGAACGCTTATTGAAATTAAAAGTGGGGATTTAAAATCTTTCAAAAAGAAAAACATAACCAACAAAGCAAGAACGGTCCCTAATAACAGGCTTTGTTTGAGGTTGTTAATAGAATAGGTTAACAATTGCGATTGATCCCTGTTAACGGAAAAATCAATATGCGGATAATCTTTCTGAAATTCATTAATTAATTCATCCAGCTTTTCTTTTACATCTTCTAACTGAGCCGAAGATTGTTTAATAACAGCCATTGAAATGGCATTTTTACCATTGGTCGTAACTTTTCCTGTTAGTTTCTGTGGGTGTTCAATTACACTGGCAATATCTTTCAATTGAATAATCTTGTCATTAATTTTAAAATAGATGCTTTTAATATCATCAATGTTCCTAAGGGTATTCGAAAACCTAATGTTAAACTGGTACTGACCATCGCGGATGATTAGGTTGCCTAAATCAATGTTTTGATTTTTTACATGAGTTTCGAACTTTGACAAGCTAAGGTTTAGGCTTTTAAGCTTTTCTAAATCGGGTAGTATCAATATTTCTGAATGAGACAAACCACTAATGTCAATCATGGCCACTTCAGGTAGCTGCTCCAGCCTTTTTTTTATTACTTGTTCTGAGAAGTTGCTCAAGTCAAGCATTGCTTGAGAGACGGGGAATAGCTCCTTGTCTTTTACCATGGAATCGTTTTCTGTTTTTAAACTTAGATTTAGATAAAAAACCGGAATATCACTGGCACTGGCTTTTATTACCTTTGGTCGCTTAAAATCAGCTGGTAGCTGCCCCAGGATACGATCTATTTTCTCGTTGGTTTCAATAAATGCATAATCGATATTCGTTCCATGTTCAAAATCTAAATGAATTATGCCGGAACCATCCCTTACTTCGCTTTTAATATCTTCGAGGTGCGAGATTTGCATTAGCTGTCTGCGTAGTGGCAGTACCAGGGCATTTTCAATTTCGCGGGCAGAAGCATTTTCGCGGCTAAGCTGAATTGTTATTTTAGGAATGTCCAATGCAGGAAGCAGGGATACAGGTAGCTTGAAAGCTGTAATAATACCAAGCAGGATGAGTGCAAAGAAGGACATGCTTACAGCAATGGGGCGGTGGAGGAGGAATTTTACCATTTTTTAGTTCTCAGTTTTTAGTTCTCAGTCGGCAGTCTACAGTTTTCAGTTCTCAGTCTACAGTCTACAGTCGGCAGTCTACAGTCTTCAGTTCTCAGTCTTCAGTCTATAAATTGTGAACTGCGAACTTCGGACTGAAGATTTCCTACTGAAATTTTTCCGGGTTATTCATCATATAATTTAATAATTTTCCGATTTCTTCTGATTTTTGGATGAGCTTTTCATATTCTTCTCTAATAATGTAATTAAATGACAGTGAAAAGTCTAGCCAAACTTGCGTTTCTGTATTTTCAGCATCGGAGTCGCTCAATTTGCTAATGAAATGTTTTGGGTATCTTCTTTTACGATAGGCCTCTCCAATATTTGCACAAACCGAACGTGAAGATCTTCTTATTTGATCTGTTAATGAGTATTTCTCTTCTGCAGGGAATGTTTTTGTCATTTCATATATCTCCAAGGCTAATTTAAAGGCTATTTGGTATACTTTGAGTTCCCGGAAAGTTGACATTGGTTTAGCTATTTGGTTGTGTTTTTTGACTTCTTTGTTTATTATTAGTGCTCAGATGGCAGTTAGCAGTCTTTAGTCGGCAGTTCTTAGTTCTCAATTTGCTAACCATGGACTGTGGACTGCCTACTATTGACTGCCTACTGCCGACTGTGAACTGAGTACCTCAACATTCGATTCATGCGCTAAATTAAGGTTCCCCGAAATAATCACTGTGTCCCCGGCATTAAGTTCTGCTCCCCGGTCAGTATTTGCTACTACGGTATAATGGGTGCTGTTTTCGTTGGTGGTATGTACATAAGTCCAATAGGCTTTGCCTGATTTTATTGTGAACAGTACTTCCTTATTTTGCCTTAATAATACGGCTGATTTTGGGACAACTAATTGATCTATGATTGTTTTTTGAATCATTATTTTTACATTCATGCCTTCAATTAATCCACCAGTATTCGTAATCAGCGCCTTTATTTTTACCATTCCGTTTTCATCAATAAAAGGATTAATTTCACTAATATGACCTGCAAAACTTTTTTCTAATGAAAACGGCAGAACAGTTACATTAGAGCCTGGTTTGATTTCTTTTAGTTCGTTTTCCAATACATTAAATTCTACTTCAAACTTTGAATCGTCAATAATGGTACAGAAAGGCTCACCTGATTTAGGGTATTCATAAACCTTGGAGTTTAAATTGGCAACAATTCCTGAAAAAGGGGCTGCAAGGCTATGCTTGCTAAAATTTATTTTTGCCTCTTCAAGGCTGTTTTTTGCACTGCTGTATCCCGAACGAATATTTGCGGTTTCCAGTATTTTTTTGGGAATGCTATCAATTTGCTCAGTTTCATAACCCTGGCTTATGAGCAATTCCGTTCTATCCAGCTCTGCTTTTTTAAATTGAATTTCTGCTTGTTTCAGTTTTTGCTTTGCTTCCTGTTGGTTAAGTGTTGCTATTGTTGAGTTTGCATTTATTTTCTGCCCATTTTTAGCAAAAACACCAACTAACTGGCCCGAAAGCTCAAACTGAAGATCACATTTTTTGTGTGCTTTTAGTTTGCCGTTGCTGATTAGTTCTTTGTTGAAAGATGCTTTTTGAAGAACAATTATTTCAACGGGGTTGCTTTCAGTTGTATGTTGTTGTTTTTCCAAGTCTTCGTTTTCTTTGGCTGATGAGGTAGAACAGGAGTGAGTCGCCAGGGCAACTAATGCTATTAGTACTATTGGAATAATTTGTTTCATCTTTTTTAAGTTCTCATTATCTATCTTCAGTTCTCAGTCCACAGTTCGCCTACTGACTGCCAACTTTCTTCATTCAATTCGTTTAAAAAAAACTGTTCCATTTAAATCCTTTTATGTCATATGACCATAAAACCATACTTGCTTTTCCTATTATATTGCACTTTGGTACAAAGCCCCATCGGCGTGAATCTTCCGAAGCATATCGGTTATCGCCCATCATAAAGTAATAGTTATTTGAAAACTTGTATTTTTTTATTTCTTTTCCTTCAGAATAATAAGTATTATCCTTTTCCTCGATTTTGGTTTTTTCAAATTTTACGATAATATCTTTGTACAGCAGATAATTATAATGGTTAAGTTTTATTTCAGCTCCCTTTTTTGGCACCCAAACCGGGTCATAATTATCCTTACTCCATTTTAGCTCTTTTGTCCAGGGGTAAACCATCTGTTCAAAATGTTTCAATCAAAAATATTTCATTATGTCTTCAAAGTATTTCTTTGACAATTCAGGAATTTCTTTATTGGGGATAAATAAGTTACTAGTGTTGCCATTTTTATCCATGATGAATAAATATGGTAAATTGTGATCCTCCAATGAAGTATTTAAGGTCTTATGTGGAACATAATAAACGGGGAGTTTTTCATCTCTAACATGTTTATTTAGAGACAAATTCCTTTTGTCTTTATAAGATGTTAAAACCAATACATTTTCATAACCTATTGCTCTTACCAAAGAATCAATTTCTCCCATTACCATATAAACACAATCCATACAGCTTAATTTAGTGAAACGAAAAACCAGTTTGTGTTTGTTGATTTTTATTTTCGATAACCGTATTTGTTCTCCGGACTCTGTCTCTAAATTTATCCCAACTGGTATTTTAAAACCCGAATTCGCTGAAATTAAGCGAATATAGTCGCTCAGTGCTTCGGTGGTTGATTCATTCAGAATATTGTTGCTCTCGTTAATAGCTATCAGTTGCTTAGTTTTTTCATCTTGTTGCCAATGTTTGTATAAGAGCAATAAATTGCTAGCTATTAACAAAACTATGAGCAGGATTGGAAAATAACTAAAATTCCCTTTTTTCACTTGAATATATTTTTAGTTAAACGTTAATAATCAATATTTTAAATTTACCAGTTAGGGTTTTGAAATTTTCACTTTCATGCTCAAGGCAATATCCTTTTGTCCTTAACTGAGAAGGCCAGTTTCATCCTCGTAGTCACCTAAAGTGCTTACAGTAAAAATCGACCTTTATAATTTTTCTTAAGCAGCCTCTTTATCGAAATTGATATTCGGCACTAGTTTTTCTAGTTGCTTTTTATAGTATTCAACTAATTTGTCTTTTCTAAAATTGTTTAAATAATCTTCATCAAGTTCGTTAAAAGCAACCTTGTTCTTAATGATGAAATAAGCGGCTATCAGGATCTTGTGTCCTACTGCTATTACTGCCCGTTTCTTGCCCCTTCTTCCTGCAAGGCTCTTATATTTTGAGCTTAGATAGGTGTTTTTAGTGCGTGATGCGGCCCATGCCTGTTCCACCAAAAATGCCCTTAGGTATTTATTGCCATAGGTTATGCGACCACTTTTATTTTTCCCGGCACTTTCATTACTTCCCAGGCACATTCCAGCCCAGGAGGCAATGTGTTTATGGCTTGGGAATTTGTCCATATCCAGGCTGATTTCAGCAATAATACCAATTGCACCGTCATGCCCTACACCTGGGATTGTTTTTAAAAGTTCAATTATATCTTGATACTCTTGCGTCATTATTGCTATTTGACTGTCAATTTCTGCAATGGTTTGCTCAATTCTTGCGATATTGTTCTGTATGGTTTGAAGCATAAATCGGTGATGATCTGTCACATACCCGGTTAATGCTTCTTTTATATCTTCCCTGCTTGCTTTTACCCTACCGTGAACTAAGTGCAGTAATTGTTCTGGCCTATAATCGCCTTTTAGAATTTCTGCTATTATTTTCTTTCCTGTTGAACCAAAAACGTTGCTAAGTACTACTGAAAGCTTAATATTTGAATCTTCAAGTATTTTTTGGAACCGGTTCTTTTCTGCGGAGATTTGATTGGTCAGTTTTGTTTTGTAACGGGTTAAATCTCGCAATTCTCTTATGGCCCGGTTAGGAATAAAACTTCCTTTTAATAATCCGCTCAATAGTAACTTTGCTAACCACCTACTGTCCTTTTTATCCGTTTTGTGACCAGGTACATTTTTTATATGTCGGGCATTGACTAATAAAACCTGGAAATCATCGCCAAGAACATTAAAAACAGGTTTCCAATAGACTCCGGTACTTTCCATAGCAATATGGGTAATCCCATGTTTTTTTAACCACTTTTTCAGTTTTATCAAAGAACTTGTAAAAGCATGAAAGCTTTTTGTCATTGTTTTAATACCTTTGCTTTGGATGGTCACTTCTATAATTTCTTTATGGGTATCCATCCATAACCACGTTCAATAACTTGTTCGAACTCAATATAATTTTTTTTCATGACCATTTAACTTTTGATTAGTTGCAACTACAAAGTTAAATGGTCGCTGTGTTTTATTCATGCACTTTTGTTTTTGTACAATATTATCTAAACTATCTTAAGGATGAGGGTTTCATCTGTTTATTTTTTAATTATTTTATATGGTCATATGGAACATTCACTAAACTCAACTCACATGCTATCAGACAGTTTCTACTAATAATCATGCTCGTGTGTGATTAAAATTAATCATGTTTCATTTTCTTTTTAATCTGACAAGGTAATTAGTATTTAATATTTTAAACCCCTTTATTCTGATTGCAAGTTTCTTTAGTCAAACTATTAAAATGTTGAGTTGTGATTACTGCTTTATTGCTGGCTGCTTTCTTAATTTAAAAAGCCTGTATCTCATAGCATTAACATCGTAAGACGGATTTTCTACAGCATCTTCTGAAATATAAACTCCATCCTTTGTGATGAAAATATTTTCAAAGGAATATGTATTGTCTGGAAAATATACGTCTCCGAGATGTTTGAAGTTTTTATCAAGGATTACAATATAGCAGTCTGCCCAATCTCTTGCCAATGGATCTTTAGATAATTCAGTTTGTCTTTTACGAATCACTATGTAATAAAGTTCTCTGTATTTATCATAAAGTAAGTTGAGAAACATATCATGTTTTTCAGTATATGTCAGGTTTGCCTCAAAATCACCGATGTATTTAGATGGGTGCTCTGGCATTTTTAACTGATACTTGGTTTCTATTGGTATTTTTTTAAAACTCTCAAAATTTTCCGAAACAAATATATCACTGAAGTTGGTTCCAAATAGTATTGAGCAATTATGGTGGCCATGAGCAAGGCCAAATTGACATCCATAAAGATCTTTGCCTGCTAATTCTACCGGATAGCTTAAGGGGATTTTATTTACCTCGCCACTTATTAGATCCACAGATAACATAACACTATTCTTTTTTACCTCATCAGCAGACAGTTTGATCTCAGGATTAGCTGCCAGCATTTGCAACATGTATAATTGATGGCCATCTAATTTCCCAACGGAAGTAAATGAAAGGAGGTATGGGAAAATATTATTCCCATTTAGATCTTTTGCTATAGATATTTTCTTTTTGATTTCATCATCTTTACCATAAATGCCTACAAGTGAAGTTGCAGGGCCGGCTAATACAAAGCTGTCTTTATTTATAAATTTAAAACCGAAAATTTCACCAAATCCATTTGGTCCATCTCTTTCAACTTTTATTTTTTTTGATAGCAGCTGCTTTTCTAAGTTATAAATATAAATTGCATGTAGCTTGTAATTTAATATGGCAATATAGTCGGTGTCATTAGCTGTAAAATATTGGTTCAAAAGGGTGTAGTTGAGCTCATTGTTGCTAAGTTGTATGTAGATACTGTCGTTAGTTCGTTCTAAAGTATATGTTTCCTCAGGTATATCTTCACTGCAATTAAATGTGCTTGTAATAATCAGGATAAGAAAAACTGCACTTTTTATTAATGATTTCATAAAAGTTATTTTGAATAAAGAGACAAGTCTAATTCTAGTTTGGAAAAAAAAGACCTAAATTATTTTGTTTGGTTTTGACTAGGAAGATTTTGAGTATTAAAAGTTACACAAAATCTTCCTGTTCTTTAAATGTAATTATTGTGGTACTACAATTATATCACCAGAGCATACTGATTGTCTCCCCAAAAAACAATTTTTTAAAACCCCATTGTATCTTCTTTGCCATGCACTACCATCACCTCCGGCACTTCCCTCACCATTACCACCATGAGCAAAAACTTCAGTCTTGTTCAGGTTAATGTTAATTTCGTTTTCAGTACCATCAAATAAGGTAACTGAAATATTAGCAAACAACAGCAATACTAATGCAGTTGAGAAAATAATAATTTTTGATTTTTTCATTGTCTTTCTTGTTTATGTTTTATAAAAGTCTTATTTTTTCCTGGTATATCCTTTCACAGGAAAGAACCCGAAGTCCTTAATTAATTATTTCCTTATCTTTGCCAATTCACCTCCTTTCTTTTTTTTGAGGGGGCCGGGGCAGCTTTAACTACTTTAGCGGGTAATGTGGGCTGCCCTTTTCCCATCTTTAGTCATTAGTTAACTGGTTTTAGCCTTTTGTTTTAATAACTTTTGACTGCCAATTATCATTTTCATTCCTTCTATTATTTTATTAATCTTGTTTTTTTAATATCTTCATTATTTCGCTTGAAAACTGCAAATACTACCTAATAGCAACAAAGTACTTTTATCATAGATTTATTTGCTTATTCGTTTTTACCGCTCAGCTCAATCAATTGATGGAGCACTGTTAAAGCTGTTTTAATTGAGGGTATTGGGGCTGTCGGTTTTTTGCTGTGGGCTATTGGTTATACAGTAAATGGTTTTTAGTATTTTCATTGTAATCGTTTTTTTTTGATTGATTATGGTTTCAAACATAGTGATTTTTTATTTTATTAAAAGCATGATTTTTTTTATGTTTTTACATGCAGACAGGTAAGTTTTTGGTTGTCAGGCTGAAAAAAATATATGCAAGGCGTTATTTGTATTGATTCTAAATAGAATGTAACTACTCAGGTTCCTTTTCTAACATATCAAAATATTACAAAAAGCTTTGTTACAACACTCCCAATTTAAATAGGCAACTATTGTTTCGCAATGATCAGATCAATACCAGGCACTTGCCTAAAGAATAACCAAAACATATTGAATACCCTGAAACTTATAGCTCAATCAAAACCCGAGTAGTTACTGCAAGCCAAAAGCATATGATTTTTTATGTTTCTTTCGGTATTAGTTTTCAGTAAGAAGATTCTGTTGACATTAATTAACCGAATTTTATTGAAACATATTCATTAAATACGTTAGAATTCCTATATTTACCACGTAAAAATTTATTTAATCACCAAAACACTAAACAATGAGAAATACTATTCTGGTACTGACATTTCTTGCAATAATGCAAACCACTTTTTCCCAAAAAACACCCGATTTGATTAAAATACAAGGAACGGTTGTAGATTCTGCCAGTGGGGAAACAATCCCTTATACAACTGTTTCAATATTAAGTTTTCCTGATAAGGTTGTATTGAAAAGGTTTGCTGCCAGCACTGACGGGAGTTTTAACTTTGAAATAGAACCAGGTGAGTACTATTTGGCAATAGCTCCTATGGGGTATAAAAATTATGAAGAAAAACTTACAGTAAAAGATGGTGAGAAAAAGATTGATATTGGAAAGATAATTCTAAGTGAATCTACTACAGAACTTGGAACAGTTGATGTTGTTGTTCAGAAACCCCTTGTAGAAGTTGAGGCGGATAAGATTATTTATAACACTGAAGCGGATCCCGATACAAAAACTTCAACAGCTCTTGACATGATGAGAAGGGTACCTTTAATTACTGTAGATGGAGATGACAATATTCAATTAAAAGGGAGTAGTAACTTTAAAATATATATGAATGGGAAGCCATCTACTCTAATGTCAAAAGATCCTAAAGAAGTATTGCGGGCACTGCCTGCCAGTTCAATAAAGAACATTGAAGTAATTACTTCACCAGGTGCTAAATATGATGCAGAGGGTACAGGAGGTATTATTAACATTGTCACAACAAAGCAAGTATTAAGTGGTTATTCTGGTTCAGTCAATGTTGGTTACAGTGATTTGGGCAGGGTATATGGAGGAGGGCAGTTCTCTGCGGCTATAGATAAGTTTACGTTTTCAGTTAATGGAGGAACCTCCTATAATCAGGGAATGGATTTTAGAAATACTTCAGAACAAGAAAACTACAAAAGTGATGAGCTTAAATATATGAATAGCGAAGGGACTTCTACCTATGAGGGAATACATCATTGGGGAGATATTGCATTTAGTTATGAAATTGATACATTAAACTTGATTAGTGGTTCAGTAAATTTTTGGGGAGGAAGAGGTGAAAATGCTGAAAATGAACTGACGAATTTCAGAAATGTAAATAATAACCTGAGCCAGTCATACAACACCATAAATACAGGTGATTTTTTATATGGAGAAGTGGAAGGAGGTCTCGACTACCAAAAAACATTCAAAAAAAATAAAGAGCAAATTTTGACTCTATCTTATAAACTAAGCCGAAACCCTGATGAAAATAACAATAACAGACAAATTGATTCAATATTGAACTTTCCAAATATGGATGAAAGAATAAAGCAATCTGAAATTGGGAATGAACACACCTTTCAGGTTGATTATGTGCAACCTTTAGCCAAAGTTGGTAAGATTGAGTTTGGGACTAAATATATTCTGCGTTTGAATAATTCAGAAACAATTGGTGAAATATTTGATTTTGATAATAATACCTATGTTGATGATGTAGAACAGAACATCGATTTTGATTATACTCAGAATATAATTGCAGGATATGTTTCTTTTAACGGGAAAATTAAAAAATTTGGATATAAGGCAGGAATCAGGATAGAAAACTCTGAAACCGAAGGAGTATTTAATGTTGGTAATAGTTCTGGTTTTACTAATACAAGTTTAGAATATGTGCCATCCTTCAGCTTCTCATATCAATTAGGGAAAATGAATAGTTTACAATTTGCTTATGCTAAAAGAATTCAGCGACCCAGTATTTGGTATTTAAATCCTTATGTTGATGATTCAAATCCTAAAAATGTTCGTTTTGGTAACCCTGAATTGGATCCTGAACATTTTCACCAGTTCGATTTGAATTATAATATTTTCTTAAAAATGGGGAATATCAATCTGAGTTCATTCTACAGTTTTTCAGATAATGGAATCAATCGTTTTTCACGAATTGATGAAGATGAGATTGTTTATACAACTTATAGTAACATTGCAAAACAAAAAAATTATGGAGGTTCAGTTAATATGAACTTGCAGCTTGGGAAAAATGTAAGTATTAGTACAAATTATTCAAGTAGCTATATTGAAGTAGAAAGTAATAATGATGCTAATTTGTCAAACGCCGGATGGAAACATGGTGGTTATGGGCGTTTCCAGTTAAATTTTGCAAAAACTTATAAGCTGTCTTCTTATGGTGGAATTTGGAGTCAGGGAGTACAGTTGCAAAGCAAAAATTCTGCGTTTTACTATTATGGGTTGTCGTTAACTAAAGAATTTCTTAAAAAGAAGTTAAGTGTTTCTCTTTCTGCCAGGGACTTCTTTGCAAAGGAACGCGTTTTCACCAGGGAGCTTTTTGAACCAGAAAGATTTTATCAGACAAGTAACTACTACAGGCCTGGCAGAAGTTTTAGAATAGGGATTAACTTCCGTTTTGGAGAAATGAAATCAGGAGTAAAAAGGGCAAGAAGAACGATTGAAAACAATGATTTAAAAGAAGGTGGTGGTAATGATGGCGGAGGCCAGGGACAATAATTAATCTCAATTAGTCAGGCAGCTATATGCAGCTTGACTAATTAACTCCTCTTTGAAGTAACACCTGGAACATTTCATTTTCCCAAACTACTTGGTAATTGTAATTTTGGATGAATTGGTTTAATATCTTTCCATGTTCAGGATACTTTGAAAGTTTTTCTGGGTATTTTAAGTAACGTGGTTCGTTATATTTTTTTGCCAATCCTCATTTCCTGTATTTTGTTTTTGCTTGGTTATTGCTGGCAGAATCTTTCTTTTCTCAATTGCTTCGTTAAGTTTTTTCTCAAAAACCTCAGAACTGTAATACAATTTTGGGCAGGAGGTTGAAATAAAAGGTTCTTTTTCTGCCAAATAATTGATCATTGGAATATCTGCAAAAGCAAGAAGGTATTTTCTGTCCACTATTTCAGCAAACCCTCTAGAAATTAGTTCGTTTACCACATTCGCTCTTTTTTTTGATGTGTAAATACACGCCATTTTGGGATGCTTAATTGATAAAACTTTGTTTGCCCTACTGCCAGCATCGTAGTAGGTGTTTTGCCAGGCATAGAAAACAGAGGCTGTGAAAATTAATATGGCAATTGATTTCTGTATAAATTCAGCCTGGTTTTTAGAAATTGAACGTTTAAATTGTTTTGTTCTAAAGGTAAAGTCTGTACCTGAAATAACCATGGGGCCTAATATCCACATGCCAAAAATAGTTTTCTCCAATCCTGTGTTGGTTCCAAGTGGTGTCACTGTCAGCAATAATAACCTGAAAAAGCAAGTAGTCGCTTTCTTTCATCAATCTTTTTGTCAAATGAAGTCAGTATTGCTTCAAAAAGCATAAGCCCGATAAATAAGTATCTTACTTTGCTCCAAAATGGTTTTCCGAAAACAATCATTAATATGCTTGTGACAATTAATATGAAGAAAAGTGTAATTCTTTTTACTGTTGTTGATTCAAGCAGACTTGTTTTTCGTGTAAACCTAGCATATATACAAAGCCATTTTGAGATTTCAATTTACAATATTTCAAACTGGCTTAGTATAATAAAATTTGCCATAATAAAATTGCAACTAATGCAACAATAGGATTGTATAAACGAAAAGTTTTCATCTTCAAGGATTACACTTCTTTTTCGGAAGATGTATTTGCATTAAGATTCTTCAGTAATGAGTAGGTCTCAAAAAAAGTGAAAAGAACATACAGTATGAAAAAAGTCAGGATAAACGGAACTGCTTGTTCTTTATGTGTTAGTGCATATGCCACTAAAAATATCAGGTAAATAAAAAGTTTTATAGTTACCGAGCCCATATAAAACGTTGAAAACTGCCTGATTGTTTTTTTTCCTGCTTTGGTTAAAATTGTATGTATTCCAATCGTTACAATAACAAAAAATACAATTAGAAAAGGGAAAACAGGTAAATAAAACTGAGGGATTAGAAAATAAAAAATTGCAACCGATATAATTGCAATAATTATTGAAAAGGTTAATGTGTTGATAATGAATTTCTTAATCATGCGAAGGAGTAAAGTCATTAGTCTCTCGTCACTGGTCATTAGCATAATATCATATGACTAATGTCCAATGACCAAATATTTATTTTTTCAAGAAGTCTTTAATAGCAAAATAAATGGCTGCAAAAATTCCCAATATTGATAACAATATTGTAAAAAGCGGGAATTTCCATCCTAGCCATTCATCAATTTTAATTCCGCCAAAAACGCCTGCCAAAACAATGGCAATCATTTGAAATGACAGGCTGGAATATTTTGCGTAATTACTTAATGTTGACTTTGTCTTTGTCTTTTTCCGTTGTTTGTTGGAAAGTTTGTCCTCCTGATTTTTGGTCATTCATTTTACATGATACATTGAATACTGCGCCTGGCTCAATGGCTAATTTTTTAGCAAATACTTCACCTTCAACAACTGCAGAAGCCTTTAATGAAAGTTGCTCGCTAACATTTACTTTACCATTAATTTTACCTAATACATCGCAATTTGCACAAACAACTTCACCATCAATAAAACCGGTGTTTCCAATTACCAGCTTTCCTTTAATGTTGATGTTTCCTTTTAATTTGCCATCAATACGAACATCGCCTGCCGATTTAATTTCACCAGTGATTTCAGTTCCGTTTGCAAATGAGTTGATTGAGTTTGATGTGGGTTCTTGATACGTAGCCATAGTTTCAAAATTTTTTTTCTTACTTAATGCCATTGTCTAATGTCTATTTTTAAATATTAGCAAAACTAAAAATTTTCCATAAATTTCGTAGTATAATTTCCCTCAATAAATCTTTTGTCTTGCATTAATTTAATATGAAAAGGAATAGTGGTATGTATACCCTCTACTACAAACTCTTCTAACGCACGTTTCATCTTACTTATTGCCTCTTCTCTTGTTCTTGCCACAGAAATTAGTTTTGCAATCATCGAATCGTAATGTTGAGGAATTGTGTATCCTGCATAAACATGCGTGTCTACACGAACTCCATGGCCTCCAGGAGTATGTAAGGTGGTGATTTTACCTGGTGAGGGCCTGAAATTGTTTTTATAATCCTCAGCATTAATACGACATTCTATTGCATGCATTTGCGGATAGTAATTTTTTCCACTAATTGGAATTCCTGCCGCCACTTTAATTTGTTCTTTAATCAAGTCATAATCAATAACTTCTTCAGTAATTGGATGTTCTACCTGAATTCTGGTATTCATTTCCATAAAATAGAAGTTGCGATGTTTGTCTACTAAAAACTCAATTGTTCCAACCCCTTCATAGTTTATTGCTTTAGCAGCCTTGACTGCTGCTTCACCCATTCTTTCTCTAAGTTCATCAGTCATGAAAGGCGAAGGTGTTTCTTCAAGCAATTTTTGATGGCGTCGTTGAATAGAGCAATCTCTTTCAGATAAATGGCAGGCTCTGCCTTCCTGATCTCCAACTATTTGAATTTCAATATGTCTTGGATCTTCAATGAATTTTTCAAGATATAATCCGTCATTTCCAAAAGCTGCACCAGATTCTTGTTTTGCCGCATCCCACTGGCGCTCGAATTCATTTTCGGCCCAGATGATTCTCATCCCTTTTCCACCTCCACCAGCAGTGGCTTTGATAATTACAGGATAGCCAATTTTTTCAGCTAATTTTATACCTTCTTCAACACTGCTTAATAATCCTTCAGAACCGGGAATGGTAGGAACACCAGCCTCTTTCATTGTTGCTTTTGCGTTAGACTTGTCACCCATTCTGTCAATCATTTCGGCAGAAGGACCTATGAATTTAATGTTGTGTTCCTGGCAAATTTTAGCAAATTTTGAATTTTCTGAAAGAAATCCGTAGCCGGGATGAATTGCATCAGCGTTTGTTAATTCAGCAACTGATAAAATAGCAGGGATATTAAGATAAGATTCTGCGCTTGAAGGTGGGCCAACACAAACTGCTTCATCTGCAAATCTAACGTGTAAACTGTCTTTATCTGCCGTTGAGTAGATGGCTACTGTTTGAATATTCATTTCTTTGCAAGTACGAATTATACGTAATGCTATTTCTCCTCTATTGGCAACTAATATTTTTTTAAACATAGAATTTCAAAATTATCATCCGGATGATATACAGAGTTTTGTTTTAATCTGGAATATTGCTTTTTTCTTACTAAATTCTTTTTGAGTTTTCAGCACACAGTCCTCAATTGGCAGTTTTATATTATTTGATATTGCCAAATTTGTCGACAAATGAAAACTGAGAACCGCGAAAAGTGCAATTTTGTTTAATGATGCTTTGTTAATTACTTAAGCAACCTCCTTAAAGGGCTTTTACATATTTAATTTCGTCTTTGTTATAGAAAAAACTAAGACGCATGTATTTTTTAACAAAAGCTTTCAACTCATCAGATGAACCAAATTTTTCATCGATGTTATCGGTCACTTCAAAAAGAGTAAATTCATTATTTCCCAAGGCTATTTTATGCAAATAATAGTCCCCAACACCATCTTTTTGCATATTTAAGAAGCTGATGTCTTCAATTTGAGAAATGTGTGAAACATATTTAGTCTCCTTGTAGCTACTGTCAGTAGTTTGATATTCAAATTTAACAATACTGTACTTGTTTGGGTCAATTTCAGATATCACAAAATATTCAGGATTTTCTTTTTCTTTATCTGAAGCTTTTAACCATTTACCCATAAGTTTAGGATTAACTTTAGCACCCGGATTATCAATAGGTACTTTCGAAGCGTAAGGACATCCGGCAGTAACAAAAATGACCACTGCCAGAATAAATAGAGGAATTAGATTTTTTTTCATCTGTTAAATTTTTAGTTAATTTAATATTGCCAGATGGAACCGCATAATAAAAATAATTATTACAGGTCTGTTAATAATTATTTCTATTATGCTTGTTTCATAGCATTAATTGATTGATAGTTAATTACTTAGGTTCTATCAGGAAGAGTGGCTGATCGAACTCTACCGGACTCGAATCATCTACCAGAACTTTTACAATTTTTCCACTAACCTCCGATTCTATTTCATTAAATAGTTTCATTGCTTCAATTATGCAAACGACCTGCCCGGCTTCAACCTCGTCTCCAACACTTACATAATTTGGCTTGTCAGGGGCTGGTCGCTTGTAGAACGTACCCACCATTGGAGCCTTAATCTCAATGAAATTGGTTTTTGGTTCTTCTTTTTGTACCTCTGTTTCCTGGGTAACATTTACCGGAGGTTGAGTTTGTATTCCTGGCTGAGTCATATGAATTGGAGGCATGGTAGCCAAGTGCGAAGGCACTGGAATTTGCTGAACCACAGTGGTTTCAGTTTGCAAGCCAGGTTTGCCTTTTGGGGTCGTTTTAACAGTGAGTTTAAGTTCTTCAGTTTCTATTCTCACTTCTGTTACACCTGACTTTGCTACTGCCTTTATGAAGTCTTGTATTTCTTTAAAATCCATACTCTCTTGATTAATTTAGTTTTAGTTTGTATTGCAAGGTAATGAATATTTTTCAATAGTGCTATATTGACACTAATTCTTCGGATTGTAGGCCCATTTAACGTACATTGCACCCCAGGTGAAGCCAGCTCCAAAGGTAGAGATAATGATATTGTCTCCTTTTTTTAGTTGTTGTTCATAATCCTTAAGGACTAATGGAATAGTTGCAGCAGTAGTATTTCCATATTTTTGGATATTTACCATCACTTTTTCGGCAGGAAGTCCCATTCTTCTTCCTGTTGCTTCAATAATCCTCATATTTGCCTGGTGAGGAACAAGCCATTGAACATCATCAGAAGTTAAATTATTTGCTTCCATAACTTCAACTGAAACATCAGCCATTCTTGAAACTGCATATTTAAAAACAACCTGGCCTTCCTGATACACATAATGTTCTCTGTTGTCAATAGTTTCGTAGGTTGGTGGTTTTACTGATCCTCCTGCTTTTTGATGCAAATGGTGTCTTCCGATACCATCAACCTGGTTTTTAACATCAATGATACCATTTTCGTCTTCTGATGGTTCCAAAAGAACAGCTCCGGCTCCATCACCAAAAATAGGACAAGTTGCACGGTCTGTGTAATCAACAATTGCAGACATCTTATCAGCACCAACAACAACTACTTTTTTGCATTTACCTGACTCAATAAATTGACTTGCTGTAGTTAATCCATAAAGAAACCCGGAGCAACCAGCATTTAAATCAAAGCTAAAAGCATTTTTTATTCCTAATTTGTCGCTGATGATATTTGCTGTTGCAGGAAATAGCATGTCAGGCGTAACTGTGCAGCAAATTAAAAGGTCAATTTCATCAACAGATGTACCTGTTTGTTCTAACAGATCTTTTACAGCTTCAACTCCCATGTCTGAAGTACCAAGACCTTCGCCTTTTAAAATTCTTCTTTCCTTTATGCCAATGCGGGTCATTATCCATTCGTCCGATGTATCAACCATGGTTGATAGTTCATCATTGGTTAAAATATAATCAGGAACATGCGTTCCAATTCCTGTAATTGCTGCTTTTACATTATTCATAATTGATAACTTGTTAAAATTCAGCTAAAAATAGCTTGACTAAATTGCATATGAATGCTAAAATAGTCCGCTATATTAAACTGTTTCTTTTAATGGAAAAAATATTTTTTTAGATCTTCGGAATAAATCATTGTGAATCAGCTACAATAATTTTGTGAAATCATTGTGGTTTCAAGTATCATCTAAAGGGTTGGTTTAAAATGCAACATGCCCGGTATTAACCAGGCATGTTTTAATAATTTATAGCGACTTCTTTTCCAGCATTAATTTAACAGCAAAATCAATGTAAGTTAAATCTTACTTCTGAAAAAGCAGGTTATAACTATTAAATTTAATTAAATAGTGTTGTTTTGTATTGCTTGAATAATACTGAACCAATATCAGACTTTTTGCTATAGAGCACCCTCTTTTTCAATAGCAAGTTTTCCTCTGTAGTGTCCGCATTCAGGACAAACTGTGTGATATTTGTGTGTTGCACCACAATTAGAACATGTAGCTAAAGTAGGAGCAGTTGCAGTATAATGCGTTCTTCTCTTATCTCTTCTTTGCTTCGATATTTTTCGTTTTGGATGTGCCATTTTTCTAAATTATTTTCTATTCAACTTTAAATCCTTTATTTCTAAAATTATGCACTAAAGAGCACTCTAGTTATATAATCCTTTTAATTTATCCCAACGGGGATCAGTTTCTTTATTATCTGATTCATTTTCACCTGCTTCGTACTGTTCAATTTTTTTAATCATTTCAGGGTCACAGGTACTATTCCCATCTTCATCTTCCGGATGAACTTTTTGAATAGGCATGTTAAGCAAAATGTAATCGTAAAAATGCTTTGCCAATTCAATTTTATCTTCCGATCTGCTTAATATCATGGTATCATCAATATCAGTCAAATCAGAAGTTTCATCTCCAAAGTTAACATAAAGCCTTGGAGCATAGTCTATTTCAATTGTTAAATCGTCAAGACATCTGTCACAAATTGTTTGAATTGTACCTTCCATATGAAAATCAAGAGCAAGGTATCTTTCATTTTTTTCGAAATCAACATATACTTCGATATTAGCATCGTCAATATCTGTGCTCTCGAAATGAGAAAAAAAATCTTTCTCAATTTTAAATTCAAACTCGTGTTTTCCTGCTTTAAGACCGGAAAACTGAATGTTATATTGATCCAGTTTACTCATTTTAAGCCTTAGAAAATAGTCCGCAAAATTAAGCATTTATATTTAAATACAAAATAAGTTGCTAAACTAATTGAAATAAATCTCGATTTGGTTTGTAATGTGTTTTAAATTAGTTTGTTATGGATGTGCTCGAAGCAGACTGTTTTGGTAATGTAATCGTGAACTTTGTTCCTTTACCTTCTTTACTTTCGGTTTTAATTTCACCACCGTATAAATGAACAATTTTTTTTGTGATGGATAAACCTAAGCCGCTGCCTGTTATATTTTTTGTTTTTTCGTTTTTAATTCTTACAAACTCATTGAATAACTTTTCAATATCTTCCTGGTTCATGCCAATACCTGTATCCTCAACTACAATAGTTATATTTTGAGAGTCATCTTTTATAAATACATTTACTTTGCCATCTTCAACATTATATTTAATGGCGTTTGAAATTAAATTATTAAAAACAATTTCAATTTCACTATGATCAGCCTCTAAGATTGCTTCTTCAGGAAAATCTGTATTGATTTTAATGTTTTTTTGAATGGCCATTAATTCGCTGGTGTCAATTGCAATCTTGGCAATCTCACATATATCGGTCTTTGCAAGATTTCGTGTTTTTTTGCCTGACTCTATCCTTGTTAAATCTAACATGTCAAAAATAAGGCTGCGCATTCCCTTAATTCTTTCGAGGGAGCGCTCAATCATTGTTTTATAGTTGTCTATTTTATCACCAGCTTGTTTGTCGCGCATTATATTTAGATAACCTTCAATGGCATTAATAGGCGACTTAAGTTCGTGCGACAGGACTGAAAGAAACTGGAACCGGATTTTTTTACCGGCATCATGCATCTTTTCAGTCATTCTTTGAAGAAACAGCTTCTTTACTAAATTCCGCATGGCTGAGCGCAGCTCATCAGGTGTAAATGGCTTTGGCACAAAATTGTAGGCACCTCTTTCTGTTGCTTTCACAGCTAAATCAAGTGACGCATAGGAGGTAATCATCATTACCATTATTTTGTACTCTTTCTTTTTAATGTAGTCTAATACTTCAATTCCTTCCATCCCTGGTAATTTGTTATCAAGTAAAATGATGTCAATTTCCTGGCTGTCAAGAATTCCTACGGCAATTTCACCTGTTTCTGCTTCAATACATTCAAAGCTATAGGTGTCATCCATGAAAGGATAATCAACAGAGAAGTTTTTTAAGATTCGAAGTATTCCCATTCTTATCCAGGGCTCATCATCTACTACAAGAACTTTAAAGGTTGCCATATTCTGAAATTAGTGATTAGAAATTAGAACTTAGTTAGTTTTCATTAATTAATAAGGAGTTAATGCAAAATTAAAGATTGAAAATTGACTAAATGTAAGGGTTTTGCTCATTAAAGCTTAAAAAATAGTTTTGGTGAAACGAAAAACAGCAAAGAAAGTTCCTTGCTGTTTTAATAATCAAATTCAGAGTTCTAGTCTTTTAATAATCGATGTATTTCTCTTTCAAGCTGATCTGGGCGAAGATTTTTATCTAAATATAAATCTGCCTTAATCCAGCTTTTTTCTTCTTTTTTATTTAAGCCAAAAACCATTCCTGTTTCAGCTGTAACTGCGGTTGCTATAATTACAGGTACATCAGGATACTTTTTTTTGATTTTATACGAAAGAATAAAACCGCTGTCTTCATTTTCCATCATTAAATCAATAATAGCTAAATCAGGTTTGTTGTTCTCAATGTAACTTTCTCCTTCTTTTTGGCTGTCAGCTGTTGTTACATTATAACCAATTCTTTGAATATGAAACTTCATTTGTTCCATAAAATCAACATCATCGTCTACAAGTAGAATGTTTTTACTTTCGTTTGACATATTATGAAAATTTTAGTCGTTTTTACTTTTTAATTGATTAAATATTTCTTGGTAGTGTAATGGTAAAACTCGTTCCGGTCTGCCCTTTTTTTGGATTATCGTTCGACTCTACTGCAATTTTACCATTGTGCATTTTTACAATTCCATAAATCAAAGGCAGCCCAAGGCCTGTACCTTTACCAATTTCTTTAGTTGTGAAAAAGGGCGTGAAAATTTTGCCCATGTTTTCTTTTGAAATACCTGTGCCAGTATCGGAAACAATTATGGTTATGCTTTCTTCATTACCTTTTATTTCTAATTTTAGCTCTCCTCCGTTTGGCATCGCTTCAACCGCATTTTTTTCAAGATTGGTTAAGACCTGCATCATTTGATCAGTATCAATTTTAACCTTTGGATTGCTTATTTCGGCATTAAAGCTAAGTTTAACATCCTCAGGAGCTATTATTGATCCCATACTGTGTTTAACGAAGTCAATAATATCACAACTTGAACGTCTTACCTGATTTCTCCTGGCAAAATTGAGTAAGCCTCCAACTATTTTTTTGCATCTGTCGGCCTGTTCAACCACCATTTCGAGATCCTTGTAAGTGTCTGATTCCGGGTCGGTTTCCTCTTTTATCAGGTTGCTATACATGGTAATTACACCCAAAGGATTGTTTAACTCATGCGCAATACCTGCTGATAATTGCCCCATATGAGCCAGTTTTTCTGACTGCTTTAATGCCTGCTTGATGTTTGCAATTTTATTATTAGAAACATTTAGCTGATCAATTGATTGGTGCAATTTTTCAATAGTATATGGTAAGCACATTTCAGGATCTGCTAATTCTTCAAGCACTGCTACTGCATGATCCCTGCAAGTGGCATAACCACAGGCTCCACAATCTAAATAATCTGCCGGACTTGCCTTGCCAATTGTTTCAAGCATTTCTGTTATTTGCTCTTCTTTTGGCAATGGATTTCTCTGGTCTTCAGGAGTAAACTTTTCTGATAAATCAATTTTACAGTATTTCTTTAACTCATTAACCCAGTCTTCATGATTCAGATTGGTAAGTTTGTTTTTTACATAATCGTTGATTAAAGCTCTCCTTTTGAACCTTTTGCCTCCTTTTGACATTCCGGGGCCCATGATACAACCTCTACAGCAAAGTAACTCCATGTAACCAACATCGAGGTTTCCTTCCTGCAATTCATCAATCGCTTCCCGGAAGTTTACATGTCCGTGAGTTACAATGATATCGCCATCCATTATTTTATCCATTTTCTCCATGTTATGAATAAGTCCACGGCTTACCGGAAACATTGAGCCCCTGCCTGAGTAGGGTGGATCAAAATCGGTTGGTTCAATATTGTCTTGAGAAATCTTAAGTTGTTGGAACAGTTCTCTCAGTTCACTAAAAGTTAACACGTATTCCAATTCCTCTGATTCTGCTTTTTTTGCAATACAAGGACCTATGAGTACCGATTTGTAGTCTTTGCCATATTTCTCTTTAATAATCCTGGTAATTGCTACCATTGGAGAAGCAAGAGGAGCCAGATTTTCTACATATTTTGGATGATAATGCCTAATGTAGTTAACTATTGCAGGACAATCAGAAGAAATAATTGTTTTTCCGTTAGATTCATCTACCAGCTGTTTATACTTTTGGGCAACTACATCGGCTCCAAACGAAACTTCAACTACTTTATCAAAACCCATTTTTCGAAGCATGCCTACAAAGATTTTGTAATTTTCAATCTCTACAAACTCTGCAGGAAAGCTTGGTGCTACACAAGCAACTACTTTTTCTCCTGAATTTAGAAGTTCAGTTACTGAATCTTTTGATTTATAGAAAGTTTTAGCTCCCTGACTGCAAACTTTTACGCAGTTTCCACAGGCAATACATCTTTCTGTAATTACTTCAGCCTGACCGTCAACAATTTTAATCGCTTTTACCGGACAGTCACGCACACAAGTATAACATACTCTACACCTGTTTTTTACAGTGAAAACCAGAGGGTTGTTATTTGTAAATTTTGTCATGATAAACAGCAATTAAAATATGACAGACTTTAATTTGGAAATTAACTTTGCCAAAGCCTGGAATATTATGCTTCGGCAAAGTCTCAAACCTAATACAAAGATACAGTTATTTTAAAACATCTCTTTTTTCATACGTTGTATGAAGCAAGTGGTGACTCTTTTCACCAAGTGGCTTTCCAAGGAAATCTTTATACAGATCCATTATTTCAGGATTTTTATGTGATACTTTGATTGATTCTCTTTCGTCAATACTATAAATTGAGCGCATTCTTGCCTTCAATGCCTCTTCATCTGTATTGATTGGTTGGCCTCCACCACCGATACATCCTCCGGGGCAAGCCATTACCTCAATAAAATGAATGTCATTCTTTTTCCCGGATTTAACTTCTTCAAGTAGCTCCCTTGCATTCTGTAATCCGCTTACAACTGCTACTCCAAGTTCGATTCCGTCAATGTTCAAATGGGCTTCTTTTCTGCCTTGAGTTCCTCTAACAGCGTCTACTTTAAATTTAACCATTTCTTTTCCGGTTATTGAGTAATGCGCTGTTCTGATTGCTGCTTCCATTACACCACCAGATGAGGCAAATAATTTACCTGCAGAACTTCTTAATCCTAGAGGAGAATCAGCTAATTCTGGTTCAAGCTTATTTAGATCAATTTCATAAAGCTTGATTAATTTTGCCAATTCACGTGTGGTTAAAACTGCATCTACATCTGAAACTCCTTTCTCCGTCATTTCGTTTCTTTGACCTTCGAACTTTTTAGCAGTACATGGCATGATTGAAACTGAATAAATGCTTTCCGGATCAATATTAGTTGATTCAGCGTAATGTGTTTTAATAACAGCACCCATCATTTGCTGTGGCGATTTGCAGGTTGATAAATTGGAGAGTAATTCTGGATAGAACTCCTCAGCAAATTTAACCCAACCTGGGCAACAGCTGGTAATCATAGGGAATTTGCCACCGTTTTGTACTCGATCAATTAATTCTGCAGATTCTTCCATAATAGTTAAGTCGGCAGTGAAAGAAGTATCAAATACTCTATTGAAACCAATTTTTCTTAAAGCTGCATTCATAATGCCATTGATATCCTTACCTGTTTCCATGCCAAATTCTTCAGCTAAAGAAACCGAAATAGATGGTGCATGCTGTGCAACCACTATTTTATTTGGATCATTTAATGCTTCTAACAATTCTGGAAGGTGATTTTTCTCAATTAATGCACCTGTAGGACAAACCACAATACATTGTCCGCAATTCACACAGCTAGAGGTGTTTAAGCCTTTGTTGAATGTTGGCCCAACAATTGACTCGCTACCACGATTAATGAAATCAATTGCAGAAATTCCCATAACTTCTTCGCAAACACGAACGCAACGACCACAAAGAATACATTTTGCGGGGTCTCTAACCAAACTTGCACTTGATAAATCAAGGTGATGATTATTTTTCTCTCCACGAATTTTTCTTTCTCTTACATCATATGTATTTGAAAGAGTCTGCAATTCGCAATTAAGGTTTCTCCCGCAATATAAACAATCATCAGGGTGGTTTGATAATAGTAATTCAATAATGGTTTTTCTTGCCTCATTCACTTTTGGTGAGTTTGTCAAAATATCCATTCCTTCTTCAACTGGCTGAGAACAAGATGGAATTAATCTTCCGGTTTTTCGTTGCTCAACTACGCAAATTCTACAAGCACCTGTAGGCATCATATCTTTTAAATGACATAATGTTGGTACCTTGATTCCGTTTCTTTTAAGTACCTCAAGAACGGTTTCCCCTCTTTCTGCAGTTAATTTTTGATTGTTAACTTCTATATTTATACTCATCGTCTTTTTTCTTTAAGTGGTTTTAAAACACATCAATAGCATCAAACTTACAAACGTCAACGCAAGTGCCGCAAGAAATACATTTATCTTCAACAATAAAGTGAGCTGTTTTCTTCGCACCAATGATTGCATCTGTTGGACATTTTTTAGCACAAATTGTACAACCAGTACATTTGTCAACATCAATTTTGAATGTGCGTAATTCGGTACAAACACCAGCTGAGCAGGTTCTTTCATAAATATGCTCTTCGTATTCGTGCCTGAACCATTTTAAAGTACTTAGTACCGGGTTTGGAGCTGTTTGTCCTAAACCACATAATGATGTTTCTTTAATTACCTTTCCTAGCTTTTCTAGTTGAATAACACCATTCACTCTTTCAAGAGCTTTGTGTCCGTCACCGTTTGGTCGTTTGGTAATGGTTTCAAGAATTTCCAACATTCGTTTAGTTCCCTCACGACATGGGATACATTTACCACAACTTTCGCGCTGGATAAAATCCATGAAGAATTTGGCAACGTCAACCATACATGTGTCTTCATCCATTACAACCAAACCACCTGAACCCATCATAGCCCCCACTTTGATGAGTGAATCATAGTCAATTTGGATATCAAGATTTTCTTCAGTGATACAACCCCCTGAAGGTCCACCAATTTGAACAGACTTGAATTTTTTGTTATTTGGAATACCACCTGCAATGTTGAAAAGTACCTCACGAACAGTTGTTCCCATTGGAATTTCAACTAATCCTGTTAATGTAATTTTTCCTGACAAAGCAAACACTTTGGTTCCTTTACTACCTTCGGTACCGATTGAGCTAAACCAGTCTTCTCCTTTTTCAACAATTCCGGGAATATTTGCTAGTGTCTCTACATTGTTAATAATGGTTGGCTTGCCAAATAAACCGCTAACAGCAGGAAATGGTGGACGTGGGCGAGGCATACCTCTTTTACCTTCGATACTATGAATCAAGGCCGTTTCTTCACCACAAACAAATGCGCCTGCACCCATTTTTACTTTAATGTCAAAACTTACATTGGTTCCGAAGATATTTTCTCCTAATAAACCATATTCTCTAGCTCGATCTAAAGCAATTTTCAATCTTTTAATTGCCAAAGGATATTCAGCTCTGATGTAAATGTAAGCTTTTGTAGCTCCAATTCCGTAGGCTGCAATTGCCATACCTTCGATTAACCTGTGAGGATCTCCTTCAATAACGGCACGATCCATAAATGCACCAGGATCTCCCTCGTCAGCATTACAGATTAAATATTTTTGGTCAGCTTCTTCGTTATAAGCGAATTTCCATTTTCTTCCGGTTGGGAAACCACCGCCTCCACGACCTCTTAATCCACTCTTTTCGATTGCATCGCAAACTTCAAGAGGTGATTTATCGCGAATGGTTTGCAAATAATGCTTGTATCCACCGCGAACAATATATTCTTCGATACTGATTGGATCAACAATACCGCAGTTTTTTAATACCAAGCGGGTTTGTGGTTTAAAAAACGGGTGTTCGTTGATGTCTTGTATGTTGGTCCACTCTTTGTTATTTTCAGTTTTAAACTGACCAAGAGTTTTATCTCCATTCAAACTCATTGAAAAAATGCTATCCAATAGGTTCTCCACCTTATCTTCTGTAACTTTTTCAAAAGAAAGACGGTTCAAACCAGGAAGCTTCACGTCAAGCAAAGGCTCTGACGAACAAAGGCCGATACATCCTGTTTCAACGATTTCGGCCTCAATTTTTTTGTTTGCGATGTAGTTTTGTGCAGCTTTTATTGTTTTATCTGCACCTGCTCCTAATCCGCACGTTCCTGCCCCAATGTAGATGATAGGTCGGTCATTTTTTTCTTTCTTGAAATAACTCACTTTCTCAAGTGCTTCTTTCGAAAGATTTTGTGCAGCCGTAGGGCTTAATATATTTTGCACTAAAAATTCTTTATTTCCCATATCCTTGTTAGTCTTTTACTATTTGTTTCTGTAGTTTTCAACAATTTCTTTGATTGATTCGCCTGTTACCTTTGCATAAAACTCACCATTTATACTAATTACAGGCGCTAATCCACAAGCTCCAATACAAGCCACAACTTCAATACTAAACAAACCATCCTTGGTTGTTTGGTCTGCTTTGATTTTTAAATGTTTCTCTAAATGATCTAACACAGTAGCTGAGCCAAGCACATGACATGCTGTTCCTCTACATACCTGTATATGGTATTTGCCTTTTGGTTCAAACCTAAACTGGTTGTAAAAAGTAGCAACACCATATATTTTGCTGGTTGGTAGGTTTAAATGTTTTCCTACACTAACAATAGCATTTTCAGAAAGATACCCTTGGTTTTCCTGGATCTCTTGTAAAATTGGAATTAAATCCTCCCTGCTCGCTTTCTGATGCTCATCAAGGATAACGTCGATTTCTTTGATCATGGTATTATTATTAATTTTGGATAAACTAACTATAAAAAGATGAAGAGACACCGTAATTCTCTATCGACCAAAATATTGAACACGGTGTCTCAAACCTAAATCAACATGGCGTGTTTATTTAGAAAGTAATCTTTCAATTTCAGGAAGTAACTTTTTAGAGTCAACTGGTTTAGCTAAGAAACCATCAACTGGAACCCAAACGTTGTTTCCTTCCCTTGTTCTGTAATCAATACCTGCTTTTTTCGTCTTTTTATCTTCAATAAGCAATACTTCAAGTTCTTTATACTCAGGACTTTTTCTGAATTCTCGGGCCATTCCAATTACGTCAGGGCTGCTTGTTTCAAGAACGTCAATTGAAGTTTGCATTAATCTTGGAATCGCTTTGGTCTCTGCGGAATCGAATAATTCTTTTGCTAACTCAAATCCTTCAAAATGTGTGGTCATCATCACATCAAGGATTGCCAAAGCAGGCTTTTCTTCTTTTGCTTTTTTTATTCCATCAATTTTATTATGAGCTGAAATTACTTCGTAACCTTCATTTTCTAATAATGTTTCAATAACTGCTACAACATCAATGTCGTCATCTACTACTAAAATCTTCTTGTTTTCCATGGCGCTAATTTTTTTGAGGTTAAAATTATTTTCTAATTAATTATTTTATTATGATGCAATTTTTATGTCCATCTCTAAATCAACCGAAAAGAAATTTCCTTTCTTAGGGTTTTTTATAATCTCGCTTAAAATGTCATAGTTGTTTTTTGATTTTGACAGAAAGCCTTTTGCACCTGCCTCCATCATTTGACTAACGTAGCATTGTTTGTCAACTGAACTAAAGCCAATAATTGCCAGATCTTTATTTTTTTTAAGTGCCAATTCGGTTGCTTTTATCCCATTTATTTCTTCTACTTTTATATCAATAAAAACAATGTCTGGTTGATGTGTGTCGAGCAATCGAATAAATTCACAGCCTGTTGAAGCTTCAGCAATAATTTCAACGTTACCTATACTTAAAAGAATGCTTTTGAATGCTTCTCGTAAGAAACTGGCTTTATCTACTAATATTACTTTTCTTTTTTTCACTTGTTTAAATTTTAGTTAAGTAATTGATATTTATTCACTTTTCTTAAACTATTTATATGGAGTTCATGAGCTTGCTTCGCAAGGTTAAACATATTCTCTTGTAGAGCGATTATTCGCTTTGCTCATGAGATCACTTCGTTAAGTTAAGTTTCTTTATAAACCCCGAAGGGCTCAGCGTAAGCTAATCCCCCTGCGCCTCCGCTAAAGCTTCAGCGGCACGCGGAATGAGGGTTTCATCTATACAAAAATATGTATGATCCAAAATCTGTGGTAGAGTGAAAAATACAAGGGTTATGTTAGGTGTTTTTACCTAATGGGGCTGGAATTCCTTGATAGGAGCGAAGTGTCGCTTGCGGATTGTTGTAAATAATTGGGGGTTGAGAAAAATTTTTTAATTTAGTGCGTTTCTAATATGTTGTGATACAGAAGGTTATCTTTTGTTTTTTGTTCTTAAATAAATGTTAAAATATCAGATTAGGTGTTTTCCACGGGGTGTAAATGCGTTATTTACCCGCACTAAAATTGAAATTTTCGCTATTCAGGGTTAATTAGCCCATTTTTAATGGCAAATAATACAAGGTTGGGGGCGTTTTTTGCACCTGTTTTTTCAAACAGCCTGCTTCGGTGCCCATCAATTGTTCGTTGGCTTAAACCAAGCATTTTTGAAATCTCTGCATTGGAGTGTCCTTTACAAATAAGCTCCAAAACTTCCTGCTCACGTTCACTTATTGAAATATTGGATGTCTTTTTTGGAAGGGTATGTTTGTTTATGCTTGTGATAAATTCCTGTGAAAAGTAGTTGTCTCCTTCCATGACCATTGTTATAGCTCTTTCCAATTCATCTTTATTGGTTTTTTTCAAAAGGAAGCCAACTGCACCAGCATCAATCATCTTATTGAAATAGCCAATTTCCTCATGCATGGTTAAGGCAATTACGTTGATGTTGGGGTATTTTTTTGTGATTTTCTCCGTAGCCTCCAAGCCATCCATCACAGGCATTTTTATATCCATTAATATAATATCTGCCTGTTGGGTTTTTAGCGTATTTAATAATTCCTGGCCATTCGATGCTTCTGCCACCACTTTAACTTCTGCTATTTCGTTAAGTATGGCTCTTAATCCTTTTCTAAATATTACGTGATCGTCAGCAATTATTACGCTAATTATTTCCATGGTTAAAAGATTTCTGCAAAAGTAATAAAATAAGTAAAATTGATTTAGTTAGGTTTTATTCAAGCTTCCTGATTTGTAATTTTATCATTTTCATCCTCAACTTTTACACTAATTAGTACAAACATTCCTTTTCCTTTGTAGGTGTTGAAATCGCAGGAGCCTTTAAGTGTTTTAATTTTGTTCACAATGTTGTTGAGCCCTAATCCTCCAACTCCTTCCAGCTTTTCGTTAAGATTAAAGCCAACTCCATCATCCCTGTAATAAAGAATAATTTGGTTGTTGTTGCTTTTGAGCTGGATTCTGATATTTTGTGCCTGGGCATGTTTTATTGTATTGTTTATCAATTCTTTAGCTGTTTGGTATAAAACGGTGGTTTCTATGCTGGTTTTCTCTAATGTATATGCACTGGTATCTACATCAATGTTGATTGATTGAGTTCTGTTAACATAAGAGCAAAATTCATTGATAGCTACCTTCAAACCAAAATCATGAAGCACATTTGGAGTAATGTTGTTTGAAATTTCTTTTGCTGACGAAATTGCCAACTCTACCAATTCATCAATGTTTGAGACAGCCTCCTCAAGGGTCATATTGTTGAAGTTCCCTTTCTTTATTAAATCAGAGTAAAGCTTTATCGTTGAAAGAATTGGTCCCAGCCCATCATGAAGCTCGGCTGAAAAACGCTTTCGTTCTTTCATTTCTGTCTCAATAATGGTTTGGACTATTCTTTTTTGCAAAGCTTTCCGTTCAGAGATATTTCTTGCAATACTCAAAATTGCTTTCTTACCTTCATACTCGACAATCTTGCTTTTCATTTCGTACTGAATAATCTTGCCAGATTTTGAGATGTGTTCTGTTTCGTAAGTATGTTGCCCTTTTTCTTGTATTGTTTTTATGTTCTCTGAAACAAATTGCCTGTATTTTTTTGTTTTCACATCAAAAAAGTTCATTTGCAAAAGCTCTTCTCTTGTATATTCCAAACTTGCACAGGCACTTTTATTAAGTTCCAAAAATTTTCCTTTAAAATCTGCAACAAAAACTTCATCCGAACTATTGTTAAAAAGCGTCTGAAATTTATTCTCTGATTGTTCCAGTGCTTTATGTACTGTGTGTAATTGTTTGTTTGAATCTTCAATTTGCTTTAAGTAGCTATAAAGCTTTTTATTGGTAATAAAAAAGACAAAAAGAGACAGCAGAATGAAGATGATTGCTCCGTAAAGTATTGATTGCTTGATTATTTGGCCGATCAGTTCTTTTGTTTCTTCACTTTGCGAAACTGTGGCAACAATGTAAAATTCAAAATCCTCAAAATAGTCAAAAACAATAATTTGTTTTGTGCCATTTTTGTTATTTGTGCTTCTGATTTGCCCCTTTTTCTGTTGAAAAATTCTTTGCGCAACTTTCTGGTTGCTCCAGTTCGAACCCTCAGTTTTTGATTTTATTACAGTATTCCCTTTATTATCCAAGATATATAGTGAACCGCTATTCCCTATTTTTATGTTCGATAGAATTGCTCGAAGTACTGGAAGATCTTTTTCTTTGTTACCTACATAAAGAATTCCCTGAACTTTTCCATTAATCATAATTGGCTCATAGGCAGTTATGTACCAGTCGTTTACAACGTAGGCTCTTCCCAGATAATTTTCGTTGTTTTCAATAGCTTTTATAACAGGTGAGATATTTGGAATATAGGTGTTTATTGCTCTGCTAGAATCTAATTTGGGGACATTAGTAGATATTCTGATGTAACCACTATCAATTTTTTGAAAAATAGTTGCTGTTCCTCCTGCCAGTTTAGTTATTTTATCTACAAAACTAAAGTCTTTGTTCAACAATTTCCCGTTGTGAACCCAGTTTTTAATCCAGACTTTATACCCCTCACCCGTTAATTGATTAATTGCTTCAGTTTCTGTAGAGTCTTTTGTAACAATTAGTTTGTTTGAATAAAAATAATCATGCGCGAATTTCAAGTCAGTCTTAACTTTTTCTAGTTTCAGGCTTTTTTCGCGCTCAAACATTTTTTTAATTGTTTCAATTTCCAAAACCAGCTTGTCTTCATTTATATTGTGAATGCTTTCGGTTGAGTTTAGGATTGATTGAATGGTAATGATAAGAATTGATATGGTAATAGCAATACCGATGGGGGCAAATAATTTGCTCCTGAGTAAAAAGCGCCTGATGAATTTGTTCATGGAATAAATAAAGTTGTCATTTTATATGCAAAGTAAAACAATACCCTGGAGTTAAAAATGATAAATATTCTATCAAAAACAAAAACCTGCATGATGTCCATACAGGTTTTGAAATTTATTTGTCATACAGTTTCTTAAGCACCAGTTGAGCTAAATCCTCCGAATAAAGTTCCTTTCTTAGGATTTATGCACATCACAGGAATTTTTTCCGGGTTCGCAATGATTTGTTGTTCATCAGCACCCAGAACATAATCCTGGAAGCTAATGTTTTTGGTTGTCATAATCAAAATCATATTAGAACCATTTTCTTTTGCAAATTGAATAGATTCATCAGCAAGACTTTTTTTACCAGGAAGAGCAACTATTTCAAAGTCAGCATTTTTCTCAGTTAAATAATTTTTTGAGAAAATTAAATTTGATTTTGTTTTAGCTTTAATTCTGGAGTCGCTTGAAGGCTGATAGCATATATTAATTTTTGCTTTGTAATGGTTAACTAAGTAACCTGCCCAAACAAGTTTTTCCTTTTGTTCTTTTTTAAAATCAACCGGGAAAACAATATTTTTCATTGCTTCTTTAGGTGGAGCCTGAACAACAACAAAAGGAGCATCACTACCTGCTATAACTTTTAATGCCCAACTTCCGGTGAATTTTTGCATCCCTTTCATTCCATGGGTTCCCATGATAACAAGTGTTGCATCATATTCCTCAACAACTTCGCTAATTGCTGTGAAAATACTTCCTTCACGAACAACAACGGCTAATTCAACGCCGGTTTCTTCTTTAGTTTTGTCAACAATTGCCTGCAATTTCTCTTCAGCAGGTTCAATTTCCTTTTGCTTTTTTACTATATGGACTAGTGCAATTTGCTCGTTAGTTGCTTTTGAGTACTCAAGTGCATGCTGTAATGCATATTCAGCTACTGTAGAAAAATCCCACGGTACTAAAATTGGTTTATTTAATTCCATAGTTTATCAGTTATTTTTGTAGATCTAATATTCTTAAGAAAGTCCTAATATAACAAATTTTTTTAAATAAAATCAAAAAATGTAAATTATTTCTTACATAAACTTATTAATAACCAGTTGCTTATTATCAGCCAATCTTATGCCAAATTTAATGATTTTATTTATTATTTAACACGAACTATCGTAAAACTTGGTTTTATGTATGCATTTTGTTAAAATTATGATGCTGATATTTTTTTCTTAATTGGTGGCAGGAAGCATTTCGACTTTGGAAAAACATGTTTAAAAATCAGTTTTTAACCCAAAAATAATCATAATAATATATGTATCTTTGAGGAAAATTAGAGGTAGAAACTATAAAATAGAAATTGTTATGGAAATGGACTGGAAAAACTTGCCATTTGGTTATGTTAAGACAGATTATAATGTTAGATGCTATTTTCGTGATGGAAAATGGGGTGAATTAGAAGTCTCATCATCCGAACATGTTGATATTCACATTGCTGCAACATCATTACACTATGGTCAGCAATCATTCGAAGGCCTAAAAGCTTTTAAAGGTAAAGATGGAAAAGTACGTTTATTCAGATGGGAAGAAAATGCCAAAAGAATGCAAAGTTCGGCACAGGGAATTATGTTGGCGGAGGTTCCAACCGAAATATTCAAACAAGCAATTTATAAAGCTATAAAATTAAATGAAAGATTTATACCTCCATATGGTAGTGGAGCTTCATTGTATGTTCGTCCGTTATTGATAGGGACAGGTGCTGAAGTGGGTGTAAAGCCATGTAAAGAATATTTGTTTATGGTTTTTGTAACCCCTGTTGGACCATATTTTAAAGAAGGTTTTAAGCCTGTGGATATGTTACTGACTCGTGAATTTGATCGCGCAGCCCCACTTGGCACTGGTCGCTTTAAAGTAGGTGGTAATTACGCAGCAAGTTTAACTTCAATGAAAAAGGCTCATGATGAAGGATTTGCTAATGTGCTTTACCTTGACTCAAAAGAAAAGAAATACATAGACGAGTGTGGTCCTGCTAATTTCTTTGGTATTAAAAACAATACCTATGTTACACCAAAATCAGAGTCGATTTTACCTTCAATTACAAATATGAGCTTGTTAGAATTAGCTGAATCAATGGGTCTTATAGCTGAAAGAAGACAGGTTCCATATGAAGAATTAGAGACTTTTGACGAAGTTGGCGCCTGTGGTACTGCAGCAGTTATTAGTCCAATAAAACGTATTGTTGACGATGCAACAGGAAAAGAATATAATTATGGAACTGAGCCGGGACCAATTTCTACTAAACTTTACGAAAAACTACAAGCGATCCAAACAGGTGACGAACCTGATGAGTTTGGCTGGGTAAGTATTGTTGAATAAGACCGATTGATAAGATAAAAATAGATTGAAAAAAAGATTGATATTGCATGATATCAATCTTTTTTAATATTACATCAATTTCTTTAATCCAGGAAATCACATCGAATCCAACTCAGATTTCATAGCTTCTATTTCTTCCTTTAGATTATCTTTGTTTTCACTTTTAATTTCCTCTGATTGAGCCTCTTCTGTGACTTTCTTTTCTTCAGCTATATCTTTTTTATGTTCTTCGAGCAGGCTAAGCCCATTTTTAGTCATTATCCAGTATTTCCCGGTCATTTCCCAATCGCTAAACGATTGAACATTATCAATATAATATGTTATTTGGTCAATGTCCTTGTCAAGATAAATAATTTTTCCTACAGGTATTCTTAAAGTGGCTATTAGTTCTTGATCCCTTATTTTTTTCTCCCCTCTTATTTCAAAATATCGATTAAAGTATAAAACAGAATCATCCTGCTGCCAGTCGTAATAGATGTTTTTAGCCAATGTCATTGCTTCTTTTGAATTAATGCCATTGGATGATTTGTAAATGTTTAATTTAGTGGTGTTTGAATTGTTTTTTTCAATTGTTAATCTTGGGCGACCACTTAATTCAAACCCATCATCATTAAAATACAAATAGACGTTTTCAAATTTTTCTCTGTTATACGAAGAGTAATTCCCTTCGGCATTCTGCATTTTTATGAATAATGTATCTGAAGGATTTTGACTAATATCATATCCCTGTGATATTTCTTCATCAACACGCATTCCATAACCAACTTTTACTGCTGAACCAATTAATACAATTATACTAACCAGCCAAAGGGCTCCTGCAACTACCCCAATATACCTTGATCTGCTCTTGAATCTAAAGATAAATCTTAGGCCTACATAAATCAGCATTAGTACAGGAATCATTACAACCAGGTAAGAGGCTGTAATTCCAACTCTTGCATTAAAACCATCAGTGAAAAGTGTAGCAAAATCATAGGCTGAAAATTGAACATCTGTCCAGCTAAATGGTGAAAGAAATGAATCTTGAAAGAAAAATGCACCAGTCATTGTTCCAAGTATGGCAATACCGACAATGAAAAAGCTGATTCCTAATATCACCAGAATTACTTTGGCTAAAACAACAAATATCTTACCACCAGAATTAAAAATATCCCCGATGTTTTCTTTTATCTTGTTGTAGTTTCTTGATTTTTGCCATTTGTCGAAGTTTGATTTTACTGTAGTAAATTCATTTTTTATAGAAGTTTCAATACTCGAAAGGTTAATATTCAACCCTTTCATTTCAAGTTTTTGGCTCCTGGTTTTTGCTTCGGGAATAATTATCCAAAGCAGAATGTAAATCAGTATACTGGTTCCATAAAAAAGGGCCATCAAAACAAAAAGTACCCTTACAATTATGGGATCAATACCAAGATAAGTAGCAATACCTGATGAAAGTCCGCTTATTACTCTGTTATCCGGATCTCTGTAAATTTTACGTTCGGCTTTTTTCTGTTGTGATTCCTCCTGTGGTATTTGTTCAAGCTCTTCATCTTCAAAGTCTTCTGGTAATCCCATCACCTCAATAATGTGCTCAACATCAGGGAGGTTTACAACTTCTTTTCTATCTCCAATCCTTTCCTGGAAAAGCTCTGCAATTCTGGCTTCAACATCAGCAATAATTTCGTTACCTTCTTCAGTGTTAATAAATTTTTTGGTGATTGAATTTAAATATTGTTGAAGCTTTTCAAAGGCATCTTCATCAATGTTAAAGATAAGCCCGCTTATGTTGATTCTTATTGTTTTCTTCATTCTATCATGTTTAAGGGAATGATAACTTCTAAATTGTTAGTTTATTTCTTGCTCAATATCAGGTGCTTCACCATTCAATTGATTGATCATTTCTACAGCTTCAACCAGTTCTTTCCACGATGTGTCCATTTCTTCCAAAAATGAAGTGCCTTTTTCTGTAAGTTTATAGTATTTTCTTGGAGGTCCCTGTGTTGATTCTTCCCATCGGTAACTTAGCAGGCCAGCATTTTTTTGACGCGTTAGAAGTGGATACAAGGTTCCTTCAACCACAATCAGCTTAGCCTCTTTAAGTTTGTTTATTATATCAGATGCATATGAATCTTTTTTTGATAATATTGAAAGGATGCAATACTCCAAAACACCTTTTCTCATTTGTGCCTTTGCATTTTCTATTTTCATAGTAATATCTTTTATATTAAATGTCTAATTTGTTCTTTAAATAATAAACACCTGGATACTAGAATGTTTTCTTGTTCACTTTGTAGCCCTTCATCTTAAATTTGTCTTGTACACTTATGGCTGGTGGGAGAATTATCCACAAAGTAATGTAAGCAATTCCTCCGCCAAATCCTATAAAAGCAAAGATTACAAACAGCACGCGCAATATTACTGGATCAATGTTTAAATATGCACCTAAACCAGTACAAACACCTCCAAGTACCCTGTTATCAGGATCCCGATACAGTTTGTGTGGCTTTTGAGTGGTATAGAACTCTTTATGGTTTTCACCCGACTCTTCTTCACCCATAATTTGTTCTGGCATACCAAGAGTTTCAATTACTTGATCAACCTCAATCATAGAGATAACTTCTTTTGATTTATTTAACTGGGTCTGAAAGAGTTCTGCTATTCTTGATTCAATATCAGCAACTATCTCTTCGCGTTCATCTTTAGCGCCAAAATATCGTTCTATGGTATTCAAGTAATTTTGCAGTTTTAACATGGCGTCTTCATCTATCGTGAAAACAAGACCTGCAAGATTAACGTTTTCAGTAATTTTCATGTAATTTCCTTTTTAGTTAATGGTTATGCGTTATTAATATTTCTTCTGTTTTATTGATGGATATAGTTGTATCCATTTTTTGTTATGTGGTAATACTTTATATCCTCGCCTTCTTTATTCTTTAACCAGTTTGTGCATAAATAGTTTTTTAGCTGCAAATTTGAAAGAGTTGGGTAGAACTGTCTTTTTTCAAAATCAGTTTCTTCATCTTTCAACATTTGCATTATTTCATGTGCACATGAGTACCTATGCTCTAATATTTTTAATATCAGTCGCTTTAAGCTTTCATTGTTTGTTGGTTTTTTCATAATATAATACCTTTATATGCATTATAATATTTAATACAAAGATATGTAAAAAAAATGGTACTATGCAAAACATAGTACTTAAATATTGCAATATTTTTGTGGAAAGATGTTAATACAAAGAAAATGAGTGTGTTATAGTTTTTGTGTAGGGGGTAATCTTCTGGGGAAATATTCTTTAATAAAAAAACCGGGATTCCCCGGCTTATTTTGCTTTTTTCTCTTTCTCCTCTTTCTCCTCTTTTTTGGCTTTTTCTTCTTTTTCAGCTTTTTCCAGCATAAGACTTTCTTCCTCAAAGTCAACTGCTTCCTTCAGAAAGTCTATTTCGTCTAGCGAAAATACTTTATCAATATCAATAATCATGATAAACTTATTGTCCTTTTTTACGATTCCGGTAATAAACTCAGAATGATACTTGCTTCCAAGATTTGGAGGTGGTAAAATCTTGTCCTGATCAAACTCCATTACTTCAAGAACAGCATCAACCAAGACCCCAACCAAAAGATTATTATTGTCAAGATTAATATCCATAACAACAATACATGTATCCTTGCTAAATTCAATAGCAGGCATGGTAAGTTTTATTTTGGTATCAATCACTGGCAAAACTTTTCCACGCAAATCAATAATTCCTTTCATATATTTTGGAGAGCCTGGAACATCTGTTATTTGCGGAATTTCCAAAATTGAAAGTAATTTATTTACATGACAGGCAAATACCTCTTCGCCCAACCTAAAAGTTAAAAATGATTTTATATCAGAACTTGTGTCAAAAAAATTTGCCATTGCTTTTTGTCTAAAATTTTATTTGTTTATTAGATAGTTTACACCAAATTGAGGCTCCGTTCTGAAAATCAATTTGTTTACCCCAGCCCTAAAGGGAGCAAATTGATTTTCTTCACTCCCTTTAGGGCTGGGGTAAATGAAGAAAATTAATTTGCGAT
>JBNKRJ010000016.1:0-15235 GCA_050296515.1 Bacteroidales bacterium | reverse complement strand
ATTCATCCGCTAACTTCTTTATAAAAAACGCCCAATCTTTTTTAGTTTTAGTCGCTTTAACCTCTATATATCTTTTGCCTTTTAAAGGTTCAGTTGCAATGAATATATTGCATACCCCACATCTTTCATACTCAAAGTCTATACGTTGCTCTTTCCCTTTGCCCATCTTTAAAGCTTGCCGAATCTCTTTTATCAACTGTTTTGGGTGACTCGTCCATACAAACCATTGGTCGCTTTTTATCATACGGCCTTTTGTAAACATCAAGAACCTGCTCCATATGAGCCACAAATGAGCTATTATTTCGGGGCGATATTAGCCACCCTTTTGCTTTCCAGGGCTTTAATTCGTTTTTTTAAAACGGTACGGACAGTTTCATGTGAAATTGCATCAACATATTTTAATTCCACCATTTTTTCTGAAAGCATACGCAAAGACCATCTATTAAAGCCTTTAGGTGCCTCGCTACAGCTTAATGCTATAAGGTGGGCCTCTACGTCCCCGTCTACTTTGGGTGTATATTCACGCTCAGCCTTTTTTCCATACAACGCTGTTTCAAAGCTTTCCATTACAAATTTTTTCCGAAGGTTTTCTATTGTTTTTACAGTTACACCAAGTATGCACGCGACCTCCTCATCTTTCTTCCCTTTTCCTTTTTCTCCTTCGTCTACATTTAACAAAATATAGGCATTTCTAATTAACATCGCACTACGTTTGCTATTTCTGGTAATTTCTTTTAATAATTCAATTTCTGAGGCAGTTAATGTTACCTTGTATTTTTTCATGTTTTTTCCTCAAAGATATATTTTTTTTACCAGAAATATCACACTTGACTTGACACTAGTGATAATAAAATATCTTTAAAATTCACAGGAGAATTTACTATTTAAAACCCAATTTATTAAGCATTTTGGGCGAGGAAAGCTGTACCTTCGAATTATCGAAATAGTTTTGTATACTTGTATTGTTCTGGGAACGTATTTGCATAGCTGAGTAACTTAACTGAAAGGACTTAGGAATTTCTCACAATATAAGAAAATCAATATTTTTGTACAAAACGAACCAAACATGCAACCAATTAGCAGGAGAAGTATAATTTACATACATTTCGCACATACCATACGGATCATCAAGTTCACGTTGCAGGCTCAGAATGAGTTCCGTCCAGGTGGTACCAGCATCTTCCGATTTTACGTAGTAATACCAACGCTTATGTGCCGGAGCATTATTCTCGATGTGTATAAAAAACAAATAGATATTGCCTTGCCTGTCTACTTTTATTCGTGGATACTCAACATGGTTTCTATCTCCTGCACCTACAGTCTTTGCTGTCCAGGAAGAAGCATCTGCAGGATTATCTGAGATAGCAAAACCTAAGGCATTATCAAAGGGGGGAAGCATAACATAAAACTAACCTTCTATCTGGCAAAATATCAATGGTAGGATAGTTATATTTTGATACTGATGTTTGAGTATAAACCAAACTTGGTGACTGCCGCATATGGGTTCCTGTTAAGTGATCGCAAGTTACGACATATGGATTTGAATTTTCCTGTATAAAGCAAAAGAAACTCTTATCGGAGTAATGATCATACACTCCTTGTAACATAGTGCGCAAAACACTATTATAAGTATTGTTTGCAATTGATGTTGCATCCCACTGCGAAAAAGCAGAAATTGGAAAAAGAATAAATAATAGTAGAAATTTTCTCATTTTTAGCAGTTTTAATAGTCTTAATTTTTCAGTTTGCAGATTGTTTACAATTTATCCATATGTATTATAAAGCATGATTCCTCTTGTTTACTGACAGTTACAGCTCTGAAACGCAACGACCTAAAGATATAACCTTGTCAAGTGAAAAGGAAAAACCAGCTAAAAATGCTTCTCTATTTAGATCAGCTAAGGATATAAATTAATGATATTATGCTCTTAATTGGTTTTTGAAGAAGTTATCTGCATTCAATTTTGCATACTTAAAAATGTGTTAGATATTTTTCGTTCCCACAACATATGCCATTCCACCTATCACTTTAAATGTATCTATTTTTATCCCTCCTTCTTCAATGATGTTTTTAATTTCAACCGCAGAGAGAGGTTTTGCTACAAGTCCTTTTCGGTACAACAAGTTAAGGTATCTGGCACTCAACTTTCGTTCTGTACACAGGCTGGTAATAAACAATTGCCCCTCAGGTTTTAAAATTCGTGCAATCTCTTTTATTAGCTGCAAAGGGTTACTGAAAATATGAAATATTCCAAAACAAAAAACTGTATGAACTGCATTCTCCTTAAATGGCATATTAAGTGCGTCAGAACGAAGAAATCTAATAGAAGACAAATCTTTACTAATTCCTTTAATCCGATTTTTCCCAAGTCTTAACATTTCATTTGATAAGTCGCAAAGGAAGATTTCTTTTTTATTGTATTCTGCATATGCCTTATAAGTAAAACTTAACGTGCCGCAACCAATATCAGCAATAATTCCCCCATTATTGCGTTTTAGTCCCTGAATACAAAAGTTTCGATAGTTTTGTGGAGTGTTTCCCCACATTATCCTGTTGTACAAGCTATTACTCACCAGTTTATCGTATTGAACTGCATGTCCGTCATACTCGCCTTGTGGAAGTCTCTCAACTTCAAAAATACTTTCTTCTACCTCAAGAATGTTATCTTTAAATAAATCTTTGTTCATCTTCTGTCTTTTTCTAATCTAGCAGTGATATTTTTAGCAAAAGTAGGTTTAAAAAAACAATTCTATCCTAATTTAAATAGAATCTTTCTTTGATGGTGTTTTCACTTCTTTTTATGTTTCCCTGACACTTTTAAGCAACCACAATCTATTGTTCCAAAAGGTTTCACCCAACCTTCACCAATTGTATTAGCAGATTGAAGTTCATTACCAAAGAATACATCCCGTTGATTTGCCCTTTGTACTGGAAACAGACAATATGCTCTTTCGTTTTTTCACACAACTTCCACCAGAAGAAAAAAAAGATTACAAGCTGGTCTATGATTTTAGGACAAAAAATACAGAAGGAATTTATAAGTGATACATGCACCAGACCATTCATCTGGAACTTGATAAGAATGGTAAGGCTTGGCTCATACTTGTTATCTCGCATTTGCTTTTGGATAGATCATCCGGAGAAAAGCCACAACGGAGGTTAATTAATATTAAAACCGGGAAATTACACCTTTTTAGTGAAATTCATGATAATTTAACCTCATAAACGTTACTTACTAAGCACAAAATTAAGATTTTAACATTAATTGGTCGAGGATACGACAGCATAAATATTTCTGGCAAATTGCACATTAGTGTAAACACAGTAAACAATCATCGCCAAAATATTTTACGAAAAGCAAGAACAGAAAATACCGCCCAGGCACTATTGTACTGTCAAAGGTTGGGGGTTATTAAAAGTAAAGAATCTCTATTGCTTTTAGCAATCATCTGTAATCTATTCAAAAACTGAAATAACTATTTTAATTATTGTCATGTGGTTCAATCAAAATAATATCTGTTTTTCCCAACTCTGAATTTTAAAGGCTGTTGTTCTTTATTGAATTTTAAATAGCCTTCTTTCAAGTTTTCCCAAAACGGATATAAAATTATTGAATCCTCTGGTTTGTATTTCGAAAATTCTTTGAACAGCTTTCTAACATCTGTATTTTCAAATCTGCAGGGAAACAAATATATATGCGAAAGTCCATAGCTTTTATTATGCAACAACCCAAAGGCAAAAACTGTTAACCAAACTTTATTTTCAAATGCCACGCAACACGCTGTAACACAGTTTCCATGAATGCAAATAGTCCCATTATTATACTTTCGCCCATAAATCTTTAGTGAATTAGCCCTGTCAAGTCTATTTGGATAGTTGATAAACATTTTGAAACAAGAACCATAATCAAACATGCCAATATTATTTATTTCTTCGTTTGAAAGTTTTACAAACATATACCAGCTGGGGCTTGTATAGTAGATATTGTAAGTGTAAAACCCCTCAGCTGTGTTGTAATCCCAGCTTTTTAATTTTGGACCAGGCTTGCTTTCAATAGCACAAACTTCAATTATTTTAATAAGCTTTAATTCTTCGCTATTTCCATTTCTGCCCCAAATTTCAAATTCCTGTTCATGTTTAAAAACACGAAACAAAATATAATCTGGCAGTTCTTCAAATCCAGCTTCTTTGCACCAGTTATTTACTACATTATGGGTAAATTCTTTTACTCTTAAATTGATATAACCTGGCAGCTTTTCCCGGGTTACATCAATTGGTCCAACACTATCAAGTACAATGTCATTTGGAGTAATTACCTGTTTAACAGCATCTTTAGGTATTATTGAATGCTCAGTTAAACTATCAGACTGTTTGTTTACAAGTTGAATTTTATTCTCTGTAGTTCCTTGGTTTGAACAAGAAGTATTGCTGAGCCAGATAATTAATAAAGCAAAAATAATTGTCTTCATAAATGTGGTTTTACTATTTATGAAAATCACTACAGACAGGTAACCGGGATTCTACACCAAAAATATTATTTATAGCCATTCCAAATAACAAATTTGTACAAGAGTCAGTTTATTCTAATTTTAAAATCAATATTACCGCCTACCTCCATTTTACAAGTGGAATAACTACTGGAAGTTTAACTATCTTTAGGGCGTGATCAGAAGACTTTCACTAACTTAGCTTCGGTAACTAATAAATGGCAGTTAAAAGAAATACTTTAATGAAATTTGACTTTCTTATTCTATTGTGCGAAATTGTAATAATATAACCCTAATAAATATATCAGAATGAAACCCTCATAGAGGGATTCGCTTACGCTGAGCCCTTTGGGGTTTTATAAATAGTTTAAGAAAGTGAATAAATATCAATTTTTGCTTCGTTTTTGGGTCAACCGGAACAAAGTGGAGCTCATGAACGAAGTGAATAACCCAAAAATGAAGATCTGATTCAACCCTGAAGTTGAAAAACAAAGTTAAACGTTGCATAATAGTAATTATAAACTACTGATTATCAGACTTCATTTTTGATGGTGATAATAGAAGTAACTGATGTTCTGAAATCTACAAAACATGGGAAATGTCAGTTATTTCACATAAAAATCCAAAAACACCTTATCTTCAATTTTCCCAAGTAAATGATCCCCTTTTTTTACGGGTCCTACGCCTGCAGGGGTACCTGTAAAAATTAAATCACCTATTTTTAAAGTAACAAACTTCGAAACATAGGATATAAGTTCATCAAAAGGAAAAATTATGTCTTTTGTAGTTCCATCTTGCACTAATTCACCATTAAGCTCCAGGCTGAATTTTAAATCGTTCAGATTTTCGTAGTTATTTTTATCAACAAACTCACTAAGCGGAGCAGCGCCATCAAATGCTTTAGCTATCTCCCAAGGCTTTCCTTTTTCTTTACATTTTTGTTGTAAGTCTCTGGCAGTAAAATCAATACCAAGCCCAATTTCATCATAGTAACGGTGTGCAAAGCGGGTTTCAATATTCTTACCTAACCGATTTATTTTCAATACAATTTCAGTCTCGTAATGAACATCATTCGAAAAATCAGGGTAAAAAAACGGCTTGTTGTTTCGGACTATTGAAGTTTCCGGTTTCATAAAAAACATGGGCTCTTTAGGAACAGGGTTGTTAAGCTCTTTTGCATGCTCCACATAATTCCTTCCAATGGCTATTATTTTCATGCTTCTCTTCTTTAAGAATTTCTATGTTCTGATTTCCTAGACTAACGTCTATTTTACCATATCTCCAAAACTAGCTCTAAGTTTTACAGCTGTTAAGATTTTTTTGGTATACAAAGGGAAATCAGCATTCATAATCCAATTATAGTAACCTGGTTCTTTTTCGAATACTTCATGAACAGGTACACCTTTGTGTTTTCCAAAATTGAAAACCTCCTGGTCCTTATCATTATAAACAACCATACCTGCAAAATCGGCACTTTTAAACTGTGACGAAAATTTAGAAATCTGACCAACATCGTTCTTTAAATCCTCATACATTTCAATCTGCGATTTCAGAACTTCATAAGTTGCTAATACATCAGCTTCTGCAGTATGCGCATTTTCTAAATCTTTTTCACAATAAAATTTATAGGCTGCACTTAATGTACGAGGTTCCTTTTTAAAGAAAATAACTTGAACATCAACCAGTTTACGCTTTTTTACATCAAAATCAATATCTGCCCTTAAAAACTCCTCGACCAATAGAGGCACATCAAATTTATTTGAGTTATATCCAGCTAAATCGCTATTATCGATAAACTGACCAATTTCCTTTCCAAGGTCTGCAAAAGTTGGTTCATTTTTCACATCATCGTCATAAATTCCGTGTACTTTCGAGGATTTTTCTGGAATAGGTATTGTTGGGTTAACTCTCCATGTTTTAATTTCTTCTTTACCATCAGGCATTACTTTTAAAACACAAATTTCAACAATTCTATCTTTTGAAACATTAACACCTGTTGTCTCAAGGTCGAAAAAAACCAGAGGTTTACTTAAATTTAATTTCATGTTGTTGTCTTTTGCACCAATTTTTGGTGAGTTTATTTTTTGTTAGGCAAAAGTAATATTTATAAAGTAGGGCTGAAACTTTAATTTTAAAAATTAGTCAATATGTATTACATCAATTTTAATTGAATAGAGGAATTATTTAAACAACTTCGAAAAGAAAATCTTGTTAATCAGAAATTGGTTCAAGATTTATTTTAAAAATTCGGTGTTTATTTTTGTAGTAATTTTCATCAATAGTAATTCTTTTCTTGTAGGTTTTGTACTTTTCTGAATTCACTTCAAGCGTGTATACTCCTGGTACCAAAACTATTACGAAAGAATTATTTCGTTTATCAAAACTGTACATACCGTAAGTTTCTTCGCCACTATAAACATTAATTGTTAAATCTTCGTTTAATTCATTAAATGGTTGCCCTTTAACAAAAACATTTGCTCTGATTATCAAGTTATCTGGTTCAACATCCATAAAAATAACCTTGTAAATATCAAAATCACCATAACTATTCCTATCTACTGTTGAAACATAGGCATATCTACTATTTTCTGTAAACGCAATATTTTTATTGTCGTAGGCATTATTTATCGGATAGCCAATATTCTCAGGGATTTTCCAACTACTAGTTGCTGAATCAAAAGCTGTACTAAACACATCAAATCCACCCATTGAGTTATGACCTTTTGAAGCAAAATACAATCTGCTTCCATCGGGTGAAAGATTTGGATAGTTCTCATCAAACTCTGTATTTATACTCTCTCCCATGTTAATTGGTGGGCCCCACTGTCCTTCAGGAAGCTTTAAGGAATAATAAAGATCGAATCCTCCAAATCCTCCGGGTCTGTCGCTCGCAAAATACAGAGTATCACCATTTTGCGAAACACATGCACCTTCTTCTTTATAAGTTGAATTTACTTTATTGCCGGGGTCTTCTAATTCTCGATACAAACCTTTATATCTTTTACTAACATTAATATCTTCGAATCCACTGACCTGGTTATAATGGACAAATAAATCACGTCCTGAACTTGAAAGGCCTGCTACAAATTCATCATTTGCGGTGTTAACAAAATTTCCAGCCAGCTTTGATTTAGCCCAGTCGGTATCATAAATACCCTTTTTACTCACATAAATATCGTAATCCTTGCCCCTTTTAGAGCTGAAAACCAATAAATTCTCATACTGTGAGACAAAAGGGTTTACTTCTGCGAATTTACTATTGATTCTTGGCCCAAGGTTTACCAGTGCAACATTCAGCGGACTAGAGGCAATTCTTCTGGCATTCTCAAATTTTTCCAATTCATCTTTGGCTTCTTTTTTTTGCTTAGCACTATTTTCTTTTTCGATGTATTCATTCAATACTTTAATCGCTAAATCAAACTGTCCATTGTAGTAATAAGATTGGGCAAGCATATAATATGCTTGAGCATCAGCATTCTTATCTTCTTCAATTATGTATTCAAGATAAGGAATTGCTTTGTGCTGTTCAGAATTACTTCTCAGAAAATCTTCCGCCATTCTGTAACATGTTTCTACACTATAACCACTCTTTTTAATAAACTGGACATTTTGGGCTACATCATTTTCAATGTCCTGAGAGTAAACCTGTAAAAGCAAAATTGCTTGAAAGGAAAGTACTGCAAAAAAACGAATTATCACCATATGTTTTGTAACACTAATCATGCTAATTTTGGAGAAAATTAGTCATGGCAAAATTAAAAAAAATGAATTACTCAAAGAACAAAACAGTGTGTTTGTCAAAAGAATATGGTTATTTAACAATTATTTCATAATTGTCTGTTTATACTAAACTAATAAGAAAGTAGGTTATTGTGTTAGTGGCTGCAAATTTACTAACAAATTTGACTTTTTTTATTGTATCGTATAAAAAAAGCCGGAAATATCCGACTTTCTTTCTTTTATAATTGTAGTATTATTTATGCATTAATCATCATTGGCATAAGAAGCATCAACTCATCTTCATTTTCATTGTCTTTATCCAATGGTAAAATCAAACCTGCCCTGCTAGGATCTGATAGTTCTAAAACCACGTTGCTGGAATTGATATTGGATAGAATTTCTGTTAAGAATACTGATTTGAAACCAATCTCCATATCTTCGCCATCATACTGACAGTTAAGCTTTTCGTATGCAGAAATTGAAAAGTCAATATCTTGTGCAGAGATGGTAACCTGGTTTGGATCCATCTTAAGCTTAATAAGGTTACTTGCCTGGTTTGAGAAAACAGCAACTCGCTTAATGGTATTTGAAAGAGCTAATCTGTCAATAATAACCTTGCGTGGGCTTTCTTTAGGAATAACTGCATCATAGCTAGGATATTCACCTTCAACAAGTCTGCATATTAACTCGTAACCATTGATTGAGAAAAAAGCATTGTTTTTATCTGTTCTAAGTGTAATTTCTGTTTCATCAACAGGCAGAATATTCTTAAGAAGTGATGCAGGCTTTTTAGGAAGAATGAACTTGGTTTCTTCAGCTCCGGAAATATCCATTCTACGATATCTAACCAGTTTATGCGAATCAGACGCAACAAATGTAATGTTATCTGACTGAATATCAATAAAAATACCATTCATAACCGGTCGTAATTCATCATCAGCAGTGGCAAATATAGTTTTACTAATACCAACCGAAAACATATTTGAACTGAACTTCAAACTAGTACTGTTTTCTTCCTGTATTTCAGGAAGCTGTGGAAAGTCCTCTCCATTTTGCCCGACAATTGAAAACTTACCATTCTCACTAAGAATGTCAACCTGCAAAGAATCCGTATCAATCTCAAAAGTTAATGGCTGCTCTGGAAACTCTTTAAGCATATTGGTTAACCTCCTTGCTTCAATCGCCAAAATACCTTCTCCTTCGGAGTTATCCAATTCAATTTTGGTAATCATAGTAGTTTCTAAATCAGTTGCTGTGATAACCAATTCCGAACCCTGCAAATTGAATAAAAAGTTATCTAGAATAGGCAGAGTATGTTTACTACTAATTACTTTGCTTATTGATGATAAATGACCTAATAGTTCTGTACTTGAAATTACAAACTTCATCGACTGATAAATTTAGATTTGTATAAGAATTTGATTCAATATTTTAATGCAAAATAAATAAATTTTGAATTCTTTTCATACTGGCTTTCCAAAAATAAAATCCGATTTGCCATTTTTTCTTAAATAATGGGCAAATTAGCAGGCAAAAACTTATCAACAATTTAATTCCGCATTTCTGCGGCAGAAAAAAGATTCTTTAAATCATAAGTTTTGGGTTTATTAGCATAAGCACCTTTATTATTTTCCCAAACGGAAAGCTTTAAAATTCCTAATTCAGGAATGATTTGCATGGTTTGAAGATTTGCATTTTCCAAACATGAAGCAGATGTCATTATTTTCCAGGAAGCCTCAGAATCAATACTTTTATAATCTGCTGCTTTTTTTGATGTCGAATTATACCTTGTTCCATAGCGCAATTTGTTATTTCGGCAAATTGGATAGTTGGCTGCATAAAGTAATTCTCCTCCAAATTTGTCTTCAAAACTATTGTCTCTGATAGAAATAAACGGTTTTTCAGGGCCGAGTTCCGCGATCATAGCAATCAGACTATCTGCTCCACAATCAGAACGCGCCATTGCTGATAAAATATAGCCATCTGCGTATCCATTCTTATTTTCAAACAAAATTTTCTTTAAATCATTTACATCATTTTGCCCACTTTGATCATAATCCTTTTTTTCGAGCACTTTACGAACTGAAAACCAAACAGGCTCATATTTACCTATTTCTCTGTTTTTAAAGTCATCATACATCACATGCTGGAAAATTGATAAGCCGCTTTTGTTGGTTCCCGAAAGGGCTCCGCAATGTCCAACATACCCGATAGATAACCAGGGCTGCTCATCTTCTTCTGAAGGAATATGAATTAATATAATATTGTTTTGAATCAACTTAGTTGAAACAGACCAGTCTAAATTCCTGGTAATTATTGATTTACCATCTAGTTCTTCATTGTTTGTTGCTTCACCCCATGCCATTAAGCTGGAACATCCATTGGGTTCAGCATCACTTCCCATTATTGCTCTCAAATCAAGGAATGAATTGGATACAAGCAGATCTAAGTAGTCAAAATTTTTGGTATTGAAACCTGCTGCATTCATCCCTTCAATAATTGCTTTGCATTCATCAATGTAATCCTGCTCAATTTTTAAAACCTGGTTTGATTTGATTGCTTCTTTTGCTTTGACAATAAATGGTTTAAAAACGTACCCAACATATCCCTCATATACTTCCCTGATTTTATCACCAAGCAGGTAACCATAAGCGTAGCCTCTTTCTTTATGCGTTCCCCAGACTTTTAAAACTGTAACATTTGCGGTTTGTGAAATCATTTCTCCATTAACGACCTCTTTATTAGCGCTTTCAACCTTTTTAAACTTTCCTGTTGCAGACGTATTTTGAATACAGGAAGAAATGGTCAAAAAACCAAATGCCAGCAAGATGGTAGTATAGATTTTTAGATAGCTCATTCTTTTCTTAGTTTATTTCAGGCTTAAAATAACTAATTTCCTTCAATAATGGATCTATAGAAAAATAGCTTATAATGACAACAGGCTTTTGATTATTAACCATTCCATAAACATAGTTTAAATCGACATGATTTTTCTGCAAGGAATCAGCTTTGGGTAATAGCTTTATATTCAAATCTTTAAAACCTTTACTTTGAATGGTAATTTCATAAAGAGGCTTTTGATTAATGATTGAATCAAGTTCTGATGTTGAGAAACTTTCTTCCAATGATTCAAATCTTACACCTCTAAAATAACTTAGGTAACGCAACACTTTCTCATTGTCAAAATTATTATTTGAGTTATCGTCATTAACTAACTGATAATCACCACTATCAATAGATAACTTAAACGATGCATATGGCTTACTAAAATCTTGAAGTTGGATCATTTTAATATCAGCAGGTTCCAGATCGAACAATCGCTTGTCTCGCCAAAAAATATCATCAGGAACAACAAACTTGGCGATGTTTGATGATAAACCAGGTGCAGTTACAAAAACCGGTTGTTCCTGCTCATTCATCAGCAAAGTAGCATTTTTTGAGGTATTAAAATCACCAATCCAAAAACTGGTTATCACCTTTTCATTATTAAAAAACTGCAGTTTCATACCTTCATTTTTAAGATGCTGAATATATGCTTCTGTTGAATCTTTTCTTGCTATAATACTGATATTTAGGTTTTTAAAAACCCGTAAAACTCTTCTTATCAGCTCGTTGTTGCCATGGTAGGTCTGGTTAACCATCCAGTCATCAGCTTTCTTTTCAATATTTATTTCAATCCCTTTTGATTCTACTTTAAAAGATGTAATTTGACTAGTATCTCGCAATTGAAGGTCGAATTCAGTTAACTCAGAATTATTCCTGAAAAAGGCAAAATAAACACTGACTATAACTAATAGTAAAACAAAAACTAAAATGATATTTTGCTTATTCATCTGTTTGCTTGTTTATAATTTTTAATGGTCAGATGTAACCGCTCCGAATAATTGGAGCTTGTTTCATAAAATCAATTTATGGATTTTTGTTTGAAAACATTCTCATTCCACCTAAATAATTATTTTTCAATCATTTATTGAAGTGTATATTACCAGGTTCGAGTATATTTCCTTTTACGAATTAAATAGGCAACAATTCCAAATAAAACAATCAATAGTACTGGTACTAAAGTGTTTGTTGTTTTCCATAAAGTTTTTCCTGCTTTTACTTTATCCCTGTCTAATAAACGCATGGTAATTTCTCTTAACCGAACGCTCATCAAACCCTCATCATCACATAAATAATTCATTGTGTTGATTATGAACTCTTTATTCCCCTTAAAAATAATTGGAGCACGGTTCGGATTTTGTATCAGCGGATCAAATCCGATAGGATAAACTTCTCCCCGAGAGGAAACTTTATTTGTAGCAATATCACCATCAGCTACCACGACCATTTTGGTAGGTTTGCTTTGTGCAACTATTTTTTCTCTGGGAATTATTAATTTTTGGAGCAACCGATTTTTAAAATTCGATTCAAACTCTCCTTCCAAAAGCACTGCAACAGGTAATTTGTGACTCTTAAAGCTTGTTTTGTCCACTTGTCGTTTAAGGTTGCTAAAAGATACTTGAGCCGGTGCATATTCAAACTTTGAATAATCTGATGATGCAAGCAATATGGTCTTTTTCACTTTTGGAGATGAAGCAACTGTATCCAAGGTTGATGGAAACTCCATCCTTAATAAATTCATGTATTTGTTAATAGCATGTGAATTATCGGATAAAATAAGAGGGAAATAAGGCCAAGGTAACAAATCAATAATTGGCTCCCCCTGAGCATTTTGCCTTGTTAGTCCAATTGGCGCACATTGTGCATCTTGTAATAAACCCGGGTTTAATCTTACTCCGTATCTGAAAAGCTGATCTTCAAGGTTTAAATTAAGTGGCATAGCAGCTGTAACCGGACTTTGGCTCAAGCTATCCATGTTTATTTTTGCGCCATCAAGTAACCAAAGAACCTTTCCTCCGTTCATGATGTACTGATCTAAAACCAGTTTGTCGTTTTCGCTGAATTTCTGGACAGGCTTGGCAATAATTACCGCTTCAAACTGATCCAATATTCCGGGGGTTTCATTTATGGACCCACGCTTAACTTCATAATATTCAGACAACAGTGTAGTGATGTCCATAACATTCATTTCATTCAGTTCACCTTGTCCTTCAATGAAAGCAATCTCAGGTTTCTTATCCTGGCTAAGTTTTCGAATTGCATTGGTAAGCTCATATTCCATCGACTGAATAGAGTTATTTATATTCTCTTCACTATCAGGCAGGTACTGAGGGTCTGTCTTCAACAAATTCAGTCCCGTGTCCTTACCTTTATAAACAACCACAACTCCAGGAAAAACCAACTTTTGACTGGTATTTCCTTCTTCCGATACATCTTGTGATTCAATGGGTTTTAAACCTTTCTCGCCCAACTCTTTCCACAATCCAAATTTTGCCTTTTTGTCATCTATATCTGTTGGATTGATAAACCTAAAGCTTACATCCTTTTTTCCATAATAATCAAACTCTTCCAATAAGTCATTCAGCGCACGCCTCATGCGTTTAAAACCAACTGGCAAATCATCACCCTCAAGATACACTTTTACATAAAGCTGTTCATCAAGGTTTGAAAGCAGTTTTTTTGTCTGGTCAGATAAAGTGTATCTTCCTTCTGCAGTTAAATCCAAACGCAAAATAATGAAATTAGCAATATAATTCAGCAACACCACAATTATCAAAACTGCTAATAACTGAATGATATTCTGCTTTTTAAGTTTCTTTTTGTTCATTTTTTCAGTGCTAGTTACTGATTATTAGTTTCTAATTTTATTCAGAATTACCATTTTCTGCTCTCAAGTACAGTTTTAGTACCAAACACAAACAATGTGATGATACTTAAGAAATATATCATATCTCTTATATCAATTACTCCACGACTCATTGATTTATAATGCTCATTAATGCCAATATTAAGGATAGTTTCAGAGATACTTTCTAAAAAACTCAAGGTGCTGATTGACTCAAAACCAATGTAAAAAAAGAATGACAGTATTACTCCAAGTAAGAAAGCAATTATCTGATTTTCAGTCAACGAGCTTGCAAATAAACCAATTGCTACATAGATAGCTGCAAGGAAAAACAAGCCAATGTATGAGCCCCATGTACCACCCACATCAATGTTACTCCCTTCAGTTCCAAGCAAATAGACTGAGATAAAATAAATCAGCGTTGGAATAAGTGAGAATAGTACCAATACAAGACCAGATAGATACTTAGAAAGAATAATTTGCAAATCAGTAAATGGTTTGGTAAACAAAAGTTCTATGGTCCCTGATTTTTTTTCATCAGCAAACAAACGCATAGTGACTGCCGGGACCAAAAAAAGAAAAACCCAGGGTGCTAATACAAACAATGGATCAATCGTTGCATATCCATTGTCAAGAATATTAAATTCACCCGGAAACAACCATAAAAACATGGAAGTAACCAGCAGAAACACAATAATAACAATATAGCCTATTAGCGAGCTAAAAAAACTATTGATTTCCTTTTTTAGTAATTGTAGCATAAAATTAGATATTTTGGTCATTGGTCATTCAAAGTTGTTTAGTTTAGAGTATTTATTTAAAGAGCCTCGTCATTGCAAGCGATAGCGAAGCAATCTTTTGGTTAAGAGATTACTTCATCGTTCCTCTTCGTAATGACGAAAAGAATGTTAACTAAACAACATTGATTGCTCATTGGTCACCTGTCTTTTGTAAATTACAACTAATGACCAATGCACTAATGCCTAATGACTAGTATAGCATACAAATTTAAATTATTTTAGGAACTTAGGAAAAGTTGAGGGCGAATAAATAAAAAGAGCCTGCATTTCTGCAAGCTCTTACCCTTATTTACCAATAATCAGAAGTATAAATATTTCAAAAAATCGACTTTATTTAATGTTTCACTTGTTTAAATTTTAGTTAAGTAATTGATATTTATTCACTTTTCTTAAACTATTTATATGGAGTTCAAGAGCTTGCTTCGCAAGGTTAAACATATTCTTTTGTAGAGCGATTATTCGCTTTGCTCATGAGATCACTTCGTTAAGTTAAGTTTCT
>JBNKRJ010000015.1:0-33208 GCA_050296515.1 Bacteroidales bacterium | reverse complement strand
AAGGCTGCATTGAAAACCTCCTCCATCTCTTATCAAACCTAAGTTCGGCCGGGTGATCTTCGAACAAGTTCGAAGCTTCCCGGTCTCACTAAGGCTTGATTGCGAGCTGAAGAAGGTTTTCAATGAGGCCGATCGGGCTATTTATCCGTATTGATAATTGTGCTATTTTATTCATAAAATTAACTTGGGAAACATCAGTTAAGTAATTATACTAAGCCAGTTTGAAATATTGTAAATTGAAATTCCATAATAACTTTGTATATGCCGATCGACTGGCAGTTTTGGTTTGAGAGCTTGTGAAGCAAACCAATTACTAACAGCGGTTCGGTATAGTAGAGAATTTTATTAATTTTATCTTTAAAATCATTTATTAAGAGCCTGATTAATAATTCTTTAATCAGGCTCAACTAACCAACATAGCTCTATTACTTCACTATAAAGTGTCTTGAATATGTCTGGCCATTAAGTAATTAATTTGTTAAATTTGTTTTGAATCAATCAAATCAAACATAAAACTACTTGATCAAATGAAAGAATTTTGGGATGATAGGTATTCGAAATCCAATTATGCTTACGGAAAGGCTCCTAATGAATTTTTTAAACAGGAAATAGAAAAGCTGCCAGTAGGGAAACTGTTGCTCCCTGCAGAAGGCGAGGGTAGAAATGCCGTTTATGCAGCAAGCATAGGATGGGATGTTCATGCATTGGACATGAGCGAAAATGGTCGTGAAAAAGCACTAATGCTTGCCTCCGAAAATAAAGTGAGTATAAAATACGATGTTTGCCCAATTCAGGACTGTAAACTTATTGATAATGAGTACGATGCTGTAGTATTGATATATGCTCACTTTCCTCCTCAGTTAAGAAAAATTATTCATCAAAAACTTTCTAAAAGTTTAAAACCTGGCGGTATTCTTTTAATTGAAGCTTTCAATAAAACCCAATTAGGTAAAAAAAGTGGTGGACCTCAGGATTTGGATCTGCTGTACAGTATTGATGAAATGAAATTGGATTTCGCCGGATTTAAGTTTGTTGAAGCTATAGAAACGACAATAAATCTTTATGAAGGAGAATACCACAAGGGACCTGCTGAAATTATCAGAATAAAGGCATTAAAAAATTAATATTCAAATAACAATCATTTTATAATTTCAAGAAGCTTTTGATGGATCAAAATAGTTTAAAAACTATTTCAATTAATCTTAGTATATTGTAAAGCCAATCTATAATTTATCCCATACCTTATGAGAACAAAACAAATAATTCTGGTTGTAACTCTCTTATTGCCATTTCTAAGCATAAAAGGACAATTTTTGCATATTGGTATTAAGGCTTTTAATACACCTTATCAGAAAATGAGTTTTTATCAGTACGACATTAATGATTATGTCTACTATTTTGCCAATGAATATAATGAAACAATTAGATTTAATGGCTTCCAGGCTTCAGAAACCAATTCCTATGTGCCATTTCCCAGTTTATATGTGAGATATGAAAAGGGCAACAATTTGTTCTTTCAGTTTGATGTGTTTGCCAGATGGTCATCCAATGAGGCTAAATATGAAAATTCAGTTGACTTTGCTGAATATGCTGACGTTTTTAACCCTGAAAGTGAGCTTGAAAACCTAGGTTATAACAGCATTAAACTAAAGTGGGCCTTTTTAGGAAATTCATTAACTGCAGGTTATACTTTTTTAAAAACCAAAACACTTCGACCTTATGTTTTTGGAGGCATATCTGCTTATTATTTGATGAGTTTAAAACCTGGAGATTATTACGAAGATACCAGGAGTATTAGAAACGGATTGATATTCAGAAATTTGAATACTTTTAGGACGGTAACGTTTTATTATCGAGGAGGATTAGGACTTAAGTATCATGGTTTGTCTTTAGATGTTTATTTTGAAAATAATATACTACCTATAGATAAATATTCAGATAGCGAAGATGATTCTAATCAATATTACGATAATCGACCTAATTACAAGAACCTTGCTACAGTCAATGTTGCTTTGAGTCTTAACTTATTATCATTCAATTTAATAAAAAAACAAAGCTTAAAATAATGAACACTAAAAACATATTATTATTCTTGCTTGTAACAATTTTATTCCTTGGGTGTTATAAAGAGCCTGATTTCATAAATTTTGACTACAGAACTTACAACAGAGTGGTTGGTCCAAATGGAGGCATCATTAATTTTTATGCAAATTATGAAGATGATGATCGCAATAATTTACTGGTTAAACTTGATTTTCCGCAAGATGCACTTGATTCACTAATGGTTTTTAACATGTATCAGTTCGAAGATTATGAGTTGGTTTTGCAAATGGAAAATGGGTATGCAGAAATAGGATCAAGATTTTTGTATTTTGTACCATTTTATGAATCAGACGGTTACCACGAAAGAGGACAACTCGACTTAAGTTATCATTTGAGCCTTGACTTTAAAAAACCTGTTACGGTAACTTACAACTTTTTAGCAGATAGAAGTGCTTTGTCTTTGTCAAATTGGCAAGAAGCTTCACTTTATCATGAATATTATAAAAATACCAATCCTTCATATCATTTGTATCGGATAAAAATACCCAAACTGGACGAATGGGGCGAAGGAAACAATATTTATGTAAACTGGAATAATCAGGGGTATCCTGATGGGTATGATCGAACTGATTTGTATTATATTATTTCAGGATTATGGTCCTCTATTAGTGATTGGGGAAAGGGCTATATTAGTCTTGAAAATTGGGAACCTGTTCCACCATCAGAATATACACTTGATGCAGGGAATAATTCCGTGAAATTTGAAATAACAAATACCGATTATATTTATGTGCTCTCAAGAGTAATTTATATTGAAGCAACAAATGTGCCCATTAAAATAGTAAACCTGGCAGAAAAACTTTTTCCTACTACCGTAATAGAAAGGGCTTATTTCTCAAATGATATGTTTACCGTGATTTTGTCCGACAATACCTATGCAAATTTTTCAAAGAATGGTGACTTTCTGTATCTTATTGATGATAATGTTACGTTGGCAGATTTGCCGGAATCAGCGAAAACATACATTAGTACAAACTATGCAGACGACTTTATAAAGAAAATCACTCAAATAAGGTCCGGTTCATGGGAACCTCATGTATATGAGATACTTATGCGGTCTGGCATTAAACTGTATTTCGATGGGGACGGAAATTTTTCGGGTTCTTTTCAATATGGATACAACAAAGATAATCTACCATTAAATGCAAGTGAATATTTAAAGACTAATCATCCATATGACAGGATAGATAATGTGACTTTTGACAATGAAGACTTGCTTTCTCCTCAATATATTGTTTATTTGAGTTCTGATGCAAAGGTTTATTTTGATAACGATGGTTCATGGATTGAAACGGTATATTACCGCTTGGATAGCAATCAGCTTCCTGCTGAGGTTCTAACCTATTTCGAAAACAATTATCCAAATGCTTCTTTTAGTCAGATTAGCTACACCCTAAGTAATAGTAAAGGGCCAAGTTATGATATTTATACAGTTGATAAAAAATTGTTTAGCTTTGATGGTAGTGGTACTCTTCTTAATCTTGAAATTGAAAGCTTAGATGAAAGTGAATTGCCAGCAGCAATTTCTGATTTTATTAATGATCATTTTCCCGATAATAAAATAAATCAGATATCTTATTATTATCGCAATCATGGTGCAGAAATAGGTTACAATGTTTATTTTGAAGACAGACTGAATCTTGAATTTGATGGTTCTGGTAACCTAACAGCGCTTTATGGTAATGACATCTCTCATTTGCCTTTATCGGCCAGAACCTATGTTGAAAGTAAATATCCAAATAGCAAACTTCTTTATTGCAACTTTGATAAAAAAGGATATTCAACAACACTCGGTTTGGGTGAAACAGTTGAATATAAATGGGATTTATTTTTTGAAAATAATTTATGGGTTGGATTAGATGAAACCGTAAGTTTTGTATATTTTTTAAAGTATGAAGCACTTATAAGCAGTATTCCTCAGCCAGGAATTATCACTTACTTAAATACATACTATCCTGGTCAAACTACTGTCTCTGAGTTATCGAATTATTTTTCCCAAACTTATAACAAGGATATTTATTATGTGCTTTTGAATGACAATGTTACAGAGCTCATATTTGATAAAGATGGAAACTATCTTCCTCCACTAAAAAAGTCGGGTAGTATCAAGAAGAGAAAGGCAATTGAAAAGAATAAGGTTATTTCTAAAAAGGAGTCAATACTTAAAAGACTTAATAATAAAGATTATTAAAAAAGCAGACAGATGAAACCCTCATAGAGGGATTTATAGAGAAACTTAACTTAACGAAGTGATCTCATGAGCAAAGCGAATAATCGCTCTACAAAAGAATATGTTTAACCTTGCGAAGCTCATGAACTCCATATAAATAGTTTAAGAAAAGTGAATAAATATCAATTACTTAACTAAAATTTAAACAAGTGAAAACTAAAATAAGCATCATTATTATCTTTTCCCTTTGTTTTCATTCAATATTAGCCCAAAAACTGAGTATTCAAACTGGTCATTCATCAGGTATTACAGATTTGGTTTTTACTCCAGATGGTAAATTTTTGGCTTCATCTGGCGAAGACAGTAAAATAATATTGTGGGATATGGCTTCATCAAAGCAGATGCTGGTTTTTAGCGGACATACAAAAACGGTAAATGATTTAGCCATACATCCATCAAAAAATATTATTGCAAGTGCAGGTGATGATAATTCTGTCAGGCTTTGGGAATACCCAACAGGAAAACTTCTAAAAAGTTATTACTTTTTTGATAACCCTGTAAAATCAGTTGCTTTTTCACCAGATGGAAAAGAGCTTGCCTGTGGATCTGAAAAAATATATTTAGTTGATTTACAAACTCATAACTACTCAGTAATTGGGAAGCTTTCGAAAAAAGGATACAATGCGCTAGAATACAGTCATAATGGTAAATATTTGGCTTTTGGAGGGAAAAAAACTAACAAATTATATGTTTATAATACTGAAAGCAAGTCAATTTCAAAAAAAACAAGGGTTCATGCAGACGATATTTTGTTTGATGAAAATGATAAACAAATATACATAGCCGGCAGAAGTGGTAACATTAAAAGAGTTCCTGTTGGTATTTCTTTTTTGAAGCGCAAATTTAACATTGCAGCCAACCAGGCCTGGCACTCATTTTACTCAATTGTTCTGACAGATAAGTACTTTATTGCTGCCAATAAAGACAATTTTATTTACGTATACAACCGGAAAACTGGTGCCAGAAAAGAGATTTTAAATGCTCATACAGACGAAGTTTATGCACTGGCAGTTGGCGAAAACGGACGTTTTTTGGCCAGTGCCGGTAAAGATCGCAAAATTTATATCTGGGATTTGAAAAAAATGGCATTGGTAAAATCAATGGAAGGTGGTGCTAACAGGGTAAATTCCATTTCTTTTTCAGAAAACGGTAATCTAATGTTTATAGGATACAATGATGGAAGCTTTAGAATATGGAACCTGAATCAAAAAGGGAAAGTATTTTATCAGCCAAGCAATGAATTAACTCTGACGGAAAGATATTTTCGGTATAAATATTCAGTTGACCAAACCAATGATTATATTAATCCTGAAAAGATCTTGATTAAGGCATCACTAAACCAAAGGGAAAAATATTCTGATGATTACAAAGCAAAAGAAGCTTTAATAATCTGGAAATTTAAGGAAGACATAAAAAAATATACTCTTAAAAACAAAAAGACTACTGCATATCAGTCCTTTTTACTAAAAGATACTTCCCAAATATTTTTATTTAACAGCAAAGGTACTCACTCTCAAAAATATTCTTTATTGGATAGAAAAAGAATTAAAGAAAACGAGCAGATTTTTAGAACAGGCGTTTATAGTTATGATATTTCTGAAATTAAAAAAGACAAAAAACTAAAAACGGAAACATCAAAAAGTGAAAAATTATTTAAGATAAAGGGCGATTTGTATTTTAAGGCAATAAATGAAAAAGGAACAAGGTTACTAGTGTTGCTAAAGGCAAAAAATGGAAATACAGATTGCCAATTGTGGAATTTAGAAAGCAGACAACTTTTTAAAAAAATATCACTTGAAGAAAGTTATACTGACGGCGGCTTTAGTCCAAATGGCAGGTATATTTATTTATCATCAGCAAGTAACGAGGTAATAAAATTATTTGATGCTGAGAATTTTACAGAAGTTGCAACTTACAGAGGAAATTCACCTGTAAGCTTTAGTCCTGATGATAAGTTGATTTCTTACATTGATGGAAACCGGAATCTGTTTCTTGCAAATATTGAAGAAAAAAAGCAGATTTTTAAAACAGAAACAGGGCACTCTTCAATTATCTCAGACTTAAAATTTAATATGCCTTATAAGTACATAGCAACAGCTAGTCATGATGGGCTAATTAAATTCTGGGATTATCAAACGGGTGAGCTTTTGGTAAGTCTTGCAGCTTTTGACGAAAACGATTTTATATACATTACAGCTGAGAATTACTATTATTCTACCAAGGGGGCGATGAATTATATCGGCTTTATTGAAAAAGATCGGTTGTATACTTTTGAGCAGTTTGATGTTAAATTTAATAGACCAGACATTGTCTTCTCTAAATTACCTTATTCATCTAAAAATGAGATTATTGCATATAAGAAGGCTCATGAAAAGAGAGTTCAAAAGATGGGATTTGGAAATGTCGATTTAAGCGGCAAATTAGAAATTCCTGTTGTAAAAATTCTGAACGTTGATGAGTTTCCAATATCAACAACCGAACAGGAAATAAATGTCAAAATAAATGCATTAGACAGTTTACAGGCAATTGATCGAATCAATATATGGGTAAATGATGTTCCGGTCTTTGGGTTAAAAGGTTATTCAGTCAGGGATAAATTACTAAAAGATTTCACACAGAGTTTTCCAGTTAAATTATCGTCAGGAAGAAATAAAATACAGGTTTCAGCGAACAATACTAAAGGCTTTGAATCGCTTAAGGAGACATTTTCGATAATCTGCGATGCAGAGGAAACCAGACCTGATTTGTATACGATTGCCATTGGAGTTTCGGAATATTACAACGATATTTACAATTTACAGTATGCAGCAAAAGATGCAAAGGACATCAGTTCTTTATTTGAAAAAGATGACAAACTGTTTGCTAATATCCATTCAATTAAGGTGTTAAATAAGGATGCTACTGTGGAAAATATTTTAAAGTTGAAGGAACAGCTTAAGAATACAAAAGTAGATGATGTGGTTGTACTCTTTTTTGCCGGACATGGTGTTTTAGATACAGAAATGAATTACTACCTGGCAACAACAGAGATAGATGTTGACAATATGGCAAATACAGCGTTACGTTACGATTATCTTGAAGGGTTATTTGATGGAATACCTGCACGGAAAAAAGTAATTATTATTGATGCATGTCATTCAGGCGAGGTAGATAAAGAAGAAGAGTTTACAGAAACTGAATATGAGGTAGAAGATGACGTTGTTTTTCGTGATGTGAAATCTGCAGCCGCTGTTTTTGAAACTAAAACTGCAAAAATTACCACTCAAAGCTCATTTGAATTAATGAAAATGATGTTTGCTGATATCCGACGTGGAACTGGTTCAACAGTAATTTCTTCAGCAGGTGGAGGTGAATATGCTTATGAAGCAGATCAGACAAAAAATGGAATATTTACCTACGTAATCCTGAATGGTATTACATCAAAAAAAGCAGACTTAAACAAAGATGGTCATATAATGATTTCAGAATTAAGGGATTATGCATCAAAAAGAGTGAGTAAGTTGACAAGAGGAATGCAAAACCCAACTTCAAGAAGAGAAAACCTGGAGTTTGATTTTAAGATATGGTAGGAGGTGAAAAGATTGTTTACCCCGTTTTTTAAGACCTGGCCGTGTAAATATTGGATTGATAATAGTCAGAAGATTGATATGATTGAATGAGATTGAACAGATGATACTATTTAAATCTGGCTTATCAATCTTTCATCAATCATCTTCAATCTTATTAGTATATTATGGAGATATAAAAGGTTTATGCAAAAAAGTAGCAAAATGAAAACTCGTAAGCTAAAGAACTAAACAAACATTATGAACTATATTATTTTTGATTTGGAGGCAACTTGCTGGGAAGATAAACATAAGCATGTAAGTGAAATTATTGAAATTGGGGCAGTAAAAATTAACGAAAACAAAGAAATTGTTGATGAATTTAATGCATTTATAAAGCCTGTTGTACAACCTCAACTTTCAGATTTTTGTATGAAACTTACCTCGATTGAACAATCGGATGTTGACAATGCAAAGCGCTTTCCGGATGTTATTGACGAATTTAAAAAATGGATTAGGGTAGGGAATGGTGATTATTATTTGTGCAGTTGGGGTTTTTATGATAAAAAGCAATTAATAACCGACTCAGAATTACATAATGTTCCTGCTGATTGGCTCAAAAGACATATTAGCGTAAAACATCAGCACCAGGTGTTAAAAAACCTGGAAAAATCAATAGGCCTTGGCAGAGCAATAAAGCTCGAAAACATGGAGTTTGAAGGCATTGCTCACAGAGGAATTGATGATGCCCGCAACATTGCAAAAATATTTATTAAGTATTTTGAACTTTGGAAGTTTGAATAACTATTCTGCTTAATTTTCGCTAATGACCTTGTTTTGTTCTTCCAGCCTGACACTGTTAAAATAATATTCTGAAATTGCTTTACGTGCTTTTATTTTTTTGTTTAAAACAGATGCGGGCATTCTGCCATCAGAAATTTGAAAGGGATATCCGTTTATGCCAAAGAACAGACTGTCAGGAATATTATTATCCAATAAGTTATCGCCCAAACAAAAATAGGTCTGTTCTGACAATGAAAGATTGATTAAAGTAGGGAAGATATCTTTATGAGAACTGTATCTTTTGGTGTTAGCAGTTTGGGATTTTAGCAATTTATCAGGAACATATAAATAAAAAGGTACTGAGTGTTTATTAATCTCTTCAATTTCAGAGCTTTCATATGGGAATAAAACATAACTGTTATGATCTCCTGAATATCCAACAATTGTATTCTTTGCCAGATCTGATGATTTAATTTCATCCATAAACTTACCAAATTGATCATTCATATATTGATAGGCTCGGAAATTTAATTGTGCAATATCATGATCCGAGATGATAATGTCGTTTATTGAATCGCTAATATTGATGGGATATGCCTTGTAATCATCCGGTAATTCATAAGGGGTATGATTGGTAGTTGTAAGAGCAATAATTAACTTAGGTTTATCACTTTTTTCTGAAAGTTTACGGTATATTTCTTCAAACAGAAATTCATCATATACACCCCAGGTGTTCATCTTGGTTTTTTTTATATTCTTTGCAATTACAGATTGTCCATAAACCTCAGAAAAATATTGTTTGGGAAGCATTTCACCCAGGTTCCGCCATGAAAGCTTTCCACCTGAAATAAAAATAGTTTCATAACCAGCTTGAGAATAAGGGTAAGCAACACATGATTTATGTGTGAGAAACCTTTCTTTTGTGTCAGAAATTGCAGGATAATACCTGTCCATCATTATATCTTCAAGACTGAAAATAGTACCTCGCGTGCTTGATAAAAAATTATTAAAGAACAAATCTTCATGTATATGTTTTTCAAAATTACCAAGTAAGTTTAATTCTTTGCTATGAAAATTTAGATAGTAGGAACCAAAACTCTCGGCAAGAATAAATACCACATTAGGCGGATTTTTTTCAAGCAGAGTATCTTTTTCAGTTTTCTTAAATACAAAATCAAGATAATTTTTATTCAAAAAACTATCAACCGGAAGCTGGTAGTAATCTGCTAGTGCTTCATTTATTGAATGATAACCATATTTTTTCAATAGATCTTCATTGCTAAGTTCTTCACGACTGTTTTCATGTTCACGTATTGCAGCTTCAAAAGTTAAAAATCCATTTTGACATAAAAGGTTTATAAAACCATTGCCAGAAATTGTTGAATCTTCAATTGAGAGCGGATATTCTCCTACCGAGCCTCGCATATTTAAAGGATATGCCAACAGGTAAACCGTAAAAAGAAGTATGTTTTTAAATGTACTGTTAAATTTTAAGAACTCCTTTTTTTCATAAATTTTATTGATTACATAAATTGATAAACCTAAAAGGCACAGGTAAATAATTGATATTAGAAAGATAGGATGATCTGTCCACACCGACTTCAAAACCGCAGATGTATCATCTTCGACCAATCCAAACACCATTATATTTATATGATATTGAAAATAAGTGAAGTATTGTTGATCTATTATCAGGAAAAGTAATAATATTGAGATAATCAAAATCAGAAAGACCTTTGAAATTTTGTTGAGATAAAATCTGAATTTTTCAAACTTTATAAAGAAGAAGAGATTAAAAACGAAAACCAAAGCAAAAACATAGAGTAAAATGACAGTATCAAATCTTATCCCCATCCAAAATGCATAGATAAAATCAGAAGGATAATTAGAAATCAATCCATCTTCTCCAAATCTGAGGAAATAAACAAAACGAAACAAAAAAAACAACGTTAGGCTAAACAGATAAGTTAATAATAATTTATAGTTTTGCTTTAATACTGCTTTTAATGGAGATTCCTTCATTTGATCGATTTTAGAAAATTTTGACAAATGTAAATGTTTTGGAAAAGAAATGGAATTGTCCAAATCTTTTTAATTACCTGAAATTCACAGCAAATATTTTTGTAGATGGAAACCAGAGACTATTTAATGCGACAATTCAATGAGCTGGGAAAAGTTCTTGGAAAACTGCTTGCAGATTTGTTTGAACCTGATAACAATGCTCCTGCCAGTCAGACAATTGAACACATAAATCAGGAACTAATTACTGCGTTAGATGTTGATATAGAAGCTATTATCTCTCAACCCTCAAAGGAATTAATTCCCTGGTTTGAAAACGAATTGGAGGCAACATTCTCCAATTTTGAAGACTTAGCCGAATTTCTGTATCAAATTGGCCATTTATTTTTAGGACAGTATGAAAATGAAAAGTCTAAAGCTATTTTTGAGAGGGCTTTAGTTGTTTACAATCATCTGCAAGAAAACCAAAGTACTTTTTCATTTGTGATTCATCAGCGAATACAGGAGTTGTCAGATCTTTTAGGTATTAATTGAATTCCTGTCAATGAATTAATCCATCACTTTAAGGATAAAAAAGTCACACGACATTTGCTTACTTACTTGTAAGTAAGTATATTTGTTTTGTAGAATAGTGATCAAAATATGTCATTAACTCGGGAAAAAATATTGGAATTAGGTGAGGACCTGTTACTTACTAAAGGATATAATGCATTTAGCTACCAGGATATTTCAAAGGAACTGGGAATTAAAAATGCAGCAGTGCATTATTATTTTCCTGCAAAAGAAAACCTGGTGACGAGCATTGTTAAAAATAACATCCTCCGTTTTGAGGAAATGGTGGATAATATGAATACTCGAAATTTTGATGAAGTAAACCAACTGGAAACCTTCATGAAAATATATGCAAAAAGTAATAGAGAGGAAAAAATTTGTCTGTTTGGCTCTTTAGGGTCTGATTTTCAAACACTTTCTGATACTACTCAAGCAGAATTGCGAAAAATGCTTGATAAAATCATAAACTGGTTGTCTGAGATTCTTGAATCGGGTAGAAAAAAGGGTGTATTTGCTTTTAAGACAGATGCCATTAATAAGGCCTCCATGCTTTTATCAAACTTAGTGGCAGGGTTGCAAATAAGCAGAATAAATTCAAAGGACGATTTTAAAGTAATCCAGACACAAATAATTGAAGATTTAAAACCCTGAAAATTCTTACTATAAAATCTTACTTATTAGTAAGTATAAAAATTAATCAATGAGCAACTAGCAAAGCCAATAAAACATTAATTATTTTTTGCATTTTTGTCGGCATTGCATGAAAAACTACTAAAGATGAAAAGAGTTGTAATTACAGGATTAGGAACTATAAGTCCATTAGGAAATACAGTTAATGAACTTTGGAGCAACCTTATTAAAGGAAAGAGTGGTGCATCACTAATCGATAGATTTGATACAGAACAGGTAAAAACCAAGTTTGCTTGTCAGGTTAAAGATTTTGATCCATTGAACTATATGGAAAAAGCAGAAGTTCGAAAAATGGACCTGTTTTCGCAATATGCCGTTGCAGCTGCAGATCAATGTATGAAAGATGCAATGTTTGATCCAAATAGCTGGAACTTAGATAAAGTGGGCGTAATCTGGGCCAGTGGTATTGGTGGAATAGAGACATTTGAAGAGGCTGTTGTTGATACATTTAATCGAGAAGGTGAATTAAAAATGAGCCCGTTTTTTATTACCAAGCTCATCTCAAATATGGCCTCTGGTCTGATCTCAATTCGTTATGGGTTGAAGAACATAAGTTACGGACTTGTAAGTGCTTGTGCTTCATCAAATAGTGCTATTGTTGATGCATTTAACTATATCAAATTAGGAAAAGCCGATGCAGTTGTTGCAGGAGGTTCTGAAGCTTGTGTAACAAAATCTGCCATTGGCGGATTTAATGCCTCAAGGGCTCTTTCTACAAACAATGAAAATTATATGAGTGCTTCAAGACCTTTTGATAAAACCAGGGATGGTTTTGTGATTGGAGAAGGTGCTGGTGCTTTATTGCTTGAGGAAATGGAACATGCGAAGAAAAGAGGTGCAAATATTTATTGCGAATTAGTTGGAACAGGTTTAGCATCAGATGCTTATCACATTACCGCTACGCATCCTGATGGGTTAGGTGCAGAGAGAGCAATGCGCGAAGCATTGGCTGAGGCAGAATTATCTCCAGGTGATGTAGATTATTTAAATGCACACGCTACTTCTACGCCACAAGGCGATCCTTGTGAGTGCAAAGCTATAGAAAGAGTTTTTGAAAACTCCCTGGATAAATTAAATATTGGGGCTACAAAATCAATGTTAGGACACTTACTAGGAGCTGCAGGGGCTATTGAGTCTATTGCTAGTATTATGTCGATAAAACACAATATTATTCCTCCAACAATTAACGTTAAGGAAGTTGATGAACAAATTAGCCCTAAGCTTAATTTGACATTAAACAAACCTGTTGAAAAAGAGGTAAATGTTTCAATGAATAATACATTTGGCTTTGGAGGGCATATTGCGGTTTCTTTGTTTAAAAAATATAACTAGTGTTGTGTCAAGGCTGATTTGTCAGGTGACAACACCTGACAAGTGCACCAGCCAGGTGTTGTCACCTGGCTAATTGACAGGAATATCATACTTGACTTGACTCTGGGACAGAATTAAAAAAGCCAGGTTTACCTGGCTTTTTATTCAATTATTAACCTTTTTAACATCCCCCACCTTCTTCAATATTTTTTTTCTTCTTTTTTGGTGGTGTTGACACTTGCTTTTCTTCATTTTCATTAGCTGAAGTTACCGCAGTAGTTTTTAAACTTGGTTTTTCGCCTGCAATTAAAGGATAATCCATTATGCTTTTTGCCGGATCAAAAGCATGACCAATTTCTGAAACTAATTTGTTATGCATGAAACCATTAGCCCCATAAACCAAAGAACGTGCATCATATCCTAAAACCCTTAAATATGCTGTAACAAACGCACTATGTTGGCCTGTATAACAATAAACAACGATTGGTTTATTTGTTGGAAGATTTGTTAAGGAACTATCTTTGTTAAGTGATTTTTTGGGCTCATATTGAATTGCACCTGGTAGATGACCTTGTTCATAATTAGTTATTGGCCAATAGTTTACTATGTAGTAACTGTCAGGGTTTTGCATAACTGAATCCACTTTGATTTGGGCTACCTTAAAACCTTCTTCTGCAATGGTTTTGATCCTTGCATTCATAATTTTGAAACCACTTGTTTTTCCTGTTTTAATTTCCGGTACTCGGCTTTTTTCACCTTTTGAATTTTCTTTGGTTTCGATTATACCTGCATATTTATTTGAAATACCAGCCGTCCATTTGTTAGGTGTTATACTTTTGCTCCAGCCCGACATGCCATATTTTAAGCTAAACACATTTCCATAACCTGCCAATCGCAATAAAGAAGCATAGTATGCGGCAGTTTGTCCTGAATAACAGACCAAAACTATTTTATTGTATTTAGCTGGAGTAACTTCTTTTTCTAAAAAGTTAAATAGCTCTTTGGCATCAACCTGAATTGCCCCATCAATATGTCCCTCAACATAGGCACTTTTACCTCTGATGTCTAAAACCAAATAGTCGGATAAATTGTTGTAGACATTATCAGCACTTACAATTGCAGGAATATCTTTAGAGTTTATTACGTCACCTGATTTTGTAATAAAATTATAGAGCAATTCTGTTTCATTAACATTTTCAGGAGTTTGTATTACAATTTCTTTTTTGTCTGAGGTTCCATTATTGCCATTGCATGCTAATAAAAAAACAGCAGGTAAAATAAATATTACAAAATGCCTATAAATAAATTTCACTTGTTTAAATTTTAGTTAAGTAATTGATATTTATTCACTTTTCATAAACTATTTATATGGAGTTCATGAGCTTGCTTCGCAAGGTTAATCAAGTAATTTAATTTCCGTATGAGGGTTTCATCCTTTTATTTTTTAACTTACAATCATCTAACATCTAAGTTCTAACTTCTTTTTTGTGATTAGCAGCCACCACTTTCTTCTACATGCTTTTTCTTCTTTTTTACAGGAAGATCAACCGGTTTTAAATCTGTACTTTTTGATGTGCTGCCTGCACCGGCAGTTTCGCTGATTACTTTAGCATAATCGTATTGCGGTTTTTCGTTTTTATAATTTCCTGATAAAGGGGCATAGTTTTTAAGAATGTGTTCGCTTACATAGTCATAGCCACCAAGTAATATTTTATTGTTTTTGTAACCCAATTGACTAAGTACCATCCAGGGGCCACATGCTCCGCAATGATCTGAATAGTATAAAATATTTATTTTTTCATCCTGGTTAAAAATGCTCTCATACTTGTTATCTAAAACGTGACTGATTGGAATATTAATGGCTCCTTCAATATGATCGTTAATAAATTCCGGAGTACTTCTTAAATCTATAAATCGATAAAGCGAGTCTTTTTCAAACAAAATATCAACTACTTTATCAGGACCGATTGTTTGCTCGAAAGTGAGTAACTTTTCCAGCATTTCATTTCCAGTTATTGTGTATTCTTTATCAGGCTGCTTAATAAAGATCAAACCCAGAATAATTACTATTGCAAAAATCACTGTTCCTGCTGGTAAAATGTTGGATATCAGTTTATATTCTTTTTCTTCGTTGCTCATTTTTTTTGATTTTAACTTTTCAAAAATTAATTTTTGAATTAACATCCACCTTCTTCAGCTTGTTTCTTTTTCTTTTTAGGTGGTGTTTTCATTACTGGTTCATTATTATCTGAAGTTGTGGAACTTTCAACATTTCCACCACCAAAAAATATAGCCACTGCTTTTCTGAACTGAAATGTTTGTTGGTCTGTTTCCGGTGCACTATTAAGTGGTTTTTTTGCAAGAACAACTTCTTCAAAAAAACGGTTTAACCCACCTTGCATTACATAATTATGCTTAAAATTCAGCCTTTTGGTGAGCATCCATGCCTGGTTTGCATAAACCGACCCGTTTGAATAGAGAATGTTTTTTTTGTTGTTGTCATTCAGGTAGCCTTCCCATAAAAAATAGCCCTTTTCATCTTTATCCAATATTCCCGATAAAGGTATATTGATTGCTCCAGGAAGGCTGAATTTTTGATATTCCTCTGGAGCCCTAACATCAATAAGTTGAATGGAGGGATCCTCTGAAATAATCAAACGTGCGACTTCATCAGGAGTGTAAAATCTATCATTGTTTGAAATAGCCAACAATAGCTGTTCAGGAGTAATTTCGCCCCTGTTTTTTCTATGAGGTAAAAACAACAGGATAAAACCAAGCAAAAAAAGCACCCCGGTAACTATGTAATATCTTTTTTTTATTGCATTTCTATCATTCATTGTTCAGTATTTTAATATTTGAATTCTTTATTTGCGAATCGTTTTGTAATCACAATAGTTAACCAAAACAACCCTATGGCAAAAAGCGCTAGTAAAAATGCCAATGTTCCTGATGAAATACCCAGTAATTCATACAATGTTACTTTACCCAGTGAACCAGCGGTATAAAGATCTTTAAATAACCATGGAAAAGCTTCTCCGTAGAAAAATACACCAATAAATAAACCGCCAATGAATACCAGCCCATCAATTTTACCAATTGATGCCGCAGCAAAACTGGTTCCCGGACAATATCCTCCTACTATCATTCCTAATCCAACAAGTACACCACCAACTATAGCCGACCAAATAAAAGTGGGATTAATATAAATCATGGTCAGGTCTATCCATCCCAAATAGTTAAAATATAACAAACCCAATGATGCTGTAACAACTGCGGTAAGGAAAACACGCAGCACGGTCATGTCAAAACCATAAAAGACTCCTACTATTTTTCGTGCAGTAGAAAATCCTGCCTGTTCAAGCACAAAACCAAAGCCCACACCTAAAATAAATGCAATTATAGGGTTCCACTCCTGGTTAATGAGTCCTTGTTGTATTAATGGTCCCATATCTTTTGTTTATTAAATTTTCAAATTGATTTGTAATTTATTTGTTTATCCAGAATTTTCTTAAGAAAAAAGAAAACACAAAAGCACCACCAAACATGGCCATAAATGAGATAAATCCGGCCAGTGAAAGAGTGGTCATACCTGTTAACCCAGCACCACTTGTACAACCTCTTCCTAAAGCTGCACCAATACCGGCTGCTATACCCCCTAATCCAGCCATAATCAATCGTGTATTTACTTTAATCTGAGGAGGTTTAACAATATCTTTTTTCATTCTTCGGGCCCATAAACCTGAAATAACAGCGCCAAAAATGAACCCTAACATTTCGTAAACCAGCCAGGAGTCCATTGGACTTTTGCCTTCATGCATGTATTTTTCATAAAAATGCGAATTACTTGCGTGTTCGGGGGCAATCCCTGAAACAATTGTAGTGACTGTGCTTTTTACCAGGCCACTAGCCCCAAGACCTCGTCCTGAAAAATAAAAAGCTGCAATCATAATCAGACCTAACAGGAAACCTGCCAAATATGGATTCATGTATTTTCTTGGAGTTTGTGCTTCCATAACTTTCTTGTTTCTTGTTGCTGGAAACTTGTTCCCTGTTTTAAATACCAGGAACTAGTGTCCAGAAACTTTTTATTTATTTAAATCACTTTATTAACAAAATTTAAGACTCAATTAGTACAAATATCTCGTTATCTGTCCGGCCTCAACCATCACAAACCTAAAAATCAATCCTCCGATAATGATTAAAAAGGCTGGAAATGCAACAGGAATGTGCACCCCTTTAAGTTCCATTATTTCAAGGATTCCTGGTATAATTAAGCCTAGTATTACTACAAAAAGTCCGAAGTAAACAGTAAACTGGCCACCAAAGAACAATGCAGCCGCTTTAATCTGAACTTCCGGACCGGCCATAAAGCCCATAAAAAGATGGACAATAAAGAATAACTCAATAGTAATCAGTAGGATATCTATTCGGCTAAACAAGGTTTTTTCTACTTTATCTTTTGATAACCACATAATTGATGCAGCTCCGGTTGAAAGACCTGAAACCAGAAATAACGGACCAAGAATAGCAGTATTCCATAATGGTCTGGCATTAAATGCAGATAATAAAATACCTGTATAAACTCCTAAAATAACAGCAAGAACTAAAATTGCCCAGGCTAATGATTTTCTGTTTTTTACAACGTACTTTTCAAAATTTGCAAGCCAGTTAAATTTCCATTCCCAGTTTACTTCACCCTTAACCTCTTTAACAAACAGGCGATACATATTGCCAAAAAATCGTTGATTGAAATCAATCTTTGGGAATATTTCTTTTAAATAAGCTGCTACCCAGATAAATGACAATGGTGTGATGAGCATGAGCACCCATGCACCCCACGACATTGGTGATTCAAAGCGGATAGTGGTGTACAATTGCCAGAAGTATAATTTATGTTTTAGGTCAAGTAAAAGAGCAAACAAGCCCACTACAATTGCTATAGGGGCAATAATTGGAGCCACTTTTACTGCTGTTCTGTATTTTTCACTTTCGTTTCTTATCGTGTACAAACTTGCAAAGAATAAAACACCTGCAGCCAGGCCACCCAGGAAAAGATAAAGAGGGATTTGCCAGTGCCATACGTGTAACACGGGGTCAATATTCAGGTTCATTCTTCCGCTTACAATTAATTCTTCCTTCATTTTTTTAATTTTTTATAAGAAGAGATAACTTTCTATTCCTTATTATATTAAGTAATAAATTTGAGGATTAGTTCCAGCCTCTGGAGCAAGGGTTTTCCACTTTCGGTTGGCAATAACCTTTGATACTTCACTGTTTTTATCATCCAAATCGCCAAAATACATACAGTGCGTTGGACAAACTGAAACACATGCAGGATCCTGGCCATTTTTCACCCTGTGATCACAGAAAGTACATTTGTCAACCCAGCCTTCAGGATTGAAAAATCTGGCATCATAAGGACACGATTCAATGCATGCACCACATCCAATGCACTCTTCGTGTGCTACCTTTACAATACCTCCTTCGATAATGTGGCTGGCACCTGTAGGACAGGTTCTTACACATGGTGTATTATCACAATGATTGCATCGCTCAGATCTAAACTCAAGTTCTAATGATGGATACGAACCATCAACCGTTTCAGTAACCCAATCGCGCGCATAGCCAATAGGAATGTTGTTTTCTGTTTGACAGGCCACAACACAATCACTACAACCTACGCATTTAAGGGTATCTATTGCCATTGCATATCTCATAATACGCTATTTGATAAATTTTGTATTCAATTATTAAAAACAATTGCCTATTTGGGGCACATAATTATCATTTAAGAAGTCTTTGACTCCTCCAATACAGGTTTTTCAGTTAAAAAAGTAACGAAGTTGCTTCGCATTCCTGTCCCTCCAGACTCCTTATCAATTAATACATTTGAAATCATTTCAGTATCCATAACACCTTTACCAAATGCTCTTGTCATACGTTTTTCTGAATGACCAAAGCCATGAACCATGTAAACAGAGTCCCATCTGATTCGTTCAGTGATTCTTACTTTAATAGGATATTGTGATACAGCACCTTGCTGATTTTGTAACCAGATTTTCTGATCATTTTTTAAGCCCCATTCATTTGCGACTTTAGGGTTAATCCAAACACTGTTTTCATCCATTAAATCAGTTAATCTTGGATTATTGGCTGTACGGCTGAAAGTGTGCATTGGGGCGCGACCATATATCAGTCTGTAAAATCCCTCTTCTGGTTCAGCGTTCGGTTTGTATACCGGCATTGGGTCAAAACCATATGCAGCCAGTTCATTCGAATACAGTTCAATTTTTCCTGATTCTGTATCAAATTCAGGAATCTCGCCCGGAGCAAAATATAAATCGTCAAATTCTCTTTCGAATTTTTTAACACCAATTTTTTTCATTTCGACTAGCGAAGAACCTATTTGTTTTAATTGCCAATCAAGAACTTCGGTATAATCTTCGAATTTAAAATAGGCACCCAACCCAAGTTTTTCACCAATTTGTTTTGCAATCCACCAACCTGGCTTAGAATTATATTTTGGCTCAGCAGCAGGCATTCTTAGTGCAATATTAGGTTCTCGATGAGGTGAAACTCTTAAATCATCATACCTTTCGATATAAGTACATTCGGGTAATACAATATCAGCATATCCGGTTATTTCTGTTGGCATGGTATCAATAACCACAACGAATTCCTGGTTTTGCAAAGCTTCAATTGTTCTTTTAGGGTTTGGGATTGAGACAGGCAAATTGGTTCCAATAACCATCCAGGCTTTTATTTTTTTGTCACCTTTATAATCAGGATGGGAACCATCAATTAATAAATTGGTTACACCTTGGGTTGCAAATGGGTATTTTTCAGGGGCAATGTCTTTCCAGCTCCATTTTGGCTTGGGGTCAGATTCTGAAGGGAAGCCTGGTAATTTTGCTTTTGTTGGAAGATAAAAGCCACCTCTGCGTCCCCATGAACCTAGTAATGCATTCAGTATCGCAACAGCTCTAAGCCTCTGTGTATCATCTCCGTACCAGGTAACATGTCTTCCAGGGTGAACAATAACTGAAGGTGAAGCCTTTGCCATTTCTCTGGCAGTTTCGCGAATTACAGAAGGCTCAATTTTTGTAATTCCATATGCCCATTCAGGAGTGTATTTTTGAACATGGTCTTTTAGTTGTTCAAAACCAAAAGTTAATTGTTCAACATACTCTTTATCATAAAGTTTTTCATTGATGATTACATTTATCCATGCCAGTAATAATGCAGTATCAGTTGCAGGTTTAATTGGCAGCCAAAACTTTGATTTACTAGCTGCGGTAGAGAAACGTGGGTCTACTGTAATAACAGTCACACCTTTATCAATTGCTTCCGACATTTCCTGGACCTGGCCATTGTGCATGTTTTCACCAAGATGCGAGCCTATCAGAACCAGGCATTTTGTATCTCTAATATCAAGAGGTTCAGGTGAATGCAATGGTTCACCAAAGGTCAATTTGAAAGCTTCCTCTCTTGGACCTTTGCACTGTGCATAAGCCGGACCTGCCTGATTTTTAGAGCCCCAGGCATTAAACAAGTTTCCAAAATGTTTACCGCTTGAACCGTGTTTAAAAAGAGCAACACTTTCGTTTCCATATTTATCGCCAACTTCTTTCATTTTTTTAGCAATAATATCAAAAGCTTCTTCCCATGAAATTTCTTCGTATGTTTGATTTCCTGGTTCTCCAATGCGCTTTAAAGGAGTTTTTAAACGATCCTCGTCTTCATACATGCCTATACCACCAGTACCTCTTGGGCAAAAACGTCCATAGCTGTGTGGATCATTCTCATTACCAATTATTTTCCATATTTTGCCTTCTTCGTTTTTGTATACCCAACCAGCACAGTTCCAGAAGCATACTTCGCAATAATTTGGGTACCTGGTAACTTTACCTTTTAAGTCTTTTTCGCTGGTATTTTCTGTTCCAGAAAAAAACTTAAAAGCTGGCGCTCCAAAAGCCAGGGTTCCAGCCCCAATTGATGATATTTTAATGAAATCTCTCCTTGTAGTTTTCACTCGTTTATTTTTTAATTATTTATTTGGCCTCGTGTAACTTACCATGATTTTATAATCATTTTAATTTGTGATTTTAATGATTATAAATTCATGAACGTTTCATCTGTTTCCTTTTAATTATTTTGTTTATCAAACGAACCCAAAGAGTTCATTGCAGCAGAAATATAAAATTTGACTTGTAATTCTTTGAATCTTAAAATCTGCTTCGTATTTCTTGAATCAATTTCAAACATTGATATAAGTCAATTATATATTTATTTTATATTAAGTAAGATGTTTTTCAAAATTAAATAAAACATCATTTTTTATCAATAGCAAATTATAAAGCTATTTCATTCCAGTATTTAACTTAACAAAACACCTTTGTAATAACCTTTAAATCAATCTGTTGAAATTTGTTTAGAATATATATAAATAGTTAAATATGTTATTAAACATATGTTTATATCTTAAAAATAACATACTCAAGAACCTGTTTGCTCTGAAACATCACAAAATTCAAAAATCGTTTGCTGCTTATAGAGCAAATTGCTATGATATTGTTGGTGTTATTTATGATTTATAAATGTTTTTAATTGATTTAGATTAGTTTTTTCACTTGTTTAAATTTTAGTTAAGTTGTTGAAATTTATTCACTTTTCTTAAATTATTTATATGGAGTTCATGAGCTTCGCAAGGTTAAACATATTCTTTTGTAAAGCGATTAAATTCTATATAAATCCCTCTATGAGGGTTTCATCCGAAAATTGGAGAAAGCCCTCTTTCATTAATTAGTCAAACAAATAGGATTGTGAACATTTGTTCACTAAATTTGTAAAAATATCATGTGATGCCGCGACCAACACGAAAACGAAAAATATTTAGTTTGCCGCTAGTAAAAGGATTCAGACCCTTTGGAGAGCAACAAGGACAATCTGAAACTTTAAATCTTCTATATGAGGAATATGAGGCTATAAAATTAGCTGATTATAACCTTCTTACCCAGGAGCAAGCAGCCAAGAAAATGAATGTTTCCCGACCAACATTTACACGGATTTATGAAAAAGCCAGGCAAAAAATAGCGAGTGCTTTGGTCGAAGGCAAGGCCATTGTTATTGAAGGAGGTAATGTTTTATTGAATACTGAGGCTATTGAAGCTGAATCAGGAAGCAAGTATCAGATTGAGTTTGGAAAAGGGGGCTTTTGCATTTGTTTAAAATGTGATATCAGAATTCCGCATCAAACTGGAAAACCTTGTAGAAAAGAGGAATGTCCGGCATGTGGAAAGAAAATGATAAGAGAAAATTCGTTTCATCACCATCAAATTAATTTAAATTCTAAAGCGAAGTAAAATTTTTTGTGTGATAATATTATAGAAATGTGATTATTTACACATTATTAGTAAAAATTATTAATTTTAGGAAAATTGTAATAATTTAGCTTCATAATTTTATTAATTAATAGTTATGGATACTAAAAACTTAGGATTTAATTCAAAATTGATTCATGCAGGTGCTTTTGAAGATGCATTAGGAAGCGCTACTGTACCGATATACCAAACTTCTACTTTCAAATTTAAAAATGTTCAGCACGGAGCGGAATGTTTTGCAGGAGAAAGCGATGGATACATTTATACCAGAATTGGAAACCCAACAATTACAGCTTTTGAGGATAACATTGCAGCTCTTGAAAATGGCTTTGGCGGGATAGCTACCAGCTCAGGAATGGGTGCGGTTACATCGGTTTACATGGCTTTGTTAGGACAAGGAGTTCATATGGTTAGTACAGCTTCTGTTTATGGTCCTTCAAGAGGAGTAATTGAACAGGATTTTAGCCGTTTTGGAGTTGAAGCAAGTTTTGTTAATACTTCTAATCCTCAAGAAGTTAGAGATGCTATTCGACCAAACACCAAGGTTCTTTATCTTGAAACTCCTTCTAACCCAACAATGGAGTTAACCGATATTGAAGAAATGGTAAAAATTGCAAAAGAGCATGACTTAATTGTTGTTGTTGACAACACATTTTCAAGCCCTTATTTGCAAAAGCCATTAGATATGGGAGTTGATGTTGTTTTACATTCTATTACCAAGTTTATCAATGGACATGCAGACATCGTGGGTGGTGTGATTGTAACCAAAACTGAAGAACTTTACAAAAAGATAAGACACGCAATGGTTTACATGGGATGCAATATGGATCCTCACCAGGCTTATATGGTAATTCGTGGTGTTAAAACATTGTCAATCAGGATTGAAAGAGCTCAGAAAAGTGCGATGGAAGTTGCAAAATATCTCGAACAACATCCAAAAGTTGCCTGGATCAAATACCCTGGTTTAGAATCTCATCCGCAACACGAATTGGCCAAAAAACAAATGAAAGGATTTGGTTCAATGATTAGCTTTGGAGTGAAAGGCGGATTAGATGCAGGAAAGAAACTAATGGACAATGTAAAACTTTGTATGTTAGCAGTTTCTTTGGGTGGGGTTGAAACATTGATTCAACATCCAGCATCAATGACACATGCAGCAGTTACTCCCGAAGGGAAAATTAAAGCCGGCATCACCGATGATTTAGTGAGATTTTCTATTGGAATTGAGGATGTTGAAGATATTATTGCTGATTTAGAGCAAGCATTCGAAATGGTTTAGAATATTTTCTCCTAATTACTAAACTTATTTAATTAATTAAACCAGGGTTTTCTCAAAGAGAAAATCCTGGTTTTTGTATCCAGATATTGACTTTTTGTAAAGATTTATCTAATTTCATGTTCAATTTGTAAGGGGATGAAGTACTAAAAGTTGTCATTAAAGAGTTAATAGAATAAGAGCAGGTGAGTATGAAAAAGGTTTTGATAGCAATAATAAGTTTGTTGATGTCGATGCAAATCAATGCACAATACCTGAAAAATCTTCAAGGCCAACCTTTTTCTGAAGAGGTGCTTAAAAGTGTACTTTACGATACAAAGACTAATAGCACAACACTGGAAAAAGTCCTTGATGAGTTAAGAGGAAATATTGTTCTGATTGATTTTTGGGCAAGCTGGTGTGGAACTTGTCAAAGAGAAATGCCCTATTCAAAAGAATTGCAAAAGGGATATAAAGGCAAAAAAGTGGCATTTTTGTTTTTATCAACTGATACAGACTACAAAAAATGGATAAGGGGCTTAGCTACAATAAATATGGAAGGTCATCATTACAGAATAGATGTTGGTTCAAAACCTGCAATCAAAGAATTTCTTAAAATAAGGGGTATACCTTATTATGTGATACTTGACAAATCGGGCCATATTTACGATCCTAAAGCAAAATGGCCTCATCAGGATAAACTAAAGAACTCAATCGATTTAATCCTTGAATTAAGTCAATAATTATTTACATTATTAATTTAGCTATAATCAAAAAAAGCAAACGAAGTATTCGAATTAATCGCATCTTTGTTTTTAAGATGCATATGTTAAACTAAAATCAAATAATATGAAAAGAATTGTTTTAATGTTATTTCTAATTAGCAGCATAGGTCTTTCTGTTAATGCTCAAATGGTTATTAAACCTGCAATTGGAATGAACCTGACTCATTTTTCAACAGATATTCCAGATTATGGCATCACTGGTCGTCTTGGATGGCAGATTGGAGGAACTATTGCTATTGGTGATGAATTTTATTTTGAGCCAGGTATTTTTTGGGTAAAAAATAACTGGGACTTAAAACAGGATGGAACAGGTACCAAATTTAAAAATGATATCAGTTCATTGCGCATACCTGCTTTTGTAGGGTGGAATGTTGTTGGTAGCCCGGATGATGATAGGAATTTTCATATTTTTGCCGGCCCTGCAGCAATGATTGTTACCTCAACAAATAGTGAAATAACCGGTGTGACTGAAGATGATTTTAATAAATTTATTATTGGGGCCAATGTTGGAGCTGGACTTTCAATAGGTAAAATTTTTGTTGATGTTGGCTATGAATGGGGATTAAATAACATGTATAAAAATGATGACAGCAATACCAAACATAGATCTCTTTGGGTAAATGCTGGTTTCAGATTAACATTCTTATAAAAATATTAATTAAGATCTAATGGAAGCAGAGAGTAAATTTTCACTCTCTGCTTCTTTTTTACCTTAGCTGAAATTCCGTATAAAATCTATTAACAAGCGTACACCAAAGCCAGTTCCTCCTGAAGTGTAATAGTTTTCGCCTTTATGCATGTAAGCAGGACCAGCAATATCAAAATGTACCCAAGGGTAATCGGTAAAATATTCAAGGAATTTACCGGCAGTAATAGCACCTGCAACTCTGCCTCCAATATTCTTAATATCAGCTACATCAGATTTTAATAGCTCCTTATAATCGTCCCAAAACGGGAAGCGGGCAATGCGTTCGTGAGTAGCTTCGCTACTTTTTTCCAACTTAGAAAAGACCTTCTCAGGAGCAGTGCCCATTGCAACCAACGCATAATGACCAATGGCAAAAGCTGCTGCACCTGTTAAGGTTGCCAAATCAATAACTAATTCAGGTTTGTATTTTGAGGCATAACTAAGTGCATCTGCCAATATTAAACGACCCTCTGCATCAGTATTTAATACTTCAACAGTCTTTTTATTATGCATTTTAATAATGTCGCCAGGAACGTATGCATGGTTGCTGATAGCATTATCCGTTGCAGGTATTAAACCAATCACATAACAAGGAAGTTTTAGTTTAGATATTGCTGCCAAAGTTGCTGCAACTGTTGCTGCTCCTCCCATGTCTGATTTCATGTAGTCCATACTGTTTGCTGTGGGTTTCAGGCTTAACCCTCCAGTATCATAAACAATTCCTTTTCCCACCAAAATAATAGGTTGTTTATTTTTAGCATTTTCAGGTTTCCATGTTAAAATTGAAAAGTTTGGTGGAGTGTCACTGCCTTGATTTACAGCTAATAAGCCTCCCATTTTTAGACTTTCGATCTGTTTTTTTCCTAAAACGTCTAGCGAAAAACCAGCTTCTTTTGATGCTGCTTTTATTTCATCAGCCAATTTTTTAGTATTTAAATAGGAGAGAGGCTCGTTTACCAAAGTCCTTGCAAAAAATACCGATTCGCAAATAATCAGCAATTCATTAATTTTTTTATCGCTCAATTCTTTACTATGAACAAGTATTTCTTCAAGCTTGTTTGATTTATCTTCCTTGTTTTCAAAATATTTAGTAAAAGTATAATGACTCAGTGCGATTCCTTCAAGGAAGGTATATACCTCTTCTTCTGTGACTTTTACATTTTTAAGAATTATCTTTTTAATATGATTCTTGTTGAAAATAGCCTTTAGTTTAGAACCTGCTTTTCTTAACTCCTCCTTTAATTCGTCACCTTTCTTTTTTTCAGGAAGTAACTGGATAAAAACCCATCTTTTATATTGATTCAGAGAAATAAACTGTGCTTTATTTTTCACAGATTTTTTCACAAAATCCATCTCATCCTTTGATAAATTAAATTCATTAAGATCATTTACAGAATTGCAAATTAGCAAAAGATCAGATTTTTGATTTAGCGTAGTTGTTTTTTTTATTTTGAGTTCCATAGTTCTTTAATTTAAATGATGGACTAAAATAATAATATTTTGATTAACTATTCTACTATAGATATCCTAAACAAGTTCCATACTATGTTCATTTAAATTGGCTAAGATTTAAATAAAGATAACATTATAAATAATCAAGTAGTATAACTGTCAGGTAATAAATTGCTTAAAGGATTTAAACAAGCGTAGTAAACACTCTTATTCTGTGCCATTTTCTTAATATTTTCCTATATTAGCCGCCCTAATTTAATTTTAATATGGTAGAAGTAAGCGAAATATATAAAAAAGCATTAAACCTTGAATTTTTAAGCCTTGAAGAGGGCATGTTTTTATATGAAAAAGTACCGGTTTCAGAGCTAATGTGGCTGGCCAACGAGGTAAAACAAAAAATATTAAAAGAGCGGGCAGCAAATGTTAGCTGGATTATTGACAGAAACGTAAATATTACCAATGTCTGCATTGCTCAATGTAAGTTCTGTAACTTTTACCGGAAACCAATTGCCGATGATATTTATATAACTACCCGCAAAGAGTATGAGGAGAAAATTAAGGTATTGCGTGAATTTGGAGGAAATCAGGTTTTATTGCAAGGTGGGTTGCATCCCAAATTAGGGCAGAAATTTTATTCGGATTTGTTTAGAGAATTAAAAGAAATTGATCCTGAATTAAAACTCCATGCACTGGGACCTGCTGAAATACACCATATTGCAAGGATTGAAAAAAGTACTTATACTGAAGTTTTAAAAGGTTTGATGGAAGCTGGTTTAGATAGCTTGCCAGGTGCAGGTGCTGAAATTTTAGTTGACAGGGTACGTTCAAATGTTTCAAGAGGGAAATGTAACTCACAGCAATGGCTGGATGTAATGCGTGATGCACACAAGCTTGGTTTAGTAACTTCTGCAACCATGATGTTTGGCCATATCGAGACCAAATCAGAAAGAATTGAACACTTAATTAAAATCAGGGAAGTGCAAGCGGAAAAGCCTGAAGGTGCACCAGGTTTTGTTGCTTTTATTCCCTGGCCATTTATGGACGAAGGAACACAATTGAATGAAGAAGATGGTGTGAAAAATACGGTTAAATCTGAAGAATATATCCGAACCATTGCTTTGAGTCGCTTGATGCTGCCGAACATTAATAATATTCAGGCTTCGTGGTTGACTGTTGGAAAAGTAACTGGTCAAATTTGTCTGCATGCAGGAGCAAATGACTTTGGTTCAATAATGATTGAAGAAAATGTTGTTTCAGCCGCTGGAGCCGATCATCACTTTGATGCCGAAGGTATTCAACAGGCAATTATTGATGCCGGATTTAAGCCAACCCTTAGAACCCAGGGGTATGAATACATTGAAAACCCTGAAAATGTAACAATCTTATCATAATTGACATTTTGGCAAATTCTTTGATTAAGTAATAAAGACTTGAGAAATTTGTATATACATGAAAGTTTCATCTGTTTGTATTTAATTTTTTTTTAATTTGCCAGATGGAACCACTCCGATTTATCGGAGCTTGTTTCTTATTTTTAGTTGCTTAATCAAAGAAATATAAGGATAGTAAATGAGAATCCGGGCCAAAATTTTCCTATTTATATTTATCACTTCATTTTTGGTGTTTGCACTGGTAATTGGGTATATTATATTCGATTACAGAACTTACTCTATTGAAGAGGCAAACAGACAGGCAGCCGCTTATGCAGGGCATGCTTCAACATTTATAAAAAGTACCCTTGAGCAGGATTTGGCAGTATGTGCTACTCTAGCGCAAGGCTTTAAAGATTATAAAAAAATACCTGGTGAACAGCGGGAAGGAATTTATAAGGATGTACTAAAGAATGTACTAAATGCCCATCCTGAATACCTCTCAGTTTGGATGTCATGGGAACTCCGTTTTATTGATGATAACTATACCCGAAAGTATGGACGTAAAAGGACTGTTGCTGTAAGAGAATCAGGGGTAGTTAATTTTTACATTGATACTACCGAAGTGTACGGAGATAGTTATGGAAGCCCTTATTATGAATCTAAACAGTCGGGGAATGATATTTTAATGAATCCCTACTATTACGTATATTCTCAAACAGAAGGAGGGGATTCCATTTTAGAAACCAGTGTAGCTAAGCCTATAATTATTGATACGGAGTTTGCCGGAGTAGTTGGAATTGATATCACTCTGAATCGTTTTGATGACATTGTTGAAAAAATTAAGCCTTTTGATGGAAGTTTTGCCTATTTACTTTCTAATGATGGAACAATAATATCTTCACATAATAAGATGAATATTGGAGATACTATTACACAAGTATATCCTGGTTTTGTTTGGGCTGATGTGAATACAGAAATAAAAGAAGGAAGAAGTTATCCTTTTGAATTCAATGACAGTACAGGTTTTTCAAATTTTGTCTCGCTGGAGCCAGTATTTATGGGAAACTCTCCAAGTCCTTGGTCTGTTTGCTTAATTGTTCCTTCAAAAATAATTGAAGAGGAAGCTCAGAAATATTTCAAACGTTCACTAACAATCGGGGTAATTGGTATTTTACTCTTTTCAATCATTACGCTTTTAATTGCTCGTAGAATAACCCAGCCTCTTAAGCGGACTACTTCTATATTAAAAGATTTAGACAAGGGAATTATTGATATTTCTAAAAAGCTGAAAGTGAGATCGAAAGATGAGCTGGCTGAAATGGGACGTTCACTAAATAATTTATTGGATACTTTACAAAAAACAGCAGATTTTGCCAGAAAAATTGGGGAAGGGAATTTTAATGCATATTACAAAGCATTGAGTGAACAGGATGTTTTAGGTAATGCACTTATTGAAATGCAGGTTAACCTTCAAAAAGGGCAGGAGCTGGAAGAAATTCGCCAGTTGGAAAGAAAAAAACTAAACTGGACTCAGGATGGATTAACTGAATTGAGTGAGGTTTTAAGAACCAGCACCGACGATTTTGAGGAATACTTACTATCGATTCTAAGTTATATTTTAAAATATCTTAAGGCAGATCAGGGAGCAATATTTATATTAAATAACCTCGATCCTAAGCATCCTTATCTTCAATTGCGCTCTGCATATGCATATGATAGAAAGAAAGTGCTTGAAGCAAAAATTGAAATAGGAGAGAGTCTTGTTGGCAGATGTTTCCAGGAAAAAGAAGTAATTTATATGACTAATATTCCTGAGGGATACACATTTGTGTCATCAGGTTTGGGTGGACATGAGCCAAGGGCCTTGTTCTTAATGCCGTTACTATTTGAAGATGAGCCATTTGGTGTAATTGAAATTGCTTCGTTCCGTGAATTTGCCAGTTTCGAGATTGATTTCTTAAAAACCATTGGTGAACGTGTTGCATCTTCTATTTCTGTGATGGAGAAAAACGTTCAAACCAAGCAATTACTTGAGCAGTATCAGGTTCAGTCAGAAGAACTTCAAAGCAGGGAAAAAATGCTTCAGGAGAACCTGCAAGAACTTCAAAAAATACAGGAAGATGCTGCTTCCATGGAAAGAGAAACTCTTGGAATCATAGATGCTTTATCGAATATTGGTTCAATAGTTTGGTACGACATGGAAGGAAACATCCAAAATATACAGGATAAAAACCTTCAGAATTTAGGATTCTCTGAAAAAGATTTAATTGGCAAAAACCAAAAGGAATTTGCCCAGGAAGCAAAAGATACTCCTGAAGAATTTGAAAAATTCTGGGAAGATTTAAGAAGCGGTGTTCAACGACGAAGACTTTTCTCAACGGAAACAAAAAAGGGACGCATTTGGATTTCAGAAATTTATACTCCAATCCCAGACAATAGCGGCAACTTTGTGAAAGTAATAAACATTGGGTTTGATATTACCGAACAAAAACTGCTTGAAGAAAGACTGTTAAAACTTCAGGAAGAGATAGATAAATTGAAGAAGTAGATAAAAATTATATCTCTAGTATGTTGAAATAATAGTACACAGATAGATTATGTTAACTGATTAATAGGATACGAATGATGCTGATTTAACTACTATAGGGATGCCAAATTCTTTAAGTTTTTGACTTATACATTATTTTTCATTTTTTATTCCTTTTATTTTCAAATTACACTTGCTTTGCAATTATCGCAGTTGCAAACTGCTGTTATTTTGAGTTACGCTGCCGCTAAACTTGAACTATGGAAGCCTGCCTGCATACTTGCGCCATCAGGGGTAATTACACTGTAAAGCATGCATTTTCACAGAGATCTAAAAGTTTATAAATTAACTAAAATGAAAATAGACATAGCAACATGGGATGACCCGCAAGATGTCCAAAACCTGATTGATGATTACAATAAAAGCAACAACCTTGATATTAAAATTGTGGCTTTTGAAAATAGGGCAGGAACTTATTTTGCTACCATTGAATCCGATAATTTAACCCCAAAAGATGCTTTCTATCTTGGAAAAAATTATGGCATTATGGTAGAAGAATTTCGGGCAAAAGGATTACTATAATTCTTTCGGCTTATTCTCAATAAACTTTAATGCGCCATAGTAATAGCCCAAAATAAACACCAGATCTGGATCTAAATCTTTTGTATTGATAATAAATTTATTACTATCTACAAAAAAATCAAAACTTACCCTATACGTATCTTTAAATCTAGCAGTTGACTTTTCAAGTATTGACAAATCCTCTTTTTCTAAATCAATTGTTATTTGATTATTTGGCTCCATTTACTATTATAATTTCTACATTTGGTATCATATCACTCAACTGATGAATCACTCCCGAACACGAACCACAGTAAGGGTATCCTTTTAATAATTCAAAAATATCTTTCTTTTTCCTGTCCAAAGCCAGTCTACCAAATATTCCAAGCATACTTTCGTTATAAGGCTGAATATTACTTCTTACCCAACCTGGGAATATCAGGCTTTTGGTTTTATACAGGCCTTGGCAACCCTACGTTTAACCGGGACATTACATTTCTAGGTCAAATCCCTCATCAATTTCCAATTCTGTAATTATATTCTTTCTGTTAAATTTTATCCGAATAGGTAAATCATTTGAAAATGCTTTTGCTATCAGTTCTATCCAAGTTAAGATATTTTTATTCTTTCCCAAGACAAGGAATTTATCTTCTGTATCTCCAAATTCTAAAATAAGCCCTGCTTTCTTACTGTTCTCCAGACGACCAAAATAAAAAGAATCAATAACACCTTTATTGTTTTCCATATTAATACCTTTTTCTTTTAAATTCTTTTTTGGTTCTATTAGTGACTTCAACATTCAATATCCATCCATGATTATATTCTAAAATTATTACCTTCCCTAAAAGTATTGCTTCTAATAACTTTCTAAGAATTGATTCATAGTTTTCATTTTCATTTGAAAGATACATGTATGAGTGGTTATATACTGAAAGACCCACTTCTATTACTTTGCCATTTGGCCATATACCGGTTACTATCTCCTCTTTTTTCACTTTATTTTGTTGGGTTTAAAACTTTCATTAATTCAGTGGGACGATTTATATATCCTAAAAGATTTGGATAACTATCCATAAATCTTTTGAAATCCTTTTTAAAAGGAATAATCTTAGCAATGGTGCTGCTTATATCCACATTATTTTTTATATCATTTCTAATAATATCTGCAATAACGCAGGCTACTTCATTATCAGCTAATTTCTGTAAATTTTCAGCATCATTTTCAATTAATTGTTTAGGGTTCAGACTGCTTTTGTTTTTCGAAAGATCCTTCATTGACAAATAATCATCATCAACAATAAAAACACCTTTTTTATTTGGTATATATTCATCATCTAAGTTCAAATCGTAATAATTCTTAATTTTACTTTTAACTAAATCATTTCCTTCAAAGATATCACTTTTATCAATTGAAACATTCATTTGAGCGATCCATTGATCTCTTTTTAGAGGAACTTCGCCCAGTGAGGGGTCAATTACAAATTTACCGGTGGGCAATTCAACATAAACAGCAACATGATATCGCCATTTCCCCCGCTGGTGCGAGCTTGCAGCTCGTACCTTGCTTGAAAAGCAACCATCATATCAATAAATCTATTTCAAATACTGCATCCTCTCCACAATAATTTGCAGCACTACTATACTTCCAATAATGAGGTTCTGTTACAAATCCTGCCTCAACCGGGTTATTATGAATATAATCCAGTTTTTCCTGAATAGCCTTATTGCTCCATAATTCTATTGGTTTATTATGTTGTTGCCAAAATTGTTTTTCTTTAATATTACTGTTTTTAGAACCAGCTCTTTTAAACATCCACAGCATCCACTCTTGTCGACTTTCTTGTATATTCTCTTCAATAAGTTCCATAAGCTTTTTAGAGGTAAATGTTTTAAATTCCCCCAATAGTTTGCCCGGATTTTCATTGCTGTCTCTAAATATTAAATGCAAATGGCT
>JBNKRJ010000014.1:0-36164 GCA_050296515.1 Bacteroidales bacterium | reverse complement strand
AACGGGGCTATGTTTCTATGTCGGAAATCTATGCGATAATATCCCCACGGTTAAACGAACCGCCGTATACGAGAACCGTACGTGCGGTGGTGTGAGAGGTTCTCCGCTAGGTCATTGGCCTAGCGGCTGCCTACTCGATTGTGTTTTCGTTATTCTTTTTCCAGAGTTTTCATTAATTCAAAACATAGCTTATCAATATTTCCCATATTTGGATTGAATGCAGATACATTGTACATTTTCAAACATTTCATTAATTTTCTCCCCACAAACCTCACAAAGCATTTGCACATACCACGAACGATCTTTCAGAGTGCGGGCTGCCCCTTTACTGGTGGTACTAAAAATAAATTCCTGGATACCGGAAACATCTCCCTTGATAAGGTAGTTGGTGCGATTGGTCATTATTGGTTTATTAAACAGTTTGATTATATGCTGTACTAAAGTAATTTAAAAAAATAAAAAAATCAAACTTATTGAGGATATACTTTTTTATTTAGTTATGCGTTTATCTTTCATATATTAGGGCAAACGTTAGCCCTTAACAAAATACTAATTTTAAATAATAAACTATGGTTAGACTTACAGAAAAAGACTCTGTACCAAGAGTTGCAGATGCCACTGAGCGTCATATTCGTTTATGCAACCAAACGCCTGGTGGCGAAAAGTACAAAGCAGCCATTGAGCTGCATTATAGCGATTTTAAAGAAAAAAAGGCCAAACTGGATGAAATGCAAAAAGAGGTAAATTTTGCCCAGGACATTATTTGGCTTAAAGACGGGGTACTTGACAACACTCTTCGCAACATAGGCGGCAGGGCAAGAGAATATGACCGGAATCATCCCGGCAACAATACGCTTAATTTGCTTTTTCCAGGTGGAGGGGTCACCAGCGTTGTTACTTTGCCAGATAAAGAAGAGCCGGATGCAGCCCACAGTATTGCACAAAAAATAATTGCCCTGGGCGAACAGCACGAGCTTTACTCTTTTGCTGCTAAAATTGAAGAAGAGGTAGCAGAATGCCGTACAGCACTGGCACAGCAGGTAACCGCCCTTCAGAATTTGGGCGATGCCAAAACAGCACTTGCTATTTCAAAAATGGCACTGGTAAGGCAATACAATGCCAACTATTTTACGGCTGCCAGCGATGTAAACAAAGAATTTGCCGAGAAATTGTTCCCTCGTTTGCGACCTAATAAAAGGAAAAAGAACAATACCGAACCGGATATTGAGGAAGAAAACAACGATTAAGTACCAATAAATTTTCCAGGCGGTCTGTTTTATAACCAAAATTGGCTCCTGAATTTTCCATGCCAACAAAACAACTTTAAATATACCTTCTGGATTTTTCCATACCTTGCAACTAAGCCTGGATGCACTACCTGGAAATTTCCAGGCATTGCAAACAATAGTAAATGCACCACATAGAAATTTCCATGCCCCGCAAATAATGTTAAATGCACCACGTGGAAATTTCTACATAGGTGCAACAGCGTTAAGTGCAACACATGGAAACTTCCATGCCTCAAAAAAATGTTGTTTGCACCACATGGAAACTTTTATACTGGGCATAACAAAAAAGACGTCGGATGTTTTAAAAACATCCGATGTCTTTTTTGTTATGCCTTGCTCTATCCCTAAATCCTCTCAAGGGGACTTTTACCCGCTTATAAATTACCCGATACATCCAATGCAATGCACGAAAAGCCCCCATTTGGGGGTTGGGGGTAAAATGGCCTCCTTTCTAACTAGCGATGCTTCAAAACCTGTCAGGTTTTTACCTAAAAAATCTATGGTTATTTAGTTTTTTATAAGATTTTATAAACACAAACCTGACACTTAAAACAGAGATTAGCTAAAGCAAAATTTATCACATATAGTACTATTATAATGTTGTAGTCTTCTTTCTAACTAGCGATGCCTCAAGACCTGTCAGGTTTTTACCTGAAAAAATCGATGGTTATTTAGTTTTTTATAAGATTTTATAAACACAAACCTGACAGGTCTGCCCTTAAAACAAAGATTTGCTATAGCTATGGTGTTGTAGCCTCCTTTCAGCCGAGAATAAGCCATTACATCGGAATTATAAATGTATAATTTTAAGTAAAAAAAGCGAACAGACATTAAAGCAACGCTTCAAAGCTCAAGAGTTTAGTAAGAATCTCCTTCAATTTATAATTTCTTCGGTTCCCAAAAACACCTTTTAGGAGAAACAATTAACTCTTCGGTTTTTAAAACTTTCATAGCTTTATCTACTTCTTTTCGGTCGAGGCCTGTTAACTCAACAATTTTCCCAGCATTTAAAGGCATACCAGCCTGTTTCATTGCTTCTAATACTTGTTCTTTTGTTTCCATAAAATCAAAATTTGGGACGTAAATTATTTTATTCTTTAAATGAATGATTAATCTTTTTGGCTTTGGTTTAATTTTATAATGATTTATTAGGACAAAATCCTTGAAATGAGATATAAGTCATTAGTCAATAGCCATTTGTTTTCGACAATTAATGACTAATGTCTAATGTCTAATGACCTTAGTATTAAGCTGATAGAATCTATATAAATAAATCATTACTATTTTAAACTATAGTTATCTTTTTCTATTATTTGCTCCATCTAACTGTTGTTAAATATCTAATGGTCAGAAGACTGGAATTGGAAGTCGGAAGATAAATCCTTATCAGATTTTGAAATCTTTTGTACTTCGAGCTTCTTTCTTCATGCTTCGGATTATACTAATTTATAAAAAGAACGAATCTTTGAAAAAATTTTATTCTTCATTACCATCTTTTTTTCGGAAAATTGCGGCTATCGGCCCCCAAATTAAAACCAGGTGTATTGCAGTTCCGGCATATAATATCTGGCTAATCTCATTGTAACACTCTGTGCCTTTTAGCTTGTAGGAACAGCCAATCAATACAGCTCCCCAAACAATTGCACTTAAGATGATAAAAAGCCCAATTGATTTAAACTGATTTTTATTCATAGGTTCTATTTTAGGTTTATAATATGCGATTAAGCCAAAGTTAGAGTTTTTTTGGATGATCTTTGATTGTTTCTGTCTGTTTTTTTAGCAATAACCAGAGGGGCTGTATCAAAAGTCTAATTCAATGCAATTTCACTCTCATTTTAACAACAAAAGAGCGTATTTCAACAAGATTGAAAGAAAAATTTATGGAAAAACTAGTTTTGATACAGCCCCAATAACTTAAAAATATCACAGCTAATTATTTTCCCGAACTTGGTTTAACAATTATTTAAACTTATTTTTATTGATTCAATTATAATCTTTAAACCAATTAATAAACCAAAATCCAAACAGTTATGAAGTATTTATATTACTTATTGTTTTTCAATAGTTTAATTCCCTTCTCTTGCAATTCTAATGATAATAACCAGGAAGGAAACAATCTTGGCGATACCATCCAAACAGCCAGTGGCCTGCAATATTATTACCTAAAAAAAGGCAAAGGACGCAAAATTGAGAAAGGCTGTGAAGTTGGTACTTATTTAAGCCTGATGGTTAATGATAGCGTGGTTTGGAAAAGTAATGAAGGACCCGGTTAGCTATTTACATTTATTGCAGGCTTTACCAGGCTAATTAAGGGTTTTGCCGAAGTAACCATGTTCCTTCGGCAAGGTGATGAAATTGTTGCCATATTACCCGATTCTATAGCTTATGGAGCTAAAGGCGCTGGTGATACCTGGTTAAGATATTACATGGTACGCTCGGTTGAAAACATTGGGAACATTCAGCAAGCTATTGACAGCTTAAAAATCATAATCAAGGACAATCCTGATAATGAAACACATAAAGGCAAGATGCCTGAACAGGAAGAAAAACAAAAAAACACTAACTAATCTAACATGCAACCTAATACTAACTATTCAGCATCTGTAAAAAAGGCGATTTCAGCTTTCCCTGAAAAAGAAGAAATTCTTTCATCTCAAATAGTTCAGCAATTGCTCAGAGATCATCCAGAATATGGAAATAAGCAGGCAGAAATGCTTAGCTTATCTCCTACCAATGTAAAAAAAACTGCTGGACAGTGGACAGAACAAGTAATAAAATTATTTAATAATCAGAATGATACAAAGCAAACTAAATCAACTACTGAGTTTGTGCTGCATGGACGATTATTTATTATTGGATTAGCATTGATCGATAGCGACCTTAAATCACAACTTGATAGCCTGGACCTATATAATGAATTAGTCAACGAACTAAATGAGCCCATAGAAGAATTGTTGGCTGAAAAAGAAAAAAACCTTTTAAATTCTTCGTCAGACAGCGTTCCGAATCAAACCGATGAGCCGATCATTGATATTGATGAAGATTTATTGGGAAGGGCTGCGTTTGCCCGCTTTCTGGCACGTAGAATTAAAACCACAAATATAGAAATGGGAGCCTATTCCATCCATTTATGTGGTCCCTGGGGTTCCGGAAAAACGACCATATTAAACTTTCTAAAATCGGAATTAGTTGAGGGTAGCGATGAGGAAAAAACTGAAGGCAAAAGAAAAAGAAATATAAAATGGACAATTGTTGACTTTAATGCCTGGCGAAACCAACACATTAAACCACCCTGGTGGCCATTGTATTCGCAAATTTATGAAACCACTAAAAAAACTTTAGGTTTTTGGTACAGCTTTAAGGAATTTTTATGGAGATTGCTTACGGGCCAGCCATTTCAACTACTTATATTAATTGCTGTTTTCTGGGCTATCGCACTAATTTTCAACCTGCTTGGAACATCGCCGGATGAAACGGCCTGGGCTTCAACGGCTAAAAACATCAGCGAAATTATTGCCCTGGCAAGTACCATTACAGGAGCAGTAATTGGATTTGGCCGGTCCTTACTTTTTAGTTCGGCAAAGGCGGCCCAAAATTTTCAGCAAAACTCTCATGATCCCATGAAAAATATCCAGAACCGATTTGGAAAATTAGCCAAACGCTTGAATAAAAGAAGCCGTTTAGCTGTTTTTATCGATGATTTGGACAGATGCAAGAGTGAATATGTTGTGGGTCTTTTAGAAGGTATTCAAACGCTGTTTAGGCAAGGTTCAGTGTTTTTCATTATTGCTGCTGACCACAAGTGGCTGCAAACATGTTTTGAACTGGTTTACAAAGAGTTTAAAGATTCAATCGGAGAAGAAGGCAAACCTTTGGGCACTCTTTTCATTGAAAAAACATTTCAGCTGACCACGCCTGTCCCAAGCATCCCAAAAGATTTTAAAGCCGCTTATTGGAATCAATTAATTGCAGTAAAGGACACATCAATAAAGCAAGAGCTTGAAAATGTCAGAAAAAAAGCGAAGGATAACATAAAGCTACAAAGCACAGACATGGAGGTGCTTGACACTGTTGAACAAAGCAAATCTCAACCCATGCATGAACAATTGGCAATTCGCGAAGAAGCTGTTGTTCACCTGGCCTCTCCTGATATTATTGCAAGAACGGAACATACCTTAAAACCATTTATTTCATTGCTTGATGATAATCCCAGAGGTATGAAACGCCTGGTAAATGCATATAGCGTAAACAGGGCCAGAGCCATATTGGCATTCTTAAGCATTTCAATGGAGGATTTGGCTCAATGGACAATAATCAATATGCGATGGCCACAACTGGCTGAATATTTGGCAGAATATCCTGAAATGATTAACAAAATAGGCGTTGATGATTTATCGGAAATAGACAAAAACATGCAATATCTATTCAAAGATCCTGAAGTTATTAACGTAATAAACGGCGGTGATATAACAAATGCATTAACAACTGGTACAATTAAAATTTGTTCTAAACTTTTGTAGCCTTATTTTAGTAAAGAAATTAAGTCAACAGGGATCTGTATTTTGAAAAGAAAGCGTCTTACTCCTAAGAAAAACTCTGATAATAAGCATATTACCACTACACTCAAAACAACTATTGTATGATAAATTCATTTTATTAAAAGTGAATAGAAGTGCACATAAATGAATTCCTGATTACATTTTTTTAAGATTATCATTTTTTATTTCATAATCATTTTGTAACTTAAACTTAAATTTTAAAACCAAATTGAAAATTAAGCAACTATTATTGTATATAATTAATTTTAATAATATCTAAATCAAAATCATTATGGCTACAAAATCAACAAATGAAAAACCTAAAAGTACAACTACAACAAAAAAAACTACAAAAAGCAGTGCAAAAACTACAGCAAAAGACAACACCAAAACTACTGCGAAAAAAACAAGCGTACGCAGCAAAAAAGTGACTGAAGCTGATATCCGAAAAAAAGCACAGGAAATTTATGATAAAAGGATATTACAAGGGGTTCCCGGAAGTCCAGAATCAGATTGGTTAAAAGCTGAAAAAGAATTACTTAGTTAACATTAGGCCAACAGATTAATCGCTAATGAATTAACTGCTAAAACAGTCTTTTTAACATACTTTATTCTTAATCGAAGTGGAGAAGATAGTTTCTTTCCTCTGCTTCGATGTACATTTGACATCCTATAATGCTACAATATTTTATTGCATTGGTAACAGGATAGGCTATGCTGTAAAATACGCCCAATAAAAGCTGGATACAGGAGGGGAAATTATGAATACCGGAAACTCTAATCATATATGCGATCCCAAAATAACTGAATCATAACAGCCGCTTGATTTGGGGTACATTTTTCAATATAACTTCTTAAACATATTTTTTTTACATCTTTGGCACTAATCAACTCAGACAGATCGTCTCCTTCACTACTGCCAAACTTTGCCAAAGCATCTGTCACTAACTTATAATATTCCAAATAATCAAAATTTTTTAATAGTTTTTTTTTGTCTTCCATAAACAAATGTTTTATTTATACCGAACCGCTGTTAGTATTTGGTTTGCTTCGCAAGCTCTCAAACCAAAACTGCCAGTCGATCGGCACATACAAAGCCATTATAGAATTCCGTTTTACAATATTCCATACTGGCTTAGTATAATTTACGGAAAATCCTGCTCCTTTCATAATCCTTAATTAGAAAATAAGCAAACGGGATTCTTTTTAATTCAGGATTAAATTTCCTTCTTCCAATATTCGCGGACACTATTTAATAATTCATCTGCATCAATTGGTTTGGTTATAAATGCATCACAACCAACTTCTTTTGCCTTTTTCATTTCATCCTCTGTTACGTAGGCAGTTTGAGCTATCACAACAATGTTTGAATTAATTTGCTTTATTTCTTTAGTGGCCTCATAACCATTCATATATGGCATTTTTATATCCATCAATACCATACTGACATCTTTGCTGTTTTTGCATATCTGAACTGCTTCCTTACCATCCATCGCATGTAAAATATTGCATTGCTTTTCCAACTCATTGGTCAGGAGAGCCTGGAGATACAAAAAATTAGTTCTGTCATCTTCGGCAACTAAAATGGTAAAATTTGCTTCACTGTCTGATTTCTTAACCTCTTTCTTTGGATCATTATGCTTTTCTTCATTCAGTTCTGATTTTCTGCGCTGAAAAGGGAGCATCAAACTAAATTTTGCCCCTTTGCCAGGTTCTGATTCAATCGATAATTTCCCTCCTATAATTTCTGCATGTTCTTTTGCAATTGCCAACCCAAGCCCTAAACCCCCAACAGCATCAGGTTGCTCCTTGTATTCCTGAACAAATTTTTTAAATACTTCTTCAAAATTCTCTGGTTTAATACCTCTTCCAGTATCTTTCACGTAAAAATGCAACTCATCATTTATTATCTCATAACCAAAATCAATTCGTCCTTTTTCTGTAAATTTTAGAGCATTCTCAAGTAATTGGCTAAGAATAGAACTAAGTTTAGTTCCATCAGAAGAAATTATGACTTCATCATTTTTTTGCCCCAGATGCAAATAAAGAGGAATTTCCTTTTTACCCGCTTCAATCGAAAAAATAGAATGTAAATCATTACAAAAATTGTTCAGTTTAATCTTTTCTATTTTTACACCAACCTGTTTTGTCCCAAGCTGGGATATTTCCAAAATATTATCAATAATCTTTAACAACCTTCTCCCACTATTTTGTATAATTCGCACGTACTCCTCTTTCTTTTCTTCGCTTAAATTAGCTTTATTCAGAAGGTTCGAAAATCCAATTATTCCGTTCATAGGAGTTCGGATTTCGTGTGACAGGTTATTGATAAATTCAGTCTTCAACCTGTCACTTGCCTCTGCTTTATCTTTCGCCCTAATCAATTCCTGTTTCTGTTCTTCATTTTCTTTTTCTAACTGGTAAATTCTTAGGGCATCATCAATCACTTTCATCAAATGCTCCTCATTCCATGGCTTTGGTATATATTGAAAAATACGAGCATGGTTAATTGCATTTTCAATTGCCTCTAGATCAGAATAACCTGTAATCAAAATCCTGTTTGGTTTAGGATGTTTATTTAAGGTATATCTAAGAAACTCCACACCGGTCATTTCCGGCATTCTCTGATCACTTAAAACCAGGTCTATTTCATTATTATCCAGAATTTTCATTCCTTCCCTGGCGGATGTTGCTGTATATATATTGAATTTTCTTCGAAAGGTATTTTTAAAAATCCTTAAGTTACTTTCTTCGTCATCAACATATAATAACGAAAACTTTTCCATCATTTATCCTGTTTTATGGCATTATTAATTATTTTCCTCAGTTCTTCGTATTTCCAGGGCTTTGAAACAAATTTTGAAAGTCTGTATTCTCTAAAAGCTTTCTTTATATCTTCATCTTCACTATACCCTGATATCATTAACCTGTTTGGTGGAATATCCGGGAACATTGAATTTATTTTTCCTAAAAGTTCTACACCGGTCATCCCTGGCATTCGTTGATCTGTAATCACAATATCGACAGACTCCTTTTTAAGCACTTCCAACGCATCAAATCCAGATATTGCTACATGGATATCAAAATCGCGCCTGAATGTATCTTTAAAAATTCGTAGATTGATTTCTTCGTCATCAACATACAGTACTTTGTGTTTTTTCTGCATATTTAGAAGGTTTTATTCCAATGGTAAAATAATCAAAAATTCGCTACCTTGCCCTGGTTTTGAATTTACTTTAATTTCACCATTATGTTCTTTAATAATTCCATACGTAATAGAAAGACCTAACCCTGTTCCTTGTCCTACAGGTTTTGTAGTGAAAAAAGGATCATACAACTTTGCTTCGGCCTCTTTACTTATTCCACTACCATTATCTTTTACTTTTATTATTGCTTTATTTTCTTCTTTTTTAGTAGTAATCCATATTGTTCCTTTATCAGGAATGGCATCAATAGCATTGGATAATAAATTTAGAAATACCTGATTCATTTTACCAGGATAACATTTTAGCGCTGTAAGGTTTTCATCATAATTTTTTACTATTTCGATGTGATTTTTATAACTGTTTTTAAGCAAAATCAACGTCATATCTATTCCTTCGTGAATATTGGCATATTTCATTTCGCCTTTATCTATCCTGGAAAAGCTCCGCAATCCTTTAACAATTTCAGCTGTTCTGTCAGCACCAATTTTTATATCTTTAATTATCTCAGGAATTGCTTCAATCGCTTCATCAAAATAGTTCTCTTGTTTTAATTGCTTAATCTGTTCCAGTTTTTCTTTTAAGTCTTCTCCATTTGGGTTTAACTTACTTATTTCATTAATAACTGGTCCGATATCTTCAAAGTCTCTGAGCAAACTATTTATTCCTGCATAAACAAAATTAATAGGGTTGTTGATTTCATGAGCTATTCCAGCCGTTAACACACCAAGCGAAGCCATTTTTTCCGATTGCACAAGTCTTGTATGGGCAATTTGCAACGTGTTTAAAATAGCTTCCTGCTCCTCATTTTGTTCGGTTATTACTTTGTTTTTCCGTCCAAGGCTTTTTACGTAAAAAATTGCAACAATAAACAGTATTCCCAACAAAGCAAATGCTGAAATAATTATTATCCTTTCCCTGGCCTCTTCCAGTTTATCGTTTTGCTCTTTTTCCAGTCGAAGTTTCTCATCTTCAATCTTTTGTTTATCGTAGGCATATTTTGCCTCTAAACGCCCTATTTCCTTAGCCTGAATTTCGTTACGCAAACTATCTTTGTAATTTTCTGAAACAACATGAAACTTCAATGCATTTTTATAGTCTCCAAATTTTTCGTAAGTTAAATAGAGGTTTTCTGCGGCTTCCTGTATTTCTTTTTTTGATTTTATTTCAAATGCCTGGGTTAAGCCTTTTGTCCCATAAGTAATAGCTTGCTGATAATCAGCCTTTTGCCGATAGGTTTTTCCAATTGAAGTTAAGCTTTGAGCAATGTCTGCTTTTTCTCCCATCTGCTCCTTTGCTTTAAGGCTTTTCTTTAAATAAAATAGTGCCTTATCATAATCGCCCATCCCCCCATAAATTAATCCGATATTGCCCTCCACTGTAGTAATTGTACTTTGATCGGTTTCCGGGTTAAGATATTCAAGCGCTTTAAAGTAAGAATTCAGCGCTTCGTTTAAGTCTTTTTTCAATTCATAAACCAGCCCCAAATTATTGTATGAATTGGCGATCGTTTTATTATCACCAAATTTTGTTTTTAGCTCCAGGCTTTGTTTTAGATAGTCTAAGGCTTGATAGTAACTTTGTTGATACATGTAAACCAGGCCAATATTATTCAGGGTTTGGGCTTTTTTTTCAAAATCATTAAGCTCTTCCCTAATTTTCAATGCTTCCAGGTAATATTCCAATGCTTTGGAATAGTTGCTTTGAAATAAATTCACATTGCCCAGCTCATTCTTAACATTTGCAATCCAGGCTTTATCGTTAAAAGATTCGTAATATTCAAGTGCTTCATTAAAATTATCCAAAGCAATCTCGTAGTCGCCCATTTTATAGTTTACAATTCCTTTTTCAAACAAAATACTGTTTGCAATTGATTGATCATCAATCTCCTTACTAAGCCTCAAACCTTTTTCAAAAAACTCAAGAGATTCACTATAATTACCTGCCTCTTTTTTTATTTTACCTAAATTTTTATATGCTAAACAACTGCCTGTTTTATAACCCAACATATTTGCCATAGAGTCGGCTTCTTCGGCATACTTAAACGCCTGGTTTTGGTTTGAAAAGATTAATTCGCTTACCAGAAGATTAAGTAAATCGACCCTTTCTTTCCCCTCAATTTCATTAAGCTCTTTTTTCAGACTATCAATATTTTTCACTTGGGCATTTGCAATAAAAAAATTAAGAAGGAATACATAGGTTACTGAAAACTTAAAAAGCAATCTAAAAATCTGACTATCAATAAGTAGTGCTTTAAATTTAAAGTATAAAGGTTTTACTATCATGACTGGTTTTTGTGCAATATTTTTTTTAAAACAGATTAGTTTCTATAAAGATAGCCTTTATTTTTTAATCTCGTTATAATTAGAACAAGGAAGAGTTTACTTTTCCTACAAATTCGTAAAACAGCACAAAATAGAAAGTTAATATATAGTCATATAAAATCAAGTAAGCAACTTTATTGACCATATTTTCCCTAAATTTGTTAGAAACACTAATCAAACGCAACCAAACTTTTACCACTATGAAAAAAAGACCAAAGAATTATCTGAAACTGCAGATTCTGCTGTTAGTACTATTAATCCCGGTTTTCACCCATGCCCAAACATTAAAAAAAGTTGAAGTTTTGCTCGAATGCGTAGAATATCTTGGAAATGATTCCTTTATAGCAAACTTTGGCTATTACAACCCCAATTACACCACCGTGACAGTTAATGAAAAAGCCAGTCAAATAATTTATAATGGTGGTGGAAAAAAAAGCTATGTTTTAAACACCTTCGAACCCGGCCGACATGCCTTTGCTGTTTCAAAAGTATTTGAAGCTGATGATGGCTTAAGGTGGCAGGTTAAGCTTTCAAATGGAAATGCAGTCGAAGTATATGCAGATTCGAGCTCATTGAAATGTACCGGAAGTACCGGATATGTTGAACCCTATTACGCAATGCCTGAAGGAGGCAAACTGGTTTCTGTGATAGGTACTGAGTTAACTGCCCTTTATGAAAAATTTGTTGCTTTGGGGAGTGTGAATTCTGATGATATCTTCCAAATAAGTGATGATGGACAAAAAGTACTGGTTGAAATTACACCGGTTGAAGGACAGTTTCAAAGCTTGTTAACATTACTAAGAAGTTCAACCTTTGGCTTAACTGATGAAATTGAAAACGAAGATGAGAACTCAGTTATAACAGGGATGTTACCCATCAGCAACCTAAATTTATTAAATGGTCAGGAATCGTTTGTTGCTTTTGCCCGTCCGGCCTACTCTGCTATTTCGAATAAAGGAATTACCACCACACAGGGAGACATTGCACTCAGAACTAACTTTGTAAGAGGTGGTTACAATGTAAAAGGCGATGGTATTAAAGTAGGCGTCATCTCAAATAGTTATAATACAAAAGGGAATGCTTCTACTGATGTTGCAAACGGCGATCTGCCTGAAAATGTGACTGTACTAAAGGAGTACACCAAGCCTGGATCGGATGAGGGAAGAGCCATGATGCAGATTATACATGATATTGCTCCAAATGCTGAGTTGTATTTTAGAACAGGGGCAATTAGCGAAATGGATTTTGCAGCAGGAATAACTGAACTACAGCAAGCCGGATGTGATGTTATTGTCGATGATATCAGTTACTTAACCGAGCCATTTTTTTATGACGGAATAGTAGCCCGAACTGTTGACTCAGTTGCAAATTTGGGTGTCAGCTATTTCTCTGCAGCAGGAAATTTTGGCGACAAATCATATTCTGGGACATTTACAGCAACTACAGCTCCTGATGGTTTTGAAGGTACTGCCCACAATTTTAGTAATGGGGATGTTTTTCAAAATATCACACTAGAAGAAGGCTTTTACACACTTGTACTTCAATGGGAAAAAGACTTCAACCAAACCGATTTGGATATTTATTTGGTGAATGAAGATGGCTCAAACAGGTTAGGTGTAAACCGAAACAACGTTGAAGGCAACCAAATTGAGATATTACCCTTTTTAGTTCTTGATGGTCAGGTAAATACAAACATATTAATCACCAGCTCAACTGGGGCTCCAATTAAGTTTAAATACATTGTTTTCAGGGATGGGCATAAATTTACTATGAATGAATACCATACAGGTTCATCAACTACTGTAGGACATGCAAACGCAAATGGGTCTATGGCGGTTGGGGCGGTCCTGTATTCCAATACCCCCCTATTTGGAGTTAATCCGCCTACCATCGCCTCGTTTTCATCCCTTGGTGGAACACCGATAATTGGCGAAACGGAATTACGCAAAAAACCTGATTTTACAGCACCAAATGGCGTTAATACCACTGTTGATTTAAATGGGGAAAATATCGAAGGTGACCTTTTTCCTAACTTTTTTGGAACCTCTGCAGCAGCGCCGCATGCAGCAGCAGTTGCAGCATTGCTGATAGAAGCAAAGCTAAAGTTCGACAGCATTACAGCAAGTCCTGAAGAAATTAGGAGTATTTTGCAAAACACCGCCCTTGATATGAACAGCACTGGCTTTGATTATGTTAGCGGATATGGTTTCATCCGGGCAGATGCTGCAATGGCAACTATTGCAGAACCAAGCCCTGTAATATCCGAATTAGTTATTCCAAATTCAGTTACACCAGGAGAAGAAGAATTTATTTTAGCTGTGAAAGGGAATTACTTTTCTGAATCTTCTAAAATTTTATTCAGGGGTGAACCATTGGAAACAACTTTTATCAGTGAAACTGAATTATCTGCAACCATTCCGGTATTTGTTGGGAACCCGTCAATAAGTGTTTCAACAGGTGCAATTGCTGTCAACATAAATGATGGTGGGCTAACTGACGAGTTACATTTCCGGGATATTCCAAAAAAAGATATCTCAATTGTTGTCAATAACAGTTCAAGAAAATATGGTCTTGCAAATCCTGAATTTACTTTAGAAATCCTGGTAGATGGACAAACTTTGGATGAAGCAGGGTTAACCGAAGCTGATTTGGGCCTTTCTGACATCTATTTCACCACTCCTGCCACAAATTATAGCAAAGTTGGGAATTACATTGTTCAGTCATATATAACCGGTGAATTACCTGTTTCTGTTTTAGAACTCTACAACTTTGATTATGAAATAGTTGAAATAAACGGAGAACTTAGAACCGTATTTAACCAACAGGAAGGGAATGGTGTATTAACCATTGAAAAAATGCCTGTGAAAATTACTCCAAATGACTTAGAAGTAACTTATGGAAGTGATCTTTTTGGCTCAAATATAACTTTCAACTATGAAATTGGTCTTGATTCCAGCCTTGTAATTACGGATACAGAGTATCAGCAACTACTTGATACACTAAATCTTATTCATGGGGATGCCATGCCAAACGGGATGGCCCTGGTAAGTGGGACACCTTTAGTAAATGGCATTCCACTGGTAAACGGAACACCATTGGTAAATGGCATCCCATTAGTAAACGGAACTGCACTGGTTAATGGAAAAACAGTTGAAGTGCTTGAAGACGGGACCATTCTTGTAAATGGAACACCTTTAGTGAATGGTTCCCCATTAGTAAATGAAATTACTATCATTAATGGCATTCCTTTGGTAAATGGCACCCCATTAGTCAATGCAACCCAGATCATAAACGGAGTAGCACTTTTTAACACCATTGAAATTCAGGTTGCCAATGGAATTCTAACCCATGTAAACGGAACACCACTTGTAAGTGGCATCCCATTGGTAAACGGAACACCTTTGGTAAACGGTACTGCACTGGTAAACAACACGTTAATAGAAGTACTAAATGACAGCACTGTATTAATAAACGGGACACCTTTAGTTAATGAAACCACAATCATAAATGGAACTCCATTGGTAAACGGGACACCTTTAGTTAATAGCAACAATATCATTAACGGAACCGCTTTGGTGAATGGAATAAATATCGAGGTAACCAATGGAACACCACTGGTCAATGGCACACCCTTAGTAAACGGAATTCCACTTGTTAATGGTACAGCGTTGGTCAACGGTATTGAAGTGATTATTGAAAACGGAACGCCTTTGGTAAATGGCACGCCTTTGGTAAACGGTGTCACTTTAATAAATGGTACTCCTTTAGTTAACGGAACGCCTTTGGTAAACGGCACTTCATTAACAAATAGTCTTTCAGTTATTAATGCAGACGGAACAATTATTAATGGAACTCCTCTGGTAAATGGCATTATGTTGACAAATGCTGAAGGAGGAACTGAATTTGTAAAACTTGATGAAACCGGAATTTTAGCCAGCGAATCAGTTCTTACGGGAGGAACTCCTTTGGTCAATGGCACTCCACTGGTCAATTCGACTCAGGAAAATGTAGATGCAATTTCGTTTGTAGATGCTGTTAATCATGAAAACTCATACAACATTGAGTTAAATGGTACTCCACTGGTAAACGGAACACCTTTGGTGAATGGTTTGGCTTGCATCAATGGCACTCCACTGGTAAATGGTACTACCCTGGTAAATGGAACACCTTTGGTAAATAGCCTGGCACAAGTAAACGGAACCGTACTTGTAAACGGAGAAGAACAGGTTAATGGTATTCCAGAAGCTAATTCAGGTGTAATTATGATTTTCGACGAAAACGCACTGGCTCCTGCTGAATCTGTAAGTTTTGCCCCGGTTAACATGATTACAGGAACAACTGTAGGAAAACACTGGATTATTCCTGGTGCGTTGAATTCCGAGAATTTTGAAGTCAGCTATGGATTGGGCTCACTAACTGTTAATCAGGTAAATGCAACAATCACATTAAATGAATTAGAACATGTTTATGATGGCACCGGAAAGCAACCTATAGCTGTAACCAGGTTGTCAGGTGATTCCACAAACCTTGATTTAAGAGTTTATTTCACTTATAAGAACAGTCAAAACCAAGCTGTTTCAATTCCTGTTGATGCAGGCTCTTACCAGGTTACAGGTACTATTATTGAGGCAAACTATTACGGTACAAAAAGTGGCACTTTAACAATTGTTCCGGATACAGTTATTATTACATTTAACAATCTTACACAAGTCTATGATGGAACCATTAAATCCGTTGAAGCAGAGATAGAACCTGAAGGAGTAGAAGTATCATTTGTGTACGATAATCCTCCTTTAAATGCGGGAATTTATGCGGTAACAGCTTCTGTAAACAATCCAAATTATGTAGGTACTAGCCAAGCTGTTTTGGAAGTATTAAAGGCACCATTAGTTGTAACAGCACAAAACAATTACATCAATGAGGGCGATGCACTGCCTGAGTTTTCATTCCTTTATGATGGATTTGTTAATGGCGAAACATCATCTGAGGTTTTCCCTGGTGGAGGCAGCTACGAATTAGCGAATTCAACAACTGGAATGCCTTACGATGGGTCAGCAGGAACCTATACAATTATCCCGCTGCACACATCCCGGAATTATGAAATTGAGGCTATTAATGGCACTTTTTGGGTAAATCCATTTGGCCCGGGAACCAAGGCAGTTAAGCCAGGCCTGACTTGCGTAGAAGAAATTAATGATGGTTCTGGATTTTCATACATTGCTCATTTTGAATACAGTAACAACAATGATGCAGATGTTTTTGTTCCAATTGGTGAATCAAACTTATTAACAGCTGAGGGTGATTTTTATACAAATACTCAGCCCGAAGTGTTTTATTCAGGTGGCGGTAATTTTGAAGTATACTTTGATGGAAACAAGCTGACCTGGTATGTGGCAAGCAAAGGGCCGAATCATTCCAGTGCAACTGCTTCAGATGCCAGTTCAACCTCATCAAGATGCCCTGAAAACACTTTGCAAAACTCTATGAATGAACCAAGTACACAGCAATCATTAAGTGTTTCAGCAAACAAAACAATAACAGGAAGCAATTCTGATATTTTGAATAATACTGTAGATGAGGCTATTTCATTCAATAATGAAGATTCAAAATCTCAAAACCAAAACCTTCAATTTGGCAAGAACGAAATTGTTGCCTATCCAAACCCCGTAAAAAACAAACTTTGGATTTGGATTGGAAATGAAAAAGAGGTGAATGAAGATATTCAAATCTATAATGCAAAAGGCCAGGTGCAATCGGTAAAAATGCCTACTATAGTTGACAAAACGACAGAAATAGATCTTTCTGGTTTAAAAAGAGGTACTTACTTCTTAAAAATAAGCTTCAAAGATGAGATAAAAGTGATACGCTTTGTAAAGCAATAAGAGAGATTTTTATTGGTTTTTAAAAATTTAAAGAATAATATTTCGCTACGCTGTAGCTCCAGATTACTTTTATAACTTTTTTCTACAAATATTCTGCGGCTCCACCGCTTATTATCGGCACTGCAGAGCAGCAAAATATTTGTAGAAAATACGCATCAAAAAAAGTTTAAGCTCCATAGGAGCGAAATATTAGAAGCATGCATTTTACGAAGGTCATATCAATATTCTTTTTTTCCTAGAAACCAATGGGTTGAGATGTAGAAAAAAGAAAATTAAGAGTCAATTTTGCAGAACGAAAGACAAGCTTCGCGTCCAACATCTTAGAAATTTATTTTGCCCTCTTAGCCATTTCCTGCTCTCTCAAGTCCTTTCGGAGTATTTTCCCAACGGCTGATTTTGGCAGTTCCTTAGCAAATTCTATTTCAACAGGCCATTTGTACTTAGCTAGCTTATCGTGCACATATTCAATCATTTCCTGTTCAGTGGCTGTTTCTCCTTCCTTTAAAACAATGTAAACTTTGGCTGATTCTCCCCTGTGCTCATGTGGAATACCAATTGTACATGCTTCCATTACTTTTGGATGATCGAAATACACCTCATCAATCTCACGAGGATAGACATTAAAACCTCCAGAAATAATCATGTCCTTTTTGCGGTCAACAATGTAGAAATACCCTTGCTCATCCATTTTAGCAATATCGCCAGTATAAAGCCATCCATTCCTTAGTGCTTTTTGGGTCATTTCAGGCTGATTAAGATAACCTTGCATGATTTGTGGCCCTCTCATTATCAACTCGCCGGATTCGCCCACAGGCATTAATTTTTCGCCATCATCAATATCAACTATTCTACACTCAGTGTCAGGAACAGGTAACCCGACACTCCCAATTTTTCGTTCACTGCCTGCAAATGGATTTATGTGCGAAACTGGCGAAGATTCTGTTAAACCAAAGCCTTCAACAATTGTTGCTCCTGTTTTTGCTTCAAATTCCTTAATCACTTCTACTGGCAATGGTGCACTACCTGAAAAACAGCCCTTTATGGAGCTGATATCCGTTTTTCCAATTTTTGGATGATTGAGTATGCCAATATACATAGTCGGCACAAGTGGTGCAAACGAAGGCTTGTATTTACTGATAGCTTCCAGCAGTTGATTAGGCTGAGGTTTTGGCACCAAAATATTCTCCCAGCCAAAATAGATGGCAAAGTTCATTGAAGTTGTCAAGCCAAATACATGGAAAAATGGTAGGGCACCCAGCATTTTTTCCTCACCCGGATTGAAACCTGGAAACCAGGCAGCAACTTGTTGCATTTGTTTTCCCATGTTGCCATGAGTTAAAATTGCACCTTTTGACTTTCCTGTAGTTCCTCCAGTGTATTGATAATAGCAAGGATCATCAGCCTTCAACTCAACTGCCTCATAATCAGGCTGAAACTTCTTTAAAATATCTTTCCATTTGTAAACGTTCTGGGCAACTTTTACATCTGCCGCTAGTTTTTTCTTTTTAGCAACCAGTGGAAACAAAATGTTTTTGGGAAAGGGCAAATAATCACCTATTGAGGTATAAATTACCTGATTAAGGCCCGTTTGAGGTATTAAATCAACCATTCGATTTCCCAAAAGATCCAAAGTTATCAGTACTTTTGATTTGGAATCATTTACCTGATGTTTTATCTCTCTGTCAGAATACAATGGGTTATTCATCACCACTATAGCCCCCAACTTTAGTACAGCATATTGAGCAACTACTGTTGGAATCATATTAGGAAGTACAAGCGCTACTTTATCACCTTTTTTAACTCCAAATGATTTTAAGGCGGCTACCATTCTGGCAACCATCTCATTAAGTTGCTTAAATGTAATTCGGTAGCCCATAAAATTCAATGCCATTTTATCAGGAAACTGTTTTACAGTCCTGTCAAAACACTGAGGAAGGAACATTTCTTCGTATTCAAGTTCGGATTTAATACCCGGTTCATAAAATTTCACCCAGGGTTTGCTATCATATGTTATTTCATTTTCCATAGTTGACGAATAAAGTTTTCGTGAAGAAGCTTTATTAAATATAACCATTATTTATCTAAAAATCAAGCAGTTTTTGAGGAGTATTGTCATATTTTATTAGCAAATTAGTTCCGGATTATAAGTGATTTCTTTACTATCTTTGAAAGGTACCTTAAATTCAATTACGATGAATTGTATTAACTGTGGCGCCCCCATCAATCCTCACCGAGAAAACTGCGAATATTGCGGTACTTATTTTGACATGTCAAAGCTGAATATCTTCAAAAACAGAAGTATTCGTAAAAAAGCTATTTACCCGGCATTTATTTTCTTTGGATTATTTACCATGGTAGCCGTATACCTGGTCTTTTTTAATAACTTTTCCGAAACGGAGTTAGTACAAATTACCCCAATCTGGTATTTTTCAATAGTTTTAGGGTTGTATGGCTACAAAGCTGAGGATCTTGTTACTGATATTGTAAATGGAAAGGCAAAAGACTTTAAAACAGCTTATTTAAACTGGACAAAAGAATTATACAAAAGCAATCCCCCTTTTGGACTGGTTATTAGTCTTATATTTTTCCCTTTTCCTTTTTTTAAGAAAATTACTCCTTTTGTAACTGCATTGACGGGTGCTTTAATTTGGGGAATTTTATTGGCGATATTTTTTGCGGGAATATTTCCGGCACTTTGATTTTATAATCTTAACAAAGAAACTTTAGAGCCTTTAAACCTGTCTTATCGAAAATAAGCGCTCATTAATTTTCTTGAATTCACTCATATGCCTTTGAGTTTCGTTCCTATTCTCAGAAATCATTCTGTTAAAATCATTTATTTTCTTTCTGTTTTCTTCAATTTCCTCCTTTAACTTTTCTATCTCTGCGTTAATATCTGAATAGTTAATATTCATTAAATCAGGATCTTCCTCAAAATTTTTAAGTTCTTGCTTCGATTTATCAAGCTGGCCTTTTTCCGCATCCAAATCCCTTTGCTTTTTCAATAAAAAAGTTGAATCTGACGCTATATGATTTCTAAAAAATTCTAAATCATCCGATTCTGTATTAGTCGTTTTTTCAAGGTAATCAATTCCGGTTTGAGACAATACTATTTTGTTTTTTATAATCTCCATATCCTGCATGATGATGATGATATTGTTCTCCAAAATTTCTATCTCATTTTTCTTTATTTCAACCTGTTGCCGTATCATCGCCCCATATTTGTGGTTTATTAAGCTCAAAAGGTATAAATTTGACCAGTTCTGTTTGCAATAAAATATCTTTGGCAAGATATCAAAAAACTTTGTAATATTTTGCAGAATCCACTAACGATTTATACAAGTATTTAATCTTTTCGTCTTTAGACTTTTTAAAATTTCCAATTATATGCTTCAACTCATCTTTATGACTTTTAAAAAATTGCCTGAATGTTTTCTGATACTCTGGGAAAATACTTTTGTAATCAGTAAAATATGGAAAATCCCATTTCCATGCAGTTTCACCATACATTAGTACAAGGTCTTTAGCAACTCGCAAGATTATTTCAGTTTCATCATGCTGTAGAAGCTGTTCTTTGAGTCCTTCCCAATTTTCACTTTTTATATAAAAATCTGTTAATGATTCAATTACAAACCTTAGATGATTTGGGTTGATTTGTTCCCTTTTTTGCTTTAACATCTGTAAACATTCCTCTATCAAACCTGAGTATCTTTTCTCAAACTCTGCAAGTTCTTTCTTTTTTGAAATAGATTCAAAAATTCTTTTCAACCAAACCAGGTTTATGCGCATAAAATCCTGCGAAATAGAGGGGCCGCCAACAAAAGCATCCTCCGTATCGATGGAATGGTAATGATAGTAGTATGTACCGCAATTCTTACATTTCAGAATTCTTCGGGTATCATCACAATACCTGTCGGAATGACTTACTTCATCGAAAATAATCTCTAATCCATCAAACTTCTCAGGATATTCTGTTCTGCCAAGATCCTTTTTATCAGGCAAGTATACACATATTTCGCAATCAAATAGAGAAAAATAAGGTTCGCCTTTCTTGCGCATCTTTATTTCTCGTTCTTTTGCCCCATAAGATTGAAGCAATTCAATTAGTTTTTTTGAGCCTGAATACTTAGCCAGGGTTAACGCAGTAGCGCCTTTTTCTTTATCTATTTCATCTGTTGGTGAACCTTTTTCAAGCAGGAATTTTGCAGTTTCAAAATGTCCTTCCACACAAGCCTGCATTAAAGCATTCCAGTTATGATTGTTTCGTTCATTAATTTCTGCACCGTTTTTTAGTAATTCCTTTACAACTGCCGTATATCCATTGTAAGCAGCATTCAAAAGAGCAGTATTGCCCCGGTAATCAGTTAATTTAATATCTGCACCTTTTCCCAGCAAATACTTAACTATCTGCAATTTACCATAGTAAGAGGCTTTTATCAATGGACTATCACTTCCGAACGAATCTTGATCATCTACATCAAAACCAGCCTCTATAAGTAATTTAACCATGTCTAAATCGCCTTTTCTGGCAGCAGTGGTTAATGCATTCAGCCCACCTTTTGATTTTTCTTTGATTTTAGAGATAATTTCTTTAACAAACTCTTTATCTCCTGAATCGGTTGCAAACTCCAATAAACTAAAACCCAATCTCCCACTTGTAAGGGGAGCGGCACCTAACCTGAATAAGGCCTTAACAGTTTCCAACTTATTCTGAGACATGGCTTTTTGAACTGGTGTTTCGTCCATATCACCTTTTGCATTTACATTTGCTCCCCGTTTAACCAAAAGCGTTACAATTTCAGTTCTGCCGCAAAAAGCAGCCCAATGCAACACAGTGCCATAATGTTTGTTTTTACTATTGACCTTGATTCCATTATCAAGCAGAATTTCAACTATTTTTAAATTAGTTTTCCCACGAGTAATATGCTCAAATAGAGCATTTTCGCCAGCTTCATTTTTTGCTTTAACATCCGCACCATGATCGATTAAAAACTGAACCAACTCCGGAGAATTCCCATCTGATGCTGCGTAAATTAAGGGTGTTCTAAGATAGGAACCTTTTGCATTAACATCTGCTCCATATTTAACCAAAAGTTTTGCTGCTTCTACCTGTTTAAACATGGCTGCATAATGCAATGGTCCGTCTTCATCTCTTTTACTGACATTAGGCTTTGCGCCATATTTTAAAAGAAGTTCGACTATATTGTCTACGGGTTGGGAATCATACACATCACAAACCTTCCATAGCAATGTTCTTCCATCTTTTTTTGTATTGGCATCTGCTCCTGTTTTTAATAATTCTTCGATTTTTACGGCATCAAAATTTTCAACTGCTTCAATAAGTTGGCTGTTTAATTCATTTTTTGATTGTTTTTTTGAAGAGCGGGGTTTGTCTTCATGTGGTGGCTTTTCCATATCAACAAAGTTTGGTTTTCTTTTTAAAGATACAAAATTATAGGTAGTTACGCAGAGATTCACAAAGGTGCCACAGAGATTCACAGAGGAAAATGAGGACAAAGAGATCAACCTCTATCCATCGGCCCAAACAGCTAATGGATAATCGAATCGCCTAACCTAACCCAGGGGCTGTATCAAAAGTCTAATTCAATGCAATTTTACTTTCATTTCAACAACAAAAGAGCGTATTTCAACTAGATTGAAAGCAGATTGATTGGATTGATGCAAGATTGAAAGAAAAATTTATGGAAAAACTAGTTTTGATACAGCCCCGTTTCCATTACGAATGGAATTCGTTAGTTTGTCAATAATTGAATGTTGAGTATCGATTAACGAATGACGAATAATGACGGGAGCCAAAAATCGCTAATCTAAAATCGTTAATCATTATTCATCATTTAAAATTTATAGAAACTAAAGTATTTGAAATAGAATTGCAGGGTTTTAATCATAAATTTGATAATAAACGAAAACCTGACTGTTTTTTTTAGTGCACTTGTCAGGTGTTGTCACCGGGCTAATTACCAGTAATATCATACTTGACTTGATACAAGTAACCAATGACTTTTGAAGTAAGATTAAAAACAAAGTATTTACAAGGTTTAGTATAAATTAAAGCTCCCTAAGCCCCTTTTCAATGTATTCATGCATCCAAATTTCAAATAAGTCCTGTTCTGAAGGAATTTCAGATGGCTCTTCGTTAACTAGGGATTTCATCTGGGAACACTCTTTCTCGTTCTCAAACTGTCTGCAATAAATAAGATCTTTTCTAAAATCGTATTTTTTGTTTTTGAGGGATAATAGACCAGGATTTTCTGTTAAAGTTCCTTCATCAGCTATTTTGGTAGCATAGTAACGTATTTCTTTTCCGTTCAGCTCTCTTTCAAACCCCCTGTTACTTATGCTGTCAGGAAGAATACCTAATCCACCAGCAATCATTTTTCGATAGCCGGCCGCCTGGAAACGATTTTTAAAGAAAAAGGAGCAGTAATTAATCCCGATATCCAGCTGTTGTTCATGAGCATAGTTAATAATCTCAAGAGCTGCCAGTTCCGATTCTAACACAATTGGTTTTTCAGCAGGAATGTAAGTGTAATCCCGTTTACTCAATTTAGCAACATTATAGTTAGTTAGTCGTAATTGGTGAAGATTCAGATTGCTCACTCCTGCCTCAATCATTTTGGGCAATAGAGCTTTTAACCGCTCTTTTTCTTCGGGAACAGCAGGTATTTCAATGGTAATGTTTGGGATAGTACCCTTGGCATGTTTTATCTTATCAAGGCTATAACCTGTTGCACCAATATCGAAACGAACTTCGTTTAAATTTAACTCTGTTAATCTCTTAAAAACTTCATCAGTAGCAACTATTCCATTGGTATACAGCCAGGTATAAACATCAGGCGAGCATTTAGTTCTGATTTCTTTTAAATACTCCAATACTCTATCGGCAAAAAGTAACGGCTCTCCCCCACTAAAACTAACTCCTTTGTACTTAAAATGCGAAACATACTCGGCATATGAAGCAGCTGTTGGAAAACTCAATCCCTGGGAAGTTGGCACCTCATCAATGGTTTGTGAAGCTGGGCAGTAAAAACAAGAAGCATTACATTTTCCGGTAATGAAAAGGCAACTCCACAATCCCTGGCCACATAAATTACATCCCATAGATATATGCTTATAAAAAGGCTTAGTTCCATTGAACAAGGTAGAATTTCCTGCCATTTCAAGCAAGTTGTCACGCAACACCTGAAAATCAGGGGCAGTATAGGTGTTTAGCCATTTTAATTGGGGCCAGGCTTCAAAAGCTGATTTATTTTTATTAACCAGCTCATTCAGGTAGCTGTAGTAAGCTTCCATAACATGAAATAAAAGGTAAATAACTATAGTTTTTGGCAGTTAATTGATGTGCATTGAATACCGTCGATAAAATCGATAGGAGACTGTCAACTCTATACTATAGTTCCGAGAAGATATATAGAAAAGTAAGGAATTCATTTTCACAGACAAATCCCGAACAAATTGATGGTGTATGAAATTCACTGTATTCCATTTCGATACAAAGATACGCAATTAATTCAAGAAAGTAAGTTTTCAGTTCACAGTAGGCACTTTGCAGTCCTCAGTCAGCAATATGCAGACTAAGGATTGCAAAGTGCTGTCTAAAAGACCGACCATTCAAAAAATCCCTAATCAGGAAACAGCTCATGATAAACTTTCATAATCAAATAAGCCTCAACTGAACTCTGGTAATACTTTCTTAATTGTTTTCCAGCAAATTTATCAATGCACTCGTAATGAATATTATCCAGCTTTTCAGTCGATTTAAGATAGGCTCTGACTGCTTTCCATGAATTTGGCGGGTGATGATGCATACATGCTGTTAAACCAGAAATAAACAATCTTAGCCTGCGTTTTTTCTCAGCATTTGTTTTGTAATCTTTAAAATAGTCGTTGAACTTGCTTAAATTACCATCCGAATGCAGCAATATTGATAATCTTTCCCAATTATTATAGGCAAATAAGGCTGCTAAAAATATATGATCTTCCAGACTTTTCAAATCATCCATCGATTTGTACTTCTTAAAATCATTTGTTAACCTATTGTTTGCTTTGATATCATTAATTGCCACATTGGTTATTTGAAAAGGACCATAAGAATTAATCACATCATATCGGGCAGGGTAATAGTGTATAAATTCAGTCCCCGCTTCCCGTAATAGTCTGTCAAAATAATAAGCTTTAAAAATGGGGTTGATTTCCCTTATTTTTCCATCCTCAAGCATGTGTTTTGGAGGCAAAAGTTCCTGAATATTAAAGCCTAGTAAAACATTTGGAGACAAATTATCAGCAATAAAATCCATAAACTGAGCCCTGTCATCACTGTATAATTTACGAATTCCTTTGTGCAGTCCTTCTATCTTTGTAACTGAAGGACTGATTAAACTATCACGGTATTTTCTAAGGTTCATTTGATTATTTGGCTTTAAACTGGCTTCTACACCCATTAAAGCCACAGATAAAATGGACGCATCTGAAGGCTTACGATTCTTCTTAATCCTGGCAGCTTTCATTTTCCACAAATCTATCATTCCCTTACTAAAGTTGATGGGCTCTTTATTCTTGAAAACACCTAATGGCAAGGCCATATCGCGCATATCATCTCTACTGATAATATTTTCATCTACAAGCATTTGCAAGGTTTTCCCACTCAATCTAGCACTGATCCAAAGCTCGGTATCTTCATTGGCAGAACCAAGGGTATCGTTATAGATAACTGCTGTAATTATGGAGTCTTTTTCGGAGAGTTGGGCTTTAGAATAAGCAGAAATACAAACAATTACAAGTAATAAGTAAATCCTCATAGAATTAGCTTTTATGAAAAATAATAACGTATTTTCCTTTAAAGATAGTATTTTTATATACCTTCAATGAGGGTATTAATAAGGAAACCTAATCACAATGCAAAAACATCTAACTCAAACTTATTTAAAACAAAATTTAAAGATCATGCCTAAAAAGAAGTTAAAACATAAGGGCTCATACAATTACCATGATGACGACTGCTGGTGCGTAATAGGCGACAATTATTGCAATAGAGATGGATATGTATGGTCGTGTTGCGGTGCTTGCAAAGAAGATTCGGAATGCAGTGGTTCAAAAATGCATCCAACTTATTGGAAACATCCAAAATTTAGCCAGACAGTGAAAGAATACGCTAACGGAAAGCCAGTTTACAAACCCAATGAGGAAATAAGAAAAATTGCTCCAGAATGTTTCGACTAAAACCCTTCCATGATTCTATAAATAAATTCAACACCCTGATGCAAACATTCAATGCTTATTGGGCTCTGGCCAAAAGCTCTCCATCAGGTGAAACTTTTTTCATCTTTTCGGGGATTATTTTTATTGATTTTGCCTGATAACAGCCCACTTCGGGAGCATGAATATGTTTACCTTTAAATATTAGAAAAAACAGCTTTAAAGGCTGTACTTTGCTGATTTTCTGATATTTGCATCTACTCGATGCTTTTTAGGTAATGAATCAATCTGATTGAATTTTTTCTTTGCTTTGTAGATTTTAATGATTTATTAAAAACATTTAATATTTTCATAAAGTAGGTATAAGAACCGTTAAATATAAAAATGTTTCTGATATAAAACTTGGAAGTATTTTTAATAAAAGACAATAAATATAATGTATATTTTAAACCAGGGAATGTTCGAAATTATTGAGAAACATTAATACTTTTTTGGAAGATTAAGGAAAAAAGAATCCTTTTCTTTAACTATAGTTTTCCCTCCCTCTTCAACTGTCCATAATTTGATCTTAGTCGTATAAACCAGAAAATCCGGCTTTCGCGATAAAAATCATTACTTGTTTCTAAGCGACGCTGAAACTTATTGTAAAAATAGAAAAACAGCGAAAGCGATTTATTTCCTTTTGCATCTTCTCTTTTGTGATAAATAGGGAATAAACTCTTTTCTTCAACTCCTCTTTTCTTCACATTAGCATATACCAGGTGCAAAAAGCGGGTTTCAAAATCGTTGTTTTCGTATTTATCTTTATAAAACAGCCTCCACAAAAACCGGTTCGATTTTTTCACACCAAAATAGTTTTTTGATACATACAACTGCCATAAAATATGGTGGCTTTTGTACTCATCTGTTTGATGCATGTAATAAAATGGTTGGAATGAGAAATGTTTTACCTCTGGTGTTTTTTTGTACCAGATAATTGGAGCAAATCTAAAATAATGATAATCAGCTTTCTCATCATTAACAGCCTCGCAAATTGGCCATAAGAATTGAGTTGTTTTTCTGTCTTCAATAATTTTCCGTCGCCATAAAACGACTAAAATATTTGACTTTTTATCTCCATAAACATTTTTCCAAGTATGATAAACCGGAACAAAAGTGAAGCTTTTCCGTTTCTGGTTTTTAAGACTCCACACTATAGGAAACAACACTTTGTCATTCTGCACACTATCCTTATACGACCAATAAAGAGGGAATAGAACATTCGATTTAGCATCCCTGTTCACAGTATGCCAATAAAGCGGTGTTAGAATCAAATGTTTTTGAGAACCAGCAATAGATCTTCCGGTAGAAAACAGTGGAACAAAAGTAAACGACTTATAGTATCTTGTCTTACTGGTCCAAATCAATGGGAAAAACACCTTTCTTTTTCCAAGCATGTTGGTATATGACCAATATAGTGGGAAAACAGTCGTAAACCTGGTTGTATCATAAGACTTATATCCAAGTCGCTGATAATATATAGGCAACAATAAAGTATTTTTGCTTTTATCTGTTTTAAACTGCCAATAAAGTGTCGCCAGCATCAAATGTCCATTGTCTGAATCGGGGTCAGTGCCTCGCGAATAGAGTGGGAAAAATATGTAGGTTTTCTTGTTTCGCTTCTTGAAACTCCAACTAAACGGGAAAACCACCGTATTTTGTATTTTACTGTTTCTTTTTGACCAATAAAGTGGGAAAATGGTTGAAAAACTTGTAGTATCACTACTATCATACCTCCAATTTTTGTAATAAAGTGGTAAAATCAGTCTGTCTTTTCCTGATTCCTGATCGAATTGCCAATAAATTGAAGCAATCATGAGATGTTTATTTCCTGAAATCCACGAATGTCCTTTGGAGTAGAATGGAATAATTGTAAACGATTTGTAATAGTTGTTATCCAGGTTCCAAAAAAGAGGGAAAAAGACCTTATTCTTTACATCTTTATCAGAATAAGACCAATAAAGAGGGAATAATCCCGTAAAATGAGTAGTATCGTTGTAATAATAATGCTTTCTGTTCCAATACAATGGGAAAATTGCCCAGTTTTTTTGCTCAGGGGATTTGTATTGCCAATAAATTGAGCCTATCATTAATCTTTTGCTAGTAGAATCAGTTGATGTTCTCTTTAAATACAGGGGTAAAAAGCTAAATGTTTTATACCTGGGGTTTTTAACACTCCATAATATTGGAAAAACCACCTTGGTGTTTTTTGTTTCATTTTTAAACGACCAATAAATTGGAAACAATGTGGCAAATTTCGAAGTGTCCGTTTCAAAATAGCGTTTTCGGCTAAAGAAAATCGGGAATAGCAGGTTGCTCTTACTATAATCATTTTTAAAATGCCAGAAAAGAGTGCCATACATTCGGTATTTCCGGTGTGTATCAAACGCTGTTTTCCCGGAATAAAAAGGCAAAAAAGTAAATGATTTTGAACTATCACGTTTCACCCTCCAAATTAATGGTGGAGCAAAAGTTTTCAGGCTTTTTTCTTTGTTCTTGTATGACCAGTATAACGGAAAAAAGGTTTTAAACTTTGTGGTATCATCATAATAATATCTGTCTCTTTTCCAATACAATGGAAAAAAAACCTTGTCATTTCCATATACATCATTAAACTGCCAATAAAGGCTCCCTACCATTAAGTGGTTTGTTTTTTTATCAGGTGACTTACCAGTAGAAACAAAAGGAGCAAATGTAAATGAACGATAGTTTGAGTTTTTTGTTCGCCAAATTAGTGGTGTAATTACTTTGTTATTGGTTGTGTTATTTTTATACGACCAATACAATGGGAAAACAGTGCTTAAACTGCTTGTATCATTGTAGTAATATCTTTTTTGATTAAAGTAAAGAGGGAAAAAAAGATTTGTTTGACTTTGGAGCGATTGAAAATGCCAGTAAAGAGGGAAAGTGATAAAATGGGAACGATGATTAATTCGATCGTTCTTTGTCCAAATAAAAAATAGCAGGTTGTTCTGCACAAAAAGCCCGTCTTTTGACTTGGTAAACTCCAGCATATTTACTTCAGGAGCAAGTTCTAAAAACCGAAATGAGTTTACTCCCCAGGCGCTGTCTTTAACTGTGCGGACCAATGAAGGATAATAAAGCGAAACAAATCGTTTATCTGTTAATTTTTTATCTTTATAATTCCAATAAAGAGGGAAAAAATGTGAACGGCTAGTTTCAGTTAAAGTATCGTATTGTTTTCTAAAAACAGGATACAACACCTGCAAATCAAGCTCATTTCTATCTCTAAAATACTTAAATAAAGGCCAAATATTGATGTTTTTGTCGCGGGTGATACCAAAATCAAACTTCATATCTGATTTTAGGGTATCTCTTTGGCCGAATATTGACTGACTTACAGCCAAAAAACAAAGAACAATTATTATAGGTTTTAAAAGTTTCATTAGAGACAATTAAAAGGTAAACTTACTCATTATCAATGCCAAACTGATTAAGTTTAGCTCCGACTAAAGAAGCTTCATTGATTTTCCTATCCATAAAGGTACCGGAAAAAATTAAGCCACCAATAATTCCCATAAAAATATATAAAACTTGTTCGCCCATGTGACTGGATGTATTAGTAGTGTCAATAAAAACACTGCTTAAACTAATGAATGCTTTACTACCTGGCACCAGCATAATAGTGCCGGGAACTAAAAAAACAAGTTCGGGCGAACCTGTTATTCTGGCAAATAACTTGCTTATTAACACCGCCACAATGGTCCCGATAAATATACTAACCAATAAGCCTGCAAAATCAAACATAGTTGTTGTAAAATAGCATATAAAGCCTGCCACTACACTATAGAGTATGTCTTTAGGACGAACTTTCAACACAGGCGTTAAACTAATTGCCAACAAAAATATCGCAATATAATCCATCCATTCAGGAACATCATTTACCACTTTATTTGGCTCTAAATCAACAAATAATAACAATACGGCCAAACCCATCACCACTCCAAAAAATTGCTTAAACAAGGAAATAAGGGCATCAAAAAGTTTAGCGGTACCTGAAACAAGGCTTTTTGAGGTGATCTCTTCAAGCGCCGTTGTAATAGCTAATCCGGGTATAAAAACAATGATGGAAGCCAGTATGGTAAGCGAGATATTAATTTGATCGAAAAACAAAGCAAGCAGACCTGTAATTATAGTAGCAACAAGTGCGACCAACGACTCTAAAGTACTACGTATGTATCCTGATTTTTTTGCCAGTAAGGTAATTCCATAAACAATTGCTCCCAATAAAAATGCAACAATAGATGAAGTCCATCCTGCATCTAAAATAAGGCTAAAAGAACCTGCAGACAGCATAAAGGCCAACATTTCAATACCCTTCCCATATGTAACAGGCTTCTTTTTTATTTGCTCAATAGCAGTTTTGGCTTCAGTAAAATTAATTTTATTTGCCAGTACATCTTTTGTTAGCTCTTCAATTCTTGATAAAGCACCAAGGTTCAATTCTCCTGGAGGTACGCATTCTATGTAGTTATAAGTATGATCACCTTCTTCATAAAATACGTAGTTTATCCATGTAGGTGTATCCATAAAACTGGCCTTAATTCCTTTTTTTGCAGAAACCTCAGTCAGGTAAACCTGTGACTTATAGGATGGCACACCGTAGGTATGCAAGGCTTTTCCCAGCTGTACAATGAATTTATATTTCTCAGGGATTTGCATTCGTAAATAGCTTTTATGTTTTCTTTACAAAAATACAGCTATTTGAAGGTATTTTTTACGACAATTGTCATTAAGAATATTAAATCACATTATTTCATTAACACAAATGCCGCCCAGGCAAATGCAGAGCCTTCCATTTTAGCATATTTGTTTTTTAAATATAACTGTGCTTTTTTGAAAGCCTCCCTACCAAAGTAGGAATAAATTGAGGCAAGTTCATAGCAGCTGTTCAAAAAATACCTATCGAACCGAGGGTTAAGTTTTTCGTAAATTGCATTGCATTTTTCATAGTAATAGATAGCACTGTCAATATTGCCAATTTTCTTAAAACTAATAGCTGTATAAAGCACAATTTTACTGTAATTGGTTGTGTCGCAGGATCCAAAATGCTTTTCCACTCCCGGCAAAATATCGGCAAATTCTCTAGCTGCCGGCTCATAATTTCCTGCCCGGAAGTTTCTCAGCGCACAATTTACATCCTGGCATTTATGGTATTTGAATTAATTAACAGGAAGAAAAATGAGAAAATTAAAAGTGAATTTTTAAACATTTTGATTTTAGGATTGATTAATGCAATTAACCAAAAAATACAGAATATTATCCTTTTAAGCGACTTAAAGGCAATTTCTGGTAGAATTAAGAATCATTCTGTCATCAACTTATGTTTTGTCAACTAAAATTTCTAATTTTAAAACGGGAATAAAAGAGCCCTCTCTAAATTTATATTCATGAAAAAGGGAATTTTTTTGGTTTGGTTTATGATTGGTTTGGTCGCTGGAGCAAGCTCTCAAACTGCTGTTTCTAAATTAGAGAAACAACTAAAAACAGCAAAAGGTAAATCAAGATATACTATCCTTTATAAACTCTCGAAAAGCTATTTACGAATTTCGACAAAAAAAAGCATTCAGTACGGTGAAGAAGCCCTTAAAATGGCGGAAAAACTGAAAAGCAAAAACAAACAGGCAAACGCTCTTAACCTTATAGGAACAGCCTATTATAACGAAAAGAAGTACAGACAGGCAATTAAAAATTATGAAAAGGAGTACCAGATTAGGAAAGGGTTGAATCAAAAAACATCCAGCATAAAAACCCTTTTTAACATTGGAGCTATTTATGAGTCGTGGGGAAAGGAATCAAAAGCAATTGAAGCTTATTCTGAAGTATTGAAGTTATCAAAAAAGTACAAATACTCAGCTTTGTCTAATCAGTGTTATCTTAGATTAATCAGCTTATATTCAAATGGAAAAGATTATAAAGAAGGGTTTATAATTAGCCAGGAATACCTTGAATTCATGGATAAAACTAAGACCAAGAAAGAGCGATATAAAATTACAATTCTTGAAACTAAATATGAAGAAGAGAAGAAACAAAAAGAAGAGGTAGAAAGTAAATTAACAGAGCTGGACAGTAGTCTTGCTGCGGTTCAGGATGAAAAAGAGACCCTTGAAGAGGAGAAAGAAGTTTTGGTTAAGGATACTGTTCAAAAAAACATAAAAATTGCAGATTTAACAGTTGAGACAAAAGAAAAGGAAATTGCCATTCAGCAGCACAAGGATAAAGTAAGAAGACAACGGCAGTGGATGCTTGCTTTTGGAGTATTCTTTGTTATTATCTCTGTATTCTTGTTTCTATTGTTCAGACTTTACAGGGGAAAGAAAAAAGCGAATCAGCGACTTATTTTTCAGAATGCTGAAATAATTGAGCAAAAGGAAGAAATAAAATCTCAGGCCGATGAACTAAAAAAGAGAAATTCAGAAATTGAAGAATCGCGCGAAGAAATTATGCAACAGGCCGGACAGCTCACCGAAGCCATTGGTGCCCTTACTATCCAGAAAGACGAAATCCAGCGAAAAAATGTGCAAATAATGGATAGTATTAATTATGCCAGCAAAATTCAAAAGGCCATGCTACCTAATATAAAAACCATTGCAGAAAGTTTTTCGGATTTCATGCTGTTGTTTTTACCACAAAACGTGGTAAGTGGCGATTTTTACTGGTATCGGAAATTAGATAACTACATTGTTTTTGTTGCTGCCGATTGTACGGGCCATGGAGTACCAGGAGCATTTATGAGCATGCTGGGTATGTCTTTTTTAAATGATGTGGTCATTGAAAACAGGACTGAAAAACCTAATGAAATACTGGAGATTTTGAGAGAAAAAGTAAAAACATCATTAAAACAAACAAAGCAGAACAAAATAGCCTCCGATGGAATGGACATGTCGTTATGCATATTGGATACTAAAAACAACCTGTTGCATTTTGCAGGAGCAAACAACCCTCTTTACTTAATTCGTAACAAACAATTGCATATTGTTAAAGCAGATCCCCAACCCGTTTCAATTTATCTAAAAGAAGCTGAATTTACACATCAAAAGATTGAAGTTCAAGAGGGTGATTGCATTTATATTTTCTCCGATGGTTATATTGATCAGTTTGGTGGAGAACATGGCGAAAAGTTTAAGTCAAAAAGATTTAAAGAGCTACTGGTTTCTATCAGCGATCAATCCATGCCAGAACAGAAAATCATCCTTGAACGCATACTGGAAGAGTGGATGCACGATAAATATAACCAACTGGATGATATTCTTGTTTTTGGGGTGAAAATATAGTGTTTTAAATGATTACAAATTATTCTTTTTGAAAAGACGATGCCTGAAACATGGGAGAGCCATTATAAAACCGGCAATATATTTTTAATTTGGATGTAATTTTAAGATCACCTATTGAATTAACAAATAAGTCGGAGTGTGTTACCTGACCTTTAAAAATGGTATCAATTACCGTTTTATTTATATCAAGGTTTTTTCTTAACATATGGAGTTGGTTTGCTTTTAGATTAAAATAATTTTAAGGGGCACAAAAGTATTTATTTTTTCTAAGTTAATCCAGCCAAAAAATAAAATAATAGAGACTTCAGAATCATTTAAAATGATTCTAAAGTCTCTATTATTCCAATTTATCACAATTTCAGGCAGATGCGGTTCTCACCCTGATAAGCACCTTCTTTTATGCTTTTTCAGCAACATTGATATGTATTAATAGCAGTTACAACTTTTTACATATAACGCCAGGGTGTAAACTGATATCATTTTGAAATCAAATACCCTTTCATCAACCAAACCAGAGGCTGTTTCTTTAACCTCAAAGATATTATTCCATGTTATCCAACTTTTCCTGTGCTGCTTCCACTTTTTCTTTTGCAGATTTTAATGAGGCTTCGGCAGCATTTTTAGAAGTTTTTCCTTTCGTAATATTGGCATTGCCCTTGCTAAGTTTTTTGTTGGCTTCAGTTAGTTTTGTTGATACTTCCTTTATATCAGCTCTGTGTTGGGTATCCAATGCCTTTAGTTCATTTCTTGCTTCAGTAGCTGCAGTTTTGTCTTTTCCTTTAATCTTTTTATCCAATGGCTTTTTTTGCGAAGAATACGTTTTTTCCATTTCTTTCTTTTCAGATTCAAGCTGTTTTACTTCAGATTTAGCTTCGTTTACCATGGTAGTTCCGATATCAATTAATGAATCGGCAGTAGTAATCTTACTCTCTATCTTTGCCAGGTTTGCCTCTGCTTTTTTCAGATTATTCCGGGCCATTTCTTTTTTATCTGGTTTTGCCTGTGCATTAGCATAATAAGGTGTAGCCAAAGAAATAAGTCCAAACAATGCAGCAATTACTGCATAAATTGCCATTCTGCCAGGATTAAATAATCCTCGATTTAATGAAGAACCCTTTTTCATAATTTTAAAGTATATAGTTAAACTAATAATGAAGTATTAAAATTGATAAGTATTTTAAAGATACAAATAGTTATTAAAAAGGGAATATCCTTGCAGACAAATTTATAATACTCAACTGAAATTCGCCACTGGGCTTGACAGTATATTCTACTTTTACAGCCTTTTTCCTATCCTGCCCCATCAAATGCAGTACTAAAAAAGTCAGCAACAGCTATAAATTCAGCTATAAGGCAAACAATAAACCTGGCTATCAATAAAATCCAGTACTTCTTTGTTTTAATGTTTAAACTACGAAAATGAATAACATACCCTGAAAATTCATGAATTTTTCGGGTTAACATTGTTATTTGGTAAACCCCTCAATTTTCTCCCTGCAAATACACCCGGTAAGCTCTTTAAGCAGCTCTACCCTTTGGCCAAGATATTCCAGTTCTTCCTTTTTAATTGAGTATTCGGGTTTGTAGCGGGCATCAATGTAAGCTTTTTGCAGTAGTTCAAACAGGCGTTTTTCCTCTTTGGTGTTGTTGGGGAACACTTTGGCAAACTCCGCATCAAGGTTTTTGGCCTGGCGTCCAAGCTCTTCTATATCATGTGTTTTGGGTTTGTAGCCGGTAAATACTAATAAAATAGTGTGGTAGTATCGCTCAGTTGCTTGATGGAGTTGAAAAGCCGCACCGTTTAGATTATTTTCTTTTAAACCAACTTCATAAAACCTAAAAAAGCCACCAGCACTTCCAAACCAGTAATCAAAATCCTCCTGTGCATGCTTTTGCCGTTCGTGCCTGTTTAGTTTTTTTCGCCTGGCCAGTTGGTGGTTCCCTGCATTGTATAGCATGATGCCTTCTTTTTTAATGTCGGCAAAAAAGTAATTATTGTGCGCTATTTTTTTGTTTACAAAAGCAATGGAATGCAGTATTAACGAAAAATAGGTTTCGGTGCCTGCTTCCCTGATAAATTTCTCGAGTTTTAGTTTTAATGCAAGGTTGTTCGCTTCTTTTTCGGTACCAAAAACCAGCAGCAGGTCGTAATCGCTTTTGTATTCGTAGGTAATGTGGCCTTCGTGGTAGGTGTCTTCCACCCAGTCGCCCCGTGCATAGCTTCCAAACAAAATAAGCATTTCAATTGCGGGGCAAAATTCAAGTATGGTTTGTTTTATAAGATTTAGCTCAAACCGTTTATTTTGGGGCAAATGCCTTACTGATGTTTTCAAAGGTTTTGCATTTTTAGTGTTAAAACAACAAATATAAATACTTTA